>NZ_JBNDYG010000037.1:0-114990 GCF_049893405.1 Paenibacillus sp. Dod16
ACGAAGAGAGAGTATCCCGTAGTTCCGCCATTTACTCTTAGTAATAAGAGCCATTAGCTCAGTTGGTAGAGCACCTGACTTTTAATCAGGGTGTCGAAGGTTCGAGTCCTTCATGGCTCACCATCTTTACCAAGAGAGCATAAGACGGAATACATATTACATTGCGGACGTGGCTCAGCGGTAGAGCATCGCCTTGCCAAGGCGAGGGTCGCGGGTTCGATTCCCGTCGTCCGCTCCATTTTGCGCCCTTAGCTCAGCTGGATAGAGCGTTTGACTACGAATCAAAAGGTCGGGAGTTCGAATCTCTCAGGGCGTGCCATTTTTTAAACAATTACTTAACTCATTATGAAATTACATTGTGCCGGTGTGGCGGAATTGGCAGACGCGCGCGACTCAAAATCGTGAGGGAAACCGTGGGGGTTCGAGTCCCTTCACCGGCATTAAATAACGGGATGTAGCTCAGCTTGGTAGAGCACCTGGTTTGGGACCAGGGGGTCGCATGTTCAAATCGTGTCATCCCGATTCGATCGAAAGACTGCTTTCAGTGTAACTGAAGGCGGTCTTTCTTTGTTTTGGATTGAAAATGAGGCTGATGGCAAAAGCGGAACTGAATAATTTGGCAGCTTCCCGGTCACAATATGAAAAACATTGAATAGAAGGGGATAACCTTGAGTGTTTTTCATTTCTTTAAGAAGCTGTTCAGAAAACGCTGGAGACGCTGGAGACGCGCGATTTGGTCCTGTGCGATCCTATTGATCGCAGGTATCATGATATGGTCCGGCCAGAATATAAAGGATCAGATGAATAAGCTGCTCACTGCTGCATCCGACGATACGCCACTGGCCGTAGAAACGATGCATTACTTGCAGATTGAGGATGATAAGTTGGAAGAACGCCGGCAGGATCAGAGGGAATTCATGCAAAAGCTGAATACCTCGAAGGGAAAGAAGCATGTTCATGTTCGGATCACCTATGTATGTGGCATCGAAGAACAGGATTTGGGAAAGCTTACGGCGGATGGTATTTATGAACTGATGAATAAAAATCCTTTATGGCAGGGACGATTGGATAACAAGGGTGAAGTCTGGCTGGAGCAAACCGTATCCGACCTTTCACCCACCTGTAAGAGGCAAGCCTATATGAGCATTGATTCCAACGGAAACTTAACCTTGTTTGATGGACCACCGGAGGAAGAGAAAGTGATGCGGACCTTCTTTCAGCTGGATGTCGGTTCGATGGAGTCGTCTTTGCCTAGAGATGTGATTCAGCAGCTTGAGGAAGGTATTCGAATTCAAGATATGGAAGAGTATAACAGTGTTCTGTCAACCTTTAGCGACTATGCCCGGGATATGGCTGAAAATGTCATGAACCCGACCCCATAGAACCTCCCAGCCTTGTCGCTTGGTGACCGAAAATGCTGCTGCCCGGAAATTTACCGGGCAGTTTTTTGCGTTGCACAGGTATGTTAGCGGTCTCAATACAGAGGATACGTAACCGGTGCTTAAAGGATCAAAGTTTTTCCTCAACAGTGGTCGATCTTTTGTTATAATGAGAGAACGATACATATGTTCGCTTCATCAGAGGAGAGATTGGTTTGCGCATTTTAGGGATCGACCCCGGGATTGCGATTGTGGGTTTCGGGTTTGTAGATAAGGTTGGAAGTAAAGTCACGCCGGTACAGTATGGCTGTATCCAGACGGAAGCCCATACTCCGGATGAAGAGAGGCTGCACCACGTGTACGAGGGCATGGGGCAGCTTATTGATAAATATGAGCCTGAGGCCGTTGCTTTCGAGAAGTTATTTTTTAACCGGAATGTAACCACGGCGATGTCTGTATCACAGGCCAGAGGAGTGCTCATCCTGGCTGCGGTCCAGCGCGGGCTCCCGATTGCAGAATATACGCCGATGCAGGTGAAGCAGGCCATTGTCGGTTATGGAAAGGCCGAGAAGAAACAGGTGCAGGAGATGGTCAGGATGTTCCTGAAGCTGCAGAGCATTCCCAAACCTGACGATGTGGCGGATGCACTGGCTGTAGCGATCTGCCACGCTCATTCCTATACACTGAATTCCAAGTTAAATGAGGTATTGCGAAAATGATCGATTTTTTACGGGGACAGGTTGTCCATTTAGAGAGTGAATATATTGTATTGGATGTTCAAGGGGTAGGGTATCGGGTGTTCTGCCCGAATCCATATGCTTTTGCCAAAACCGAAGGAACTATTACGGTGTTTACCCATCATCATGTCCGTGAGGATGCCATCCTGCTGTTTGGATTTCCGACGCGGGAGGAACAGAAGCTGTTCCGTAAACTGATCGAAGTCTCGGGAATCGGCCCGCGTGTGGCGCTCGGCATATTGGGCGGGGGATCTCCGGACCATGTGGTTTCCGCGATCTACCAAGAGAATGTATCCTTCTTGATCAAGCTTCCGGGAATCGGTAAGAAAACAGCGCAGCGCATGATTCTGGATCTGAAGGACAAGCTCGAGGGATTCGGAAATGCGAGCATGATGACCGGTCTGTTTGCCATTCAGGAGCCTGAACCGGAAGCTGACGGCTCGGCGTGGTCTGAGGCACGTGAAGGACTGAAGGCTCTTGGTTATACGGATAGCGAGCTGGATAAGGTCTGGCTTAAGATTAAGGATTCTGCCGCAAGCGGTGAATCCGTTGACGTGCTGATGAAACGGGCACTGCAGCAGCTATACGCCGGCTAGAGGATCGCTGCAGGAGAGGAGTTTAATAGATGGATGATCGAATTATTTCCGCCAATCTGATGATGGACGAGCAGGCTGTCGAGCTTAGTCTTCGTCCACGTTATTTGGCTGAATATATAGGACAGAATCAAGTTAAGGAAAATCTCAAGGTATATATCGAAGCGGCAAAAATGCGTAACGAAGCGCTTGACCATGTGTTGTTGTACGGACCTCCAGGACTCGGAAAAACGACGCTGGCGAATATTATCGCCAACGAGCTTGGCGTTAATCTCCGTACGACTTCCGGTCCGGCCATTGAGCGTCCGGGAGATCTGGCTGCGCTTCTCACCAATCTGCAGGAAGGAGACGTCCTGTTTATTGATGAGATCCATCGCCTGCATCGGACGGTAGAGGAAGTGATGTATCCGGCGATGGAGGATTTTGCGCTGGATATTATGATCGGCAAAGGGCCAAGCGCACGCTCAGTTCGTCTAGATCTGCCACCGTTCACCTTAATTGGCGCCACCACCCGGGCTGGATTGCTCTCTGCGCCGCTAAGGGACCGTTTTGGCGTGGTAAGCCGTCTGGAATTCTATACGGTCGACGAGTTGAGTTACATTGTGTCGCGCAACGCCGATCTTTTGGAGATCGAGATATTAGGAGAGGCAGCGGAAGAGATTGCCCTGAGATCGCGCGGGACGCCACGCATAGCCAACCGACTCTTGAAAAGGGTGCGTGATTACGCCCAGGTTCGAGGAGATGGCATGATCACGCCTAGCATCGCTCAGGAAGCGTTGAAGATGCTGCAGATCGACCCGATGGGTCTGGACTTTATCGATCATAAAATGCTGAATGCCATGATCAAAAGCTTCCGCGGGGGACCAGTAGGTCTCGATACCATTGCGGCAACCATTGGAGAAGAAAGCCAAACCATTGAAGATGTATATGAACCGTATCTCCTACAGATCGGTTTCTTGCAGCGTACACCCCGGGGACGAGTTGTAACGCCCACAGCTTATCAACATTTAGGTATTCCCTTCCCTGAGGATCGTCGTTAGATTATAGAATCATTACATTCATACCAAATCCTAATAGCTACAGGAGGAAATACGTAAATGGATAGGAACTGGACGAAATCATTATTCGGTTGGACCACCAAAGGACTCTTGTCATTGGCTGTTGCCGGAACCTTATGGAGCGCGCCTGCGGTACATGCGGCCGCTCCTTCAATAGATACGATTCGTGTTGCGATGTTCCTGGATCTGGGAAGCCAGTATAAATCAATAACCAATGCCGTAACACTGAAATCCACTGAGGCTCTGACGGCATCGCTGCTTGCATCCGGTGCACAGCAGGCTTTGATAAACATCCCAGCAAACCAGCAGGTCCGAATGAGTGTGGATACATACCGCGTCAAGGTGCTTGAGACCACGGATTGGAAAACGGCTTCGGAAGCAGCAAAAAAACTGCAAGCGACGAATGACAAACCGTTGCTGTTTGCGGACGGCAATGTTTACAAACTATATGCAGGTATGTACGAAACAGAGAAAGCGGCCTTGGACGGGGCTGCGCGAACGGCAAAGACGGCGGCTGCTCATCTGAATGGTCAAACGCCTTCGGTTAAAGGCGGGCTGCATCTGTCAGCAGGATCGTACGGATCGGAGGCTGAAGCCGAGTCTGTGCGTAAGACGTATGCGGATGCCGGCATGGATGCGTTTAATGTAGTGGTGCCCAGCGGAGGTGCATCCGCTTATGAGGTGTGGGTCGGCGAGGCAGCCAACACAGCCGACCTTGCTGCAGTCAAACAGGAAGCTTCTAAACTATCCGGCTCCCTCGTTGAACAGAATGCGTCCGCTGCAGGTCTGATTATGAGACGAGATGTAAGTCTCAACCTGGCGACTCCTCAAGAGACACAGCATTATATGTTGTCGGGTGGTCAGTCCGTATTGCGGCTAGAAGGGACTTCAGGCGCCGGGACGAATGTGAAGGAACGATCGGATCGTTCGTATCGAGGCGTTTTGGAGATCGGACAAAAGAACGGTCAATTGTATCTTGTCAATGAGCTCCCGTTCCAGCAGTACCTGTATTCCGTCGTTGGAGCCGAGGTGCCGTCTACTTGGGGGGCTGAAGCACTGAAAGCACAGGCTGTGGCAGCCCGCAGCTATGCGCTCTTCCAAGGTAATAAGTTCGAAGTAGCTCATGTCGTGGACACAACGTTAAGCCAGGCTTATTACGGGACCGCCTATGAGTATCCGAGCATTATTCAAGCAGTGGATGCAACCGACGGCGAAGTTGTCATGAAGGACGGTAAAATTGTGGAAACGGTCTTTTCATCCAATAGCGGAGGAATGACGGCAGATTCCACCGAGGTGTGGGGTAACCGTAACGATCTGTTTGCCGCGGTGGAAAGCCCTGGAGACTCCTCGTCCCAGGCAGCGCTTAAATCTTGGTATCATGTACTTCTTCCGAGTGGCGTTACAGGTTATGTACGTGAGGACAATGTGAAGGAAACCGGAAACAAAACATCGGCAGGACTCCTGTATATGACGGTTACCGCCAAGGATACGAACGTGCGTCCACTCCCATTGATCCAATCGAACGTTGAGCCTGTAGGCAAGATGAATCCGGGCGAAACGGCTGTCGTCCTAGAGAAAGTGGCGGAATCCAACAGCTATGACTGGGTTCGCGGTCCCTATACTTCGGATCAATTGCTTGCCTCTCTAAAAGGAAAAACCTCCAATAGCCTGCCTGCTTCCATTACTTCGCTGGATGTAACGGAGCGAGGCCCGTCTGGACGTGCCCTTGCGGTTAAAGCCAACGGTCAAGTGCTGGACGTGAAATATCCCGATATGTTCCGCTCGGCTTTTAACGGTTTGCCAAGCACATTGTTTGATATTGAATCAACCGGAAGTTATACTGTATTGAGCGCGAATGGTGCGGTATCAACGGTTTCAAGCGGCCAATCGGTGTCCGTCATCTCAGGGAGCGGCAACGGAAATGTCAAAGGTTCCGGCACCGTTGTGATGAATGGAACGGGGAAAGCGCGCGTGATTGAAAGCTCTCCCGGCTTTAAATTTACCGGCAAAGGCTTTGGTCATGGCCTGGGCATGTCTCAATGGGGTGCCAAGGGAATGGCAGACGAAGGGTATGATTACAAGCAGATACTCCAACACTATTACCGCAACACGACTATTACGAAGGACTGACCGACATGAATGTGGATTTGTATGATTTTGAATTACCCGAACATTTAATTGCGCAGACACCGCTGCTGGATCGAAGTTCCTCCAGGCTCCTCACGCTGGATAAACAGAGCGGAGATATACGCCATCAAACGTTTGCGGACATCATAGACTACCTGAATCCGGGAGATACGCTTGTATTAAACGATACCAAGGTAATCCCGGCCCGATTATTCGGTGCAAAGGAAGACACCGGTGCGAAGGCAGAGGTCCTTCTGCTGAAGAATATGGGGCAAGACCGGTGGGAAGCACTTGTAAAACCTGGCAAGAAGCTGAAAAAGGGAAACGTCATCTCCTTTGGCGACGGAAAATTAAAAGCGGTCATCGAGGAAGAAGGAGAGATGGGTGCCCGCACCTTATCCTTCTCGTATAAGGGGATTTTCCAAGAAATCCTCGATGAACTGGGGCAAATGCCGCTCCCGCCATATATTAAGGAAAAGCTGGATGACCGCGATCGTTATCAGACCGTATATGCGAAGCATGAGGGATCCGCAGCTGCACCGACGGCTGGCCTGCACTTCACGGAGGCTCTCCTGGAACAGATCCAGGCCAAGGGAGTGGACATCGCCTTCATCACCCTGCATGTCGGACTGGGGACATTTCGTCCGATGTCCGTGGATCAGGTTGAGGATCATGTCATGCATGAAGAGTACTATTCCCTCTCCCAGGAAACCGCTGAGCTGCTGAATGAGACGAAGCGGCGCGGCGGCCGGGTTATCGCTGTAGGAACCACTTCCTGCAGAACGCTGGAGACGGTTGGATCGGAGCGAAACGGCGAGCCTCTGCGAGAAAGCAGCGGCTGGACGAGCATTTTCATATATCCCGGTTATGCTTTTACCGTCGTGGATGCACTGATCACGAATTTTCATCTGCCGAAATCCACGCTGGTTATGCTGGTTAGTGCGCTGGCCGGTCGCGAACACATTATGAAAGCGTACAAGGAGGCTGTTGAGAAGGAATACCGGTTCTTCAGCTTTGGCGACGCGATGTTTATCTATTAATTCGGAGGTTGGTTATCACCATGGCAGCAGCTGTTACTTATGAACATATTAAAACGTGCAAACAATCAGGTGCCAGGCTCGGCAGAGTGCACACCCCGCACGGCGTGATCGATACGCCGACATTCATGCCTGTCGGAACATTGGCAACCGTAAAAACCATGAGCCCGGAAGAGTTAAAAGCCATGGATGCCCATATTATTTTGAGCAACACCTATCACCTCTTCCTGCGTCCTGGACATGATATTGTGAAAGAAGCGGGCGGACTGCACAAATTCATGAACTGGGACCGTCCGATCCTGACCGATAGCGGCGGCTTCCAGGTATTCAGCTTGGCAGAAATGAGAAAAATATCGGAAGAAGGCGTACATTTCCGTTCCCACTTGAACGGAGATAAACTGTTTATCTCCCCGGAAGTTGCGATGGAGATTCAGAACGCGCTCGGATCTGATATTATGATGGCTTTTGATGAATGCCCGCCTTATCCTGCAGAGTATGAGTACGTTAAACAATCCACCGAGCGGACCTCTCGCTGGGCTGAACGCTGCCTGAAGAGTCATGCCAGACCGGAAGACCAAGCCCTATTCGCCATCGTTCAGGGAGGCATGCATGAGGATCTGCGCCGTCAGAGCGCCCGTGATTTGACTTCCATGGATTTCCCGGGTTATGCTATTGGTGGACTTAGTGTGGGAGAATCGAAGCAGCTTATGTATGAAGTGCTGGATTACACGGTGCCCCTGCTGCCGAACAATAAGCCTCGCTATTTGATGGGAGTCGGATCACCCGATGCGTTGATTGAGGGCTCGATTCGTGGTGTGGATATGTTCGATTGCGTGCTTCCGACGCGGATCGCTCGCAACGGGACAACGATGACAAGTCAAGGCCGTCTTGTCGTTCGAAATGCTCAATATGCCAGGGATTACGGACCGCTGGATCCGGAATGCGACTGCTACACTTGCCGTAACTACTCGCGTGCTTATCTGCGCCACCTGATCAAGAGTGATGAAACGTTTGGACTAAGATTGACAACGTATCATAACCTGCATTTCTTGATTAATTTGATGCGTAATGTGCGTCAGAGTATTATGGAAGATCGTCTGCTTGACTTCCGCGATGAGTTTTTTGATAAGTACGGCCTACATGATAATGAAAAAGGGTTCTAAAGCAAGCTCATGGCCATCATGATAAGTTTGTGAAAGGGGGGAAAGAAATGTTTGGAACTTCATTTGATCTCGCAGCAGGACAGACCCAAGGCGGCGGAGGCATTTTGGGATTGATTTTGCCGTTCGTGCTGATGTTTGTCATCTTTTATTTTCTGCTTATTCGTCCACAGCAGAAGAAACAGAAGACCAGAAACGCCATGCTTAGCGCCTTGTCCAAGGGCGACAAAGTGGTAACGATCGGAGGTCTTCACGGCACGATTGTGGAGATTACCGACGACATTGTGGTCTTGAAAGTGAACGATGTAACGAAGTTAACGTTCGACCGCAACTCGATAAGCCATAGTGTGAATGCGGATGCATAATGACGTATCACATACATATGGAATGTAATCGTTAAAACAAAGGCCGACTCCCTCATGGGAGCCGGCTTTGTTTTTTATATGAGCGTGAAGAATGGGAAACAGAAGTCCTTAAGTAATGGAGAGCATTTGAGCCAGCGTTATTTTTTCAAATTGACCCCGAACATCCCCCCGATGGCGCCGCCAGCAAATACCGTAGCAATCAGCGTCAAATCTCCGAGAGATAAGGAGCTATCCAAAGCAAGAAAACCAATGACGAGCAGTGTAACGCCGTATACCAGCCCTGTCAGACAGCCGTAATACCAACCTTTGTTTCCTGCGCGCTTGCCGCTCACACAACCTCCGATAAAGGCGGAGACGGCATGTACAAGAAACGTGTAGAACGATAAATCATCTTCGGCCAGCCCGCTGCCCCATAGAAGCAGGGATAACGCCAACGCGCCAAGAAACATCCAGAAAAAAGAATACAATAGTCCTGAAAGAATCGGATTGGTGATCCTGAAAGTGAAGACTCGCCGGATCGGTTCCATGAATCATCCCCCTTAACAAATCTTGATCATTAAATTGTATGGCCAAGCCTGTACATATAGTACAAACTGAATATTTTGCTGCCGGTTTAACATGATTTCCATTAATTAATCTGTTGTAATCGAATGGGAACAGCAGTAGCAGGCCAGAATAGCTGTACATGAGAATGTCAGGCAAGCTAGGAGGGATTGATTATGTCTCATATGACTATTCTGATTCTGCGGACCATTCTGATGTATGTGGTCATCTTTGTCACCATGAGAATCATGGGCAAACGGGAAATTGGAAAGCTATCCATCTTCGATTTGGTCATATCCATCATGATTGCAGAGATCGCCGTTTTTGTTCTTGAAGATACTAAAAAACCGATATGGGAGGGACTTGCTCCTATCGCCGTTTTGGTTGCCATTCAGGTAGGACTTGCTTATATCGGCTTAAAAAATCGAAATATACGGCTATTTGCTGACGGAAAGCCGAGCGTGTTGGTGTCCCGGGGCAGACTCCATCGCAAAGAGATGGCAAGGCTTCGCTATAATTTGGATGATCTGATGCAGCAGTTGAGAGGCAAAGACATTGACAGCCTCGCGGACGTCGAATTTGCGATACTCGAAACATCCGGCCAGCTTACCGTGATTCCGAAAGATACGGGCAGCAGCTCCGACAGCAGTTCGAATAGCTCTTCAAGTTCATCCAACACCTCAGGCGCCACCAACTCTTCATCCACTTCAAATCAATTCGAAAAAGAAAACCCTACAGTCGTAGATATTCCTTACGATAAAATTACGTATGAAGGACTGCCCATACCGCTTATATTGGATGGAAAGGTGCAGGACGAGAACCTTGAATTAATCCAAAAAACGCGGTTCTGGCTAAAGAACGAGATCCAGAATTTCGGTGCTAAGGATTTTAAGGATATTTTTCTATGCTCCATTGACCATAAAGGCCGGATTTACATTGACCGTAAAGACAGGATCTAACGACGGCTGAATTTATTGAACCAGGTGCCGACGACAGGCACACGTTCCAAATCTCGCGGTGTTACCAGCTTGGTCATAAAGATCATGATGAAATAGACCAGAATACCAGCTGCGATGGAAGCCCAAAATTGCAGCCATGGCGCGGTCGAAAACGGAAGATGTTTGTACCCATAGAGGACACAGGCACCCATAATGATCATAACCGCCCCGATTTTGACATAATCCAGCAGACGGAATCGAAAGCCGATCAGCCTCGATAGGCTGAAACCGTGGAGTAATGTAACGGCAATGCTGTTTACGATAATGGCAATGACGGCTCCTTTTATGCCAAAGGCGGGATTGGATGCCAAATACACAATGAGGCTCATTTTGATGATCGCCCCGAATAACGTATTCAGTAATGCCCGGCCTGGACGGTCCAGTGCTTGCAAGGCAGCTTGAAGCGGGGACTGCACATACAGGAACAAGGCAAACGGCGCCATGATTTTGAGCATATCGCTAATCTCCGCGTTGTTGTACAGGAGTAGGCATAATGGCTCAGCCAGGACAAACATAATGATGGCGAACGGAGCTCCGGAGACAAGCGCTAGCCGAAGGGATTGATTCATACGTTTATGGATCGTAGACCGGTCATTACGGGCGGCTGCTTCCGAGAGTGAAGGTACCAGAGAGATGGCCAGGGAAACCGTCAGTGCACCGGGCAGCAGCAGGAGCGGGATGATCATCCCTTGCAGTGCACCGTACTGAGCTGTGGCTACGGACGTCGCTATACCTGCCATGGCCAGGCTGCGATTAGTCAGAATCGTCTCCAGCAGGTAGGAAAAGGACCCTACCATCTTGCCCCCTGTAACAGGCAATGCAATACCGAGTAAACGTTTCAGAATGCCTTGATTCGACGGGGAGTCTTCTTCTGCTTTTTTTTCCGATACTGCTTCTTGGGGCTTGGGTAAAAGTTTACTCGTTCGTCGTCCCTCGCCGGAGTATTGCAGCAGCAGCGCGATCATGCCAATCAATTCTCCTACGGCTGTTCCGAGCATGGCACCCGCTGCCCCATAAGCAATGCCTTTGGGCATCAAGAGATGTGCAAACCACAGCATGCAAATAATGCGGACAATGGTCTCGATCACGGAGGAGCTTGCGGAGGGAATCATGTTCTGCTTGCCCTGGAAATATCCGCGGTAGACTGACGATACAGCAATGATGATCATCATGGGCGTCATACTGATAAAGGTCTGGTATACACGCTCGTCCGGCAAAAGCACGCCGGTTACCCAAGGGGCAAGGAGCAGACTGAGTCCCATAAAGAGAGTGCCTGCTGTAAGCGTCAGCATTAGACTGACATGCAGAATTTTTTGGGAAGCATCCCGCTTCCCGGCGCCTTCCGCTTCGGCAACCATTTTGGCAATGGCCAGCGGAATTCCGCCGGTAATGATGGTCACGAGCACGATAAAGAAGGGGTAGCCCAGTTGGTAAATTCCGACACCCTCGGGTCCGATGATCCGGGGGAGGGCGATCCGGGGGATAAAACCGAGTAGGCGGTTTAATATGCCGGCTGCAAGTAAAATCAGCGTTCCTTTAATAAATGATTGCTTGTTCACTGTCCATCCCACTCCCTGGTTAAGACTGAATACGATGACACGACATGGCTATTCTTATGGATATGCCCTACCTGTCCCATCTGATGACTTTACTTTTTTTTCAGGACATGGTAGGAATAGAAGGAAAGCAATGTATCATGTCGAATGTAACTTAGGGACAACAGGGAGTCAGTGAGGAGGCCATATGCATGGAACTCGAGCAAATGAGCGAGGAAGAATTGATGAGCACCATTGAAATGGTATGCTTGAGCAAGGTTGAGGAAATGCATTTGATTGGGTACGAGTATGTGACTAGCGACGATATATGGAACTGTGTCAGCAGCAAGTATGAAAAGGAAGGCGTTCCCTCCCTCCATAAACTGGTCAATGACATTCTGTCCTTGAAGGCGACAGCGTTAATGAACTATATGACAATATCAGCATATAAGGGATCTTCTTTCGATTAATCGAAGAGGTCCCTTTTGCCTTGCGGATATAAGGGTTCATTTCATAAGCCCGACAAATTTTGATAAATTGACTGGGTTTTATGACATCGCTATAATAGGAATATTGAGTAAAAAGGGGGAACAAAGGACGGCATGAAGAGAATTATCAGTTTCGTCGGAACCGTACTCGTGATCACTGTATTAATGGCCGTTACAACTCCGGGCTTGCTGAAAGACGTCCGTCTAGGTTTGGATCTTAAGGGTGGATTCGAAATCCTATATGAAGCGGAGCCTTTGATGGAAGGGCAGCAAGTCACAAAAGAAGCACTGCAGGAAACCGCAAAGAGTTTGCAAAAGCGTGCGGATGCAATGGGAACATCAGAGCCTGAGGTTACGCCGGAAGGGACGAACCGGATCCGCTTAAAGGTGGCAGGCGTAACGGATGAGGCTGAAGTTCGAAAAACAATGAAAGAACCTGCAAACCTCACATTCCGAAGCAATGACGGCTGTAAAGAAGGCGAGGAGTTCTGTAAAATTGAGCTCCGCGGCGACGATTTCGTCGAGAACGGCGCATCGGTTGCCTATGATCAGCTTAATCAGCCTATGATAGATATTAAAGTGAAGGACAAGGGGAAGTTTGCTGAAATTACAGAACGTCTTCTCGGTCAAGAGCTGGCTATCTTCATGGACGACCAACTGCTGTCAGCTCCGACGGTGCGAGCCGTATTAACGGACGGTACCGCACAAATTACGGGGAATTATTCGCTGGATGAAGCAAAGCAGATCCGGGATACGATTAATCTCGGCGCCCTGCCGCTGAAACTGGTCGAGAAATACTCTCAGAGCGTAGGGGCTACGCTTGGCATGCAATCTCTTACAAAGACTTTACAAGCCGGTCTGATCGCTTCTGTTGCGATCCTGCTGTTCATGATTATCAGATATCGTGTACCGGGCTTGCTGGCAAGCTTTGCACTTATTTTGCATACATGGCTTCTGATCCTTGTTTTCGTATGGGCTGACTTTACGCTGACGCTCCCAGGTATTGCGGCATTTATATTAGGTATTGGTATGGCGGTTGATGCCAATATCATCACCTATGAGCGCATTCGGGAAGAGATCAGAACTGGCAAGAGTGTTCCATCCGCGGTCAAAGCAGGCGGTAAGTCATCCCTGCGAGCTATTATGGACTCCAACTTGACGACGATACTCGTTGCCGCTGTCATGTTCGGATTTGGTACCGGCGCGGTCAAAGGTTTTGCGCTTGTATTGATTCTGGAGATCATCGTGAGTATTGCCACGAATGTTTATTTCTCCCGTTTCTTGCTCAATCTGCTTGTGAATATTGGTTGGGCCCGCAAACCGAGCCATTATGGCGTAAAGGAGCGTGACATTCGTGAGCTTTAAGAACTTTGATTTCGTAGGCAAAAGCAGGTTTTTCTATATACTGTCCATTGCAATTACGATTCTGGGCTTGGTATTCCTCTTGACTCGTGGTCTTAACTACGGCGTTGATTTCCAATCCGGTTCGAACGTGGACATTTCCCTCTCCAAAACGCTGACTACGGAGCAGATTGATACCGTGTTAGAAGAGGCGGGAATCGGTGAAGATGCGAGCATTACACCTGGTAATGACCGCGTGAATATCCGATTCAGGGAGGTTCTGACCGAGGATCAGGATATGAAGATGCGTACCGGCATTGAGAAGCTGGATGAAAAGGCTACTTTCGAGGTCAACACGGTGGACCCCGAGATGGCAAAAGAGCTGGGCCGAAACGCAATTTATGCCGTATTGATCTCCTGTATCGGAATTATCATCTATGTCAGCATCCGCTTTGAATGGCGCTTTGCGATAGCAGCGATCGTAGCCCTTCTGCATGATGCATTCGTGGTTATCAGTATTTTCTCTATCCTCGGTCTTGAGGTAGACCTGACATTCATTATTGCTGTTCTGACGATTATAGGTTACTCAATTAACGATACGATCGTCATCTTTGACCGGATCAGGGAAAATCTAAGGTTTGCCAAGATCAAGCGGTACTCGGATCTTAAGGATCTGGTAAACAAAAGCTTATCTCAGACACTCGGCCGTTCGATATATACGGCACTGTCCGTGTTTATTGCAGCGTTCTTCATACTTCTGCTTGGCGGTGAGTCGATTCAGATGTTCTCGCTGGCGATTTGTATCGGTTTGTTATTCGGCGCGTACTCTTCGATCTTTATCGCGAGTCCGTTGTGGCTCCTCCTTAAAGGGCGCAATGTCAGCAATAAACCAAATTCGCCTAAGCCAAGCAAAGATAAGATTGAAATTTAATTCAGCCGCTGTTGGTGTAGCAGTCTAGATAGCAGAGGATCCTATACAAGTGGAAAGCCGCGTCGCTGGCGACGCGGCTTTCTAAAGTTAACAGCGTGATAAGCACAGGATCAATAGTGACATTGAGGGGGGCCTCAAGTGAGCAATGAACGTTTGAATCATACGGAGACTGTCCTTTGGACAGGCATTGTAGCGGATTTTGCATTGGCCTTGTGCAAAGGGATCGCCGGTTACTTATCCGGCAGTAAGGCTCTAATCGGAGATGCTCTGCATTCTGCCGCGAACGCCGTAACTTTACTGGTGGACCGTTTGCCAAGCCTCGGTATATTCGGCAATAAAAACTTAATTCGGGACAAACGGAACGTTTCGGGCACAACGGAGCCGGTGATCTCGATCCTATTTGCCGTTTTATTGATCATGGGTGGTATTCAAATTGCGGTATCCGCGATCCAAACCATGGCATCAGGCGACCTGGAGCCGCCGACCGAATCGGCATTGCTTGCAGTTTTTATATCACTCGCGGTGAATGAAGCCGTGTTTCAGTACCAATCCCGGCAGATAAAAAGAAACAATGACCCCAGGTACGAGGTGCTGTCCGCTGATCATCGATTTACCTTGTACTCTTCGCTAACGGTATTGATCGGCGTGTCACTAGCGATGGGCGGCTCCTACTTCGATTGGACACCCCTGCTCTATATGGATTCGGTTGCGGCTCTGATTGTGGCTTGTCTCGTGGTCCGCAAGGGGTATATATTAATCGTTCATTCCGTTTATGGTACCCTCGTGGAAGAGAAGCGGCATGAGCACGAAGCCGAATTCATGGATACGATTCAGCGGGTACATGGCGTGATCACGATCGAGGAACTGAAGGTTCAGGAATACGGGCAGATCCGTCATGTGAATATTGAAGTGAAAGTTACCGTGAATCCCCGGACGTCCGTGTTGGAGGCTCAAGAAATTGCCGAGCGCATCCGGAAGCTGTTAACTCATCGTTTTATTCAGGTTACGGATGCCAAAGTTCACGTTGTACCCTATGAACCGGGTTATCCGTATAAATCGAACTTTGACTTGATGGACAACGATATGCCGACACTGCCGCAGTAGCGTCTGGAGCTAACAGGTATAAGACAGCAGGAAAAAGGCAGGAAAAGGAAGGTGAGTCCCTGTGCTGTATTCCAAATATGAATGGAGAATACGCTCGGCAGAGTCATCGATCACCGATAGGCTGGCCCAGGATCTGTCGTTGCCACCGATGGTGGCTTCGCTTATGGCGTCACGAGGGATACATTCAGCCGAGGATGGACGGAGATTTCTATATGGAACGTTTGAGCTGACGCATGACCCTTATCTCATGCAAGGGATGCAGGAGGCTGTACCGCGTATTCGTAAAGCGCTGGAGGATCGGGAGCATATTCTAATTTACGGCGATTATGATGCAGACGGTGTTTCCAGCACGTCATTGATGATTCATCTGATGCGTTACTTGGGCGCATCTTATGATATTTATATACCTCACCGATCCAATGAAGGTTATGGCTTACATAATCACGCGCTGGATTGGGCTCATCAGCAAGGGGTCAGTCTGGTCATTACCGTTGATACCGGGATAAGCGCAGTGGAGCAAATTGCGTATGCCAACAGCCTTGGCATCGACGTAATTGTCACGGACCATCATGAGCCGCCTGAGGTGCTGCCAGAAGCTTATGCGCTGATCAACCCGAAAATCCCTACATGTCCCTATCCCTTTAAGGGGCTGGCGGGCGTAGGCGTGGCTTACAAGCTGGCACAGGCTCTCGTTGGAGAACCGCCGGAGGAATGGCTTCAGATTGTATCTATCGGAACCATTGCTGACTTGATGCCGCTCACGGGGGAGAATCGGGTGCTTGTGAAGCACGGGATCGAATCGATGCGGAGTACGAAGTATGAAGGCATCCGCTGCTTGCTTGAGGTATCGGGAATTCATGTGGAGCAAGTGACAGCCGTTAATGTTGCATTCTCCATGGCACCACGGATTAATGCCAGTGGCCGTCTGGATCATGCAGGCCGTGCCGTTACGCTGCTTACAACAGAACACCGGGAAGAAGCGGAGCGGCTTGCCTGGGAATTGGATGGGCTGAACAAGGAGCGGCAGCAAGTGGTCGAAAACATCGTCCAGGAAGCGCTGGGCATGGTTCAAAACCGCTGGAGAGGACAGGAGGTTCCTCCTGTAATCGTGTTGGCGGGTGAAGGCTGGAACGTTGGCGTAGTTGGCATCGTGGCCTCCAAAATACTGGAGCGATTCTACAGGCCTGTTGTTATTCTCGGGATTGATCCCGAGACGAGGAACTGTAAAGGTTCCGCCCGATCGATTCCGGGATTCGATATTTATGCGGCTCTGCATTCCTGCAAGGACGTCATGGACCACTTTGGGGGGCATCCATCCGCAGCGGGCATGAGCCTCCATCGGGACCGTTTGGAGGAATTTGAACAGGGACTTCATCGATATGCGGAAGAAGCGCTCGAAGAAGAGCATCTAATTGCAATCTGTGAAGCGGACCTGGAGGCTAGCTTGTCGGAGGTATCGGTGCCTGTTATTGAACAAATTGAACAATTAGGCCCGTTTGGCATGGCCAATGCTGTGCCGAAGATTGTCTTTCGGGATGTTGTCATCAAGGACGTCCGCAAAATCGGCAAAGAGGGGAAACATCTGAAGCTTCGTTTGCAGCAAAAGCGGGAGGTTATCGATGCAATCTCATTCGGCTGGGGACATCTAGCCGATATTTTGCCGGTGGGATCGGTTGTGGATGTGCTTGGCGAGCTTTCCGTGAATGAATGGAACGGGAGCCGTAAAGTACAGCTCATGATTCAGGATATCTGCGCCCCTTATCAACAGGTGTTTGACTACCGCGGGATCAAGGAGCCGATACAGGAAATTCAGAGGTGGAGAGCGGAGCTGGAGCCGCATCTGCGCTGCCCGGCAGTCCGTTCCGCAGTGGTGTACGCAAAAGATTCACATCCGGAAATAAAAAGTCAATTGTATGATATGTGCCTTTGGGTATATGATAGGAATGCTGGCATCATGCCGGATAATGATATTGCTGAGAACAGTCAAGAAGATATTTCCGTTTTGTTCGTACTGGATGTACCGGAGACGGCTGAACAATTGGATGCATTCATGTCAGCCTTCCATTCCGTTCCTAATATATTCATGCTGCATCCGACCCGGAACCTGCGCGAACGACTGCAAATTCCGGACCGCGAACAGTTTAAAAAGCTGTACGTTTCACTTGCCGGAATGACGTCTGCTCCCGTGTTGGAGAATGAGGTTGTAGCACGTCTGCAGAAGCAGACGTCCTTGTCCGAACGCATGCTGCTCAAAGTACTGGATGTGTTTGAGGAATTGGCGTTCATCCAGCGTGTTCAGGGACAGATTACCTTTATACCGAAGCCGGAGAAAAAACCGCTGGACGCTTCCCGTCACTTCCGTGAATTAAGCGATTTGGCAGAGATGGAGCAGCATCTGCTGCATGCCGGTACGGAACAATTAACCCAATGGATGATGTCCCGCACAAAAGGCGTATCTTAACCGCAACTATACAGGAGGAGATTATTTTGGATTTTAAAGATTATATTCGTGTCATTCCCGATTTTCCGCAGGCGGGGATCAGCTTCAAAGATATTACTACACTGCTGAAGAATGGTGAGGTGTATCGCAAAGCCATCGAAGAATTGAAGGTCTTGGTATCCGATCTCAAAATTGATGTGATAGCTGGTCCCGAAGCCCGTGGATTTGTTGTAGGAGCACCGCTGGCTTATGCTCTTGGGGTAGGATTCGCGCCCATTCGCAAAAGCGGAAAGCTTCCCTACGAAACGATCGAAGTGGGATATGACCTCGAATATGGTAAAGATCGCTTGGCGATGCATACCGATGCAATCGAGAAGGGTCAAAATGTATTGATTGCGGATGATCTTCTTGCAACAGGCGGCACGATTGCGACTTCGGTTAACCTCATTCGTCAATTGGGCGGAAACGTTGTTGGAGCTGCATTCATGATCGAGCTGGCTGATCTCAATGGCCGTTCGAAGCTGGATGGAATCGATGTATTTACATTAATGCAATACGAGTAACCGACAACATTCTCCCTGATTTTCCCGGGAAATAATAAAATGCCCTGAGCAGTCAGCTCAGGGCATTTTTCTATTTTGCAATCAAGTTGTCGTTTCAATCCGGCGTTTTTTCTACGAGCGGCTCATCATTTTGTTCATTGGAGAGGCCGGTAATCTCGAAGACTTTGAAGAGAAGGGCCATGAGAACACCTACGATGGTAGCCAGGGCCATACCCTTCAGCTCGATGGTAGTGTTAGGAATCTTCAATGTTACGCCGCTAATCCCCGTAACCAGGACCAGAGTAGCCAGGATCATGTTGCTTGCTTTGGAGAAATCGACCCTTTGCTCAACAAAGATTCGAAGACCGGAAGCTGCGATAACCCCGAACAGCAACAGAGATACGCCGCCCATTACAGGTGTAGGAATGTTCGCTACAACGGCGGAGAACGTGCCGGAGAAGGATAGCAGAATCGCAATAATGGCTGCTCCGGCAATTACGAATACCGAGTATACCTTTGTGAGTGCCATGACCCCGATATTTTCACCATAGGTGGTATTGGGTGTGGAGCCTACGAATCCTGACAGAATGGTGGATATACCGTTACCGAGAAGGGAGCGGTGCAGGCCAGGGTCTCTGGAGAGGTCTTTGCCCACGATATTGCTGGTGACCAGCAGGTGGCCGATGTGCTCAACGATCACAACGATTGCTACCGGTATGATGGACCAGATCGCTCCGTTATCGAAAACCGGGGTTGTCAGCTCCGGGGCCGACAGGAACTTCGCGTTCGCGATTTTTTCGGTGTCTACCACGCCTAGCGCGAAGGAGAGAGCATAACCGACAACAATTCCGATCAGGATGTGAATGATTTTGGCGAAGCCGCGGAACAGGATCGATCCGAGTACGGTGACGCCAAGTGTTACGAGTGAAATCGTAATGATTTTAGCATCAATGGATTGCCCCTCTTCTGGTAAGAAGCCGGCCATACCTGCGGCAACCGGTACAAGCTCAAGCCCGATCATGGCAATAATGGCACCCATTACCGCTGGCGGGAATACAAAGTCGATCCATTTGGTTCCTGCATATTTAACGATAAGAGCTACCAGGCAGAAGATAATCCCTGTTACGATAAAGGCGCCCAGTGCCTTGCTATAGTTGGCTTCCGGATCGTCGGCGAGCACGAGCAGAACCGGCGAGATAAAGGCAAAGCTTGAGCCGAGGTAGGCCGGGATCTTCCCTTTACATAAAAAAATGTAGAGCAGTGTGCCGATGCCGTTCATCAGCAGGATCATGCCGGGATCCACGCCGAATAGGTTCGGTACAAGCACCGTACTTCCGAACATGGCGAACAAATGCTGCAGGCTTAGAAGAAAGCCTGGGCCAAACGGAAGTTTCTCATCTACTTGAATTTCTCGTTGCAAACCATTTCACTCCTCTTAGGACTTTAAATATAGGACCGTTCGCGTACGATCTTTAATAGATTAAATACAATCGTTCGTTTTTTCAACATTAATTTTTACAGTTCGTCAAAATATTCATTTCATGTCAAGTTTTGATGTCTCCGAGCCGGAAACGGGCATACTATAAGTGTCTGAACGCTCGACATGTTGACGTATAACGTCACAAGCGTCATAATGATAGGAAAACAATCACGAGGGAACCTGCACGTTTTGACAAGGGCGGGTTCCATTTTATATAGAAAGGGAAGAGAAGGACTCCAAAATGGGCATAGAGCGATTACTCGAAAAGGCCAGCGCCTATATAAAAGAACCCGATCTTCTCCGCATCCAGGAAGCTTATGAATTTGCGGAGCAAGCCCACCACGGACAAGTGCGGAAATCGGGAGAACCTTATATTCTTCATCCGCTTGCGGTTGCAGACATCGTGGTGAATATGCAGATGGACACGTTGTCTATTATTGCTTCGTTGCTTCATGATGTCGTTGAGGATACAACTGTATCGCTCGAGCAGATCCGTGAGCGCTTCGGGGATACCTGCGCACTGCTGGTGGATGGTTTAACGAAACTGGAACGTATCCAATTCCGATCCAAAGAAGAACAGCAGAACGAAAATTATCGTAAAATGTTTATCGCGATGGCCCGGGACATCCGGGTGATCGTGATCAAGCTGGCGGATCGGCTTCACAATATGCGCACGCTTAAGTATCAGTCCGAGGAAAGCCAGCGCCGTATTTCCTATGAAACGCTAGAGATCTTTTGTCCGATCGCTCATCGTCTAGGTATTTCCGCGATCAAGTGGGAGATGGAGGATATCGCGCTTCGTTACTTGAATCCGCAGCAGTATTACCGCATTGCGAATTTAATGCACAAGAAGCGGGCTGAACGTGAGCAGTATATCGACAATGTCATAGTCTGTATCCGTGAGAAGCTCGACGAGATGGGCATACAAGCCGACTTATCGGGCAGGCCGAAGCATATCTACAGCGTGTTTAAGAAAATGACGGTGAAGAACAAGCAATTCAACGAAATTTATGATCTTCTTGCAATCCGCATTATTGTGGACAATATCAAGGATTGTTATGCTACGCTTGGCATCATCCATACCTTGTGGAAGCCGATGCCTGGCCGTTTCAAAGATTATATCGCCATGCCAAAAACGAATATGTATCAATCCCTTCATACGACGGTGGTCGGACCGAATGGGGAACCGACAGAGGTTCAGATCCGGACCTGGGAGATGCATCGTACGGCAGAGTACGGTATCGCGGCTCACTGGTCCTATAAAGAAGGTTCCGCAGGCACCGGAGGCAGCTTCGATAACAAGATGACGTTCTTCCGTGAAATATTGGAGCTGCAGCATGAGACGAAGGATGCCTCGGAATTTGTAGAATCTCTGAAGATGGACTTTTTCTCCGATCTGGTTTTTGTGTTTACGCCAAAAGGCGAGGTGATCGAGCTGCCTTCAGGCTCCGTCCCTCTCGATTTTGCCTACCGAATTCATACTGAAGTAGGAAATCGAACGATTGGTGCCAAGGTCAATGGCAGAATCGTTCCGCTGGATCATCAACTCAAGACCGGCGATATCGTGGAAATTTTAACATCGAAACATTCGTACGGTCCGAGCCAGGACTGGTTGAAGATTGCCCAATCCTCCCATGCCCGCAGTAAGATCAAGCAGTGGTTCAAGAAAGAGAAGCGGGAAGAGAATGTGGAGAAGGGGCGCGATATGCTGGAGCGCGAAATCAAGCGCCTCGGTCTTGAGGTGTCCGAATGGACGACCGATGATAAATTAATGGAGGCGGCCAAGAAATTCGCCTTTAATGATATCGAGGATATGTTATCGGCGGTTGGCTTTGGCGGGATCACGGCCGCTCAAATCTGTACCAAAGTGACCGAGAAGCTCCGTAAGGAGCAGGAGGAAGCGAATCAGCTTGAATTGACCTCCGAGATGAAGGAAATCAAGCCGGCGGAGAAACGAAGCCGTCCGACTAACGGCGTGCGCGTGAAGGGGATTGATAATCTGCTGGTGCGCTTCGCGAGATGCTGCAATCCCGTACCCGGCGATGATATTGTCGGTTACGTTACCCGCGGACGCGGCGTATCGGTCCATCGTTCGGATTGTGCCAATCTGCCGTCCATGGGTGAAGGCGAGGATGCCGCTCGCGTCATCGAGGTGGAATGGGAAACGGCGGTTGAGGCTAACTACAGCGTCGATATCGAAGTGACGGGCCATGATCGCAACGGACTGTTAAATGAAGTTCTTCAGGCCGTTTCAGAGAGCAAAACGAATATTTCCGCTGTGACCGGTCGATCTGACAAGAACAAAATGGCAATGATTCACATGACGATTTTGATCCGCAATACGGATCATCTCCATTCCGTTGTGGAGCGAATCAAGCGGGTGAAGGATGTATATACCGTTCATCGGATCATGCAGTGACGCAAGTGATGGCACGGTAGCGTGGTTAACGGACTCCGGGGTTTCATGGACATGTACAGTCACGGATGATTATACGAATGCGGTCTGTTATCCTGCGGGAGACAGGCCGTTTTATTTTAAGATGTCAGCGTATAGACTTCGGAGGATCTGTCTGCCTGATATCGCAAGAAAAACTACCGATAACCGCGGTCTGTCTTCTTAGAGAGCACATCGATAGACATTTTTCTTAAGATATCAGAGTATAAACTTCGGAGGATCTGTCTGCCTGATATCGCAAGAAAAACTACCGATAAACGCGGTCTGTCTTCTTAGAGAGTACATCGATAGACATTTTTCTTAAGATATCAGCGTATAAACTTCGGAGGATCTGTCTGCCTGATATCGCAAGAAAAACTACCGATAAACGCGGTCTGTCTTCTTAGAGAGTACATCGATAGACATTTTTCTTATGGAAAAAAGGAGCTAAACACAATGAGAGTGGTTATTCAAAGATGTAAGCATGCGCAAGTCACGGTTGACAATGAAATCGTTGGCCAGATTGAAGCGGGATTGATGGTGCTGGTCGGTGTGACGCACGAGGATGAAGAGAAGGATGCCAAATACCTTGCCGAGAAGGTTGCGGGGCTGCGCATTTTTGAGGACGAGGATGGAAAAATGAATTTTAGCGTCCAGGACGTGGGCGGAGCCATTCTGTCGGTATCCCAGTTTACACTTTATGGTGACACCCGCAAGGGAAAACGCCCGAATTTCATGGCCGCCGCCAAACCGGATGAAGCGAATGCATTGTATGAAGCGTTTAACCGCGAGCTCATAGCGAAGGGGTTTCAGGTTGAGACCGGGGTGTTCGGAGCCATGATGGACGTGTCGCTAACGAATTGGGGACCGGTAACCCTGATCATTGACAGCAGATCATAAGCGGCTAAAAAGACGGGCAGCATGCATCATATTGGAGAGATGGGGCATCCTGAGTGAACAAATGCTTGTGAGGCATTCACACAAAAAAAGGAGCCGTGTTTGCTATGCGCCAACCTCCCAAATTTTCGATATGGAGCAGTTTGCCCACGATGGTCGGGTCCGGAGACATTAGGGAAGCAGCGAGCACAGAGCGCATGGTTGCAGCTTCGGAAGATCCTGTACAGCTCATCAGCATAAAGGGACATATGCGGAAGCAGCTGCCGAGATCGTAGGACCCAATAGGATCGTGTGTCACTTCTGGTGACTTCATGAAAGAGCCTGAGAATATTCTCAGGCTCTTCTTCATAAGTTGTGAGTCCCACAGCCCCCCCTATCATGACCATGTACCTGAATGGTGCAGATCGCAGGGCTTCCGTCCATTCCGCTGTTATAAAAAGGACATTCCAGGGTAATAACAAATCGAGGACAATCATGAAAGGAGACATGCCAGATGAGTAAAGTTGCATTTCTACTAGCTGACCAATTCGAAGATTCCGAGATGAAAACTCCTTATGATGCCGTGAAGGAAGCGGGGCATCAAGCTGATATTATTGGGTTGAAGCAAGGACAAGAGGTTAAGGGTAAACAAGGCAAGGCATCGTATACAACGGATAAAGCCATTGCCGACGTCAATATAAACGATTATGATGCGGTGGTTATTCCAGGCGGCTCTTCCCCGGAAAATTTGCGTCTGGATTCCCATATATTGCAGTTTGTTGCAGCAGCGGACAAGGCAGGCAAACCAATTGCCTCGATATGCCACGGGCCGCAAATTCTGGCAAGTGCCGACCTGCTGAAGGGACGCACGATCACTTCCTATCCTCCGCTTCAGGATGATATGGTAAATGCCGGCGCTAACTTTAAGGATGAGGAAGTCGTCGTGGATCGTAACTTGATTACGTCCCGGACGCCGAAAGACGAGCCGGCCTTTGTGCGTGAGCTGTTAAAGGCACTGTAAGAAGAAAGCAGCTGCATGCTGTATGGTTGTCCATGTTATACCGGTCTTTCAAACACTTGGGTTGAAAAAAAGGAGGAATGGACATGTCTAGACAAATTCAAGCTTATTTCAGAACGGAAGACGACGCTGAAGGCGCAAGGACGAGGCTGTTAACGTACAACACGGAGCAGCTGGAGGTGGGACAGCTTCAGGATTCGGTTCGAGGCGGAGGCAACATCCTCGTGCCGCTGGTGCCGTGGGGTAATTCCGGCACGGGTGGAGCGACTGCTGGGGCTACAACGATGGGAGCACCCGGCGGAGTCGTGGGGGCTCCCGGGGTCATCGTGGGCTCCCGTGACGCCAATGACAGCCGCGATATAGCGCAAGATCGACCGCACGGCGATGACACACTGGGCGACACGTGGCGCGAAGCAGACGTAACGGACCGGGACTATGATGATCTGAGATATACGCTGTCCGTTAAGGTAAGGGACGAGGATTACGATCAGATCGTACATGATTTGCGGGCGAATAACGCTTATGTGGAGCGATTTGACTAATTAGCGAAGAAGCTAGCAGCGCGTTATTTCCCTTTTAGAAGATGGAAGATCATCATTCCCGGGGAGCTTACCTGGGAACGCAAAAGGGCTGTTCCGCTGATGGAGCAGCCTTTTTTGGTTATAATATTAAAAGCGCTTTCTTGCTTGTAACATAACTGTAATGTTTGTTCAATGTTTCTTTAATATTCCCTGTTTATAATAACAGCATGACCCCCTTTTTTATATAATATATGTTTTGGACCTACAACGTGGTTTGTAGGTTTTTTTCTTTTTTCGGGCAATTTCAACAAAGTTTCTTGACTTTAGTGTGGTAGTTCATTAGAATCTAAAAATATAATGTTTTGGGTATACTATATTTATCAATAACAGATTTCATGACGGGAACAAGTACTCCATCCCCACAAGACCAGAGAAGAATCCCTTGGCTGTAAGGATTCGCTTGATGAGTGGACGAATGACCTCCCCGAGAACAGACGGCGAAGCAAGCACCGGTTAACCGGTGGGATAGACAGTAGCCGAACTGCGCGGCCGGGCGTTATACGGATGAAGCGGATGATTGAACGCACTGATTAAAGGTGTGTCAACGCCGGAATGTGGGTGGTACCACGGGTGATTATATAACGATCTCTCGTCCCTGTTGTCTTAGGACAGCGGGGCGGGAGATTTTTTAGTTTTCACGGCTTATTGCGAAATGACTCCCCAGGAGTTTTTCCATAGTTAGTTCTAAGTTAGTTTCAAGAAGTGAACCAGATCAAGGCAATGGACATGTTCCAAGGGTGAAGATGTCATAGGACGTGGAGGGATGAAGATGGCAAACGAGAAATTCGAGAAACCGACAGGCACGCAGGACATCCTGCCAGGTGCCGTCGAGAAATGGCAGTTTATCGAGGAGAAGGCACGCGATTTGTGCCGAAGATACAACTACCGCGAAATTCGCACACCGATCTTTGAACAGACCGAGTTGTTCGAACGCGGGGTGGGCGAAACCACCGACATCGTAGAGAAGGAAATGTATACGTTCAAGGATAAAGGGGATCGCAGCATGACCCTACGTCCGGAAGGAACGGCAGGCGTCGTGCGGGCATATGTGCAAAACAAGCTGTATGGAGAGCCTGACGTCACGAAGCTGTATTACATGGGTCCCATGTTCCGCTACGAGCGTCCACAGGCGGGACGTTACCGTCAATTCCATCAGTTCGGCGTCGAGGTGTTCGGGACGGCAGATCCGGCTATCGATGCCGAGGTGATTGCGCTGGGATACAGCTTCTACAAGGAGCTTGGGCTGAACGGGGTAAAAGCAGAGATTAACTCTGTAGGGACGCCTGAAGTACGGGCGGCTTACCGCAGTGCGCTGCTTGCGTTCCTGGAACCGATGAAAGAGAACTTATGCTCGGATTGCCAGTCGCGCATGGAACGCAACCCGCTGCGCGTGTTGGACTGCAAGAAGGACCAAGGGAAGTTCGATGATGCGCCTTCGATTCTGGACAGCCTGGACGAGGAATGCAGCACGCACTTTGAGAAAGTGAAAGGGTACCTGGATGCGATGGGCATCGAGTATGAAATCAATCCAAGACTGGTTCGGGGATTGGACTATTATACGCATACCGCATTTGAATTCAAGGCCCAGGGCATCGGCGCGATTGATACGGTAGGCGGCGGAGGGCGGTTCAACGGACTGGTCGATCAGATCGGCGGACCGGATCAGCCTGGCATCGGGTTCGGGATTGGTCTTGAGCGAATCCAATTGATTCTGGAACACCAAGGGGTTAATCTGTCTGCAGCCAAGCCGCTGGATGTCTATCTGGTGGCGCTGGGTGAAGCCGCTGAGCAGGAAGTGGCCAAATTGATCTACGAACTGCGAAGCAAGGGCGTAGCTGCCGAACGTGATTACCTTGGCCGGAAAATGAAAGCCCAGATGAAGTCCGCCGACCGTTTGCAAGCTCGTTATACCGCCATTTTGGGTGAAGATGAACTGGCGCGCGGAGAGATTGCACTGAAGTCGATGGAGACCGGCGAGCAGCGTACGGTTAGATTGGACGCTCTGGTTCAAGAATTGGTTTAATCGTCGCATGAAGCGACTTAATTATAGTAAAGGGGAATGATAAACGATGAAAAGGACGCATCAATGCGGTCATCTGACAACCGCGAACATTGGAGAAACTGTAACACTGAACGGCTGGGTACAAACCCGCCGCGACTTGGGCGGCGTGCTGTTCATTGATCTTCGCGATCGGAGCGGCATCATGCAAATCGTATTTAACCCGGATTTCTCAGGCGAAGCTTTGGCTGTTGCCGATAAGGTCCGCAGCGAATTCGTGGTGGCCGTATCCGGTAAAGTCGTAAAGCGTGATCCAGAAACGTTCAACCCGAATTTGCCTACTGGCGAAATCGAAGTTCAAGTGACAAGCATTGAAGTGCTGAATGCAGCCAAAACGCCTCCGTTCTTTATCGAAGACGGCGTGGAAGTGGATGAGCAGCTTCGTTTGAAGTATCGCTATCTGGACCTTCGTCGTCCAGAGATGCAAAAAACGCTGATGCTGCGCTCCAAAGCGTCGAAAGTATTCCGCGACTTCCTCGATGACGAGGGCTTCGTGGACGTTGAGACGCCAATTCTGACCAAGAGCTCCCCGGAAGGCGCACGCGACTATCTCGTACCGAGCCGCGTACACGCAGGTGAATTCTTTGCGCTTCCGCAATCTCCACAAATTTATAAGCAGCTCCTTATGGTGAGCGGGCTTGAACGTTACTACCAAATTGCACGCTGCTTCCGTGACGAAGACTTGCGGGCTGACCGTCAGCCCGAATTTACCCAGGTCGACATCGAGACGTCCTTCATGGAGCGCGACGACCTGCTGAACATGATGGAGCAGCTGATGGTGAAGCTGTTCAAGGAAACCATCGGCGTTGAGCTTGCAACACCATTCCAGCGTATCAGTTATGCTGATGCGATGGGTAAATACGGCTCCGACAAGCCGGATCTCCGCTTCGGTATGGAATTGATCGAAATGAACGATATCGTTGCAAGCAGCGGCGTCAAAGTATTCTCTTCCGTCATTGAAAAAGGCGGCGAAGTGAAGTGTTTGAACGCTAAAGGCTGCGGGACTTGGACACGTAAGGAAATTGATGATCTGGGGCCATATGCAGCCCGTTACGGAGCGAAGGGTCTTGCTTGGATTCAAGTGAAAGAAGGCGAGTTCAAGGGGCCGATCGTGAAATTCTTCAGCGAGCAAGAAATTGAAGCGGTAAGGGAACGCACAGGAGCCGAAGACGGCGACTTGCTGCTGTTCTCCGCAGACAATAAAAAAGTGGTTGCCGACGTGCTTGGCGCGCTCCGCTTGAAAATCGGACGTCAGCTTGGCCTGATCAATGACAACGAGTACAAGTTTGCTTGGGTGCTGGACTTCCCGCTGTTCAGCTATGATGAAGAGGCGAAGCGTTATGTGGCCGAGCATCATCCGTTCACCCGTCCAAAAGACGAAGATCTGGAATTGATGGATACGGATCCGCTTGCCGTGCGCGCGGAAGCTTACGACATCGTTCTGAATGGATATGAAGTAGGCGGCGGTTCCATGCGGATATTCAAACGCGAGATCCAAGAGAAAATGTTTGCGGCTCTTGGTATGTCACCGGAAGTGGCGCACGACAAATTCGGTTATCTTATGGACGCCTTTGAATACGGTACTCCTCCACACGGCGGAATCGCCTTCGGGTTGGACCGTTTGGTGATGCTGCTTGCCGGACGCACGAACCTGCGTGAAACGATTGCGTTCCCGAAAACGGCAAGCGCAACGGATCTGTTGATGGACGCTCCTTCCCAGGTGGACGGAGGACAGCTGGAGCAGCTGCATATCAAACTCGCCAAGAAGCCGGGCGACGAGAAATAAGTCCGTTGTTCTTGATAAAGGAGGTTGCTTGAATTATGCTGCACCAATTTTCCCGTACGGAATTAGCCATTGGTCCTGAGGGCCTTGAAGTGATGAAGAACAGCACGGTAGCCGTGCTGGGTATCGGCGGCGTGGGGAGCATTGCGGTGGAAGCCCTCGCCCGTTCCGGGGTAGGCCGTATCATTCTGATCGACAAAGACGTGGTGGATATCACCAACATCAATCGGCAGATTCATGCGTTAACGACCACGGTAGGTCAGAAGAAAGCGGACCTGATGGTTGAACGTGTCAAATTGATCAATCCGGAATGTGAAGCGATCGCCCTGAACATGTTCTACACCGAAGAAACGTATGAAGAGTTGTTTAAATTCGATCTGGATTACGTGATTGATGCGTCGGATACGATTATTTATAAAGTACATCTGATCAAGGAATGCCTGCGGCGCGGTATTCCGATCATCTCCAGCATGGGGGCAGCCAACAAAATGGACCCCACGAAGTTCCAGGTAGCTGACATCTCCAAAACGTCCATGGATCCGATTGCCCGTATTGTACGCACCAAGCTGCGCAAAGACGGCATCAAGAAAGGGGTCAAGGTTGTTTTCTCACTAGAGGAGCCGATGAAGCCCCGCCAGGACGTTACGGAGAAGATTGTACCCGAGAATGCTCCTGAAATCCGGAAAGCGAAGCAGCCTCCGGCAAGCAATGCATTCGTTCCGCCTGTGGCCGGACTGATTATGGTGAGCGTAACGGTGAAAGAACTGCTTGAAAAAGGCGGCGTTTCGTTGTAACGAGGCATCCGGACAAAAATAAACTCGGCTCGAGAAAACGATAGGTAAACGGAAGGCATGGAGCAAGAACAGCCTTTCGGCAAAGTTGAGCGTGGTTAACCAGACGCAGCGTCAAAGGACGCTGCGTTTTTTCTGCGGACGAAAGCGATCAGGACAACAAACCCAAACATTAAAATTCCTATGACAGAGCTTTGCTAGTATATCCGGGCCAGTTGTGCTACAATGAAACTCCTTTTTGTGTCACGGCCCTTAAAGCCAGACTTCGATGCGAAAAAAATATGTTTCTTAGGAGGTAACTGAAAGTGTCAGAATCTTTTCAAAGTGCCTATCAAGAAGAAGAGTCAAGACTATACGAGGTTATCGTTGAAATTGACCGTCAGCTTGAACGTTTGCGCGGCATTCCGGTATACACGGGCCATGATTTTACGGAGCAGGTGCTCGAAGCAGGACGGGAAGAGAAACGGCAGGCCCTCGCCAAAAGTTTGCCGGAGCCTTACTTCGGGAGGCTGGATTTTCAGGAGAGCGGAACGGCAGCGAAGAAACCGCTCTACATCGGGAAGATTGGCTTCGATAAGGAAGATGCCGGGGATCACCCGATGGTGATTGATTGGCGAGCTCCGGTCGCGAGTCTTTTTTATTCGTTTACCGGCGGTACCGACCCGGCTTCGTTCGAAGCACCCGAAGGAATCATCGAGGGGCTAGTCTATTTAAAACGCAACGTCGTGATCCGAAAGCAAATTTTGGAACGGGTATCGGATACGTACAATCGGGAAAGCGGCGGACCTGCCGTATCTGATGAGTTTTTGGTTTACCGTCTCGGGGAGAACAAGGATAACCGGCTGCGTGATATCGTATCCACGATTCAGGCCGAGCAGGACAAAATCATCCGGGCTGCCAAAAATACCGCACTTATCATCCAAGGGGTGGCGGGAAGCGGAAAAACGACGGTCGCGCTGCATCGGCTGGCATATTTGCTCTATCAGTACAAGGAGCAGGTAACCGCGGAGAAAATGATCATATTCGCACCCAACCTGATGTTTCTGGATTACATATCCGACGTGCTGCCTGAGCTCGGAGTCGGCGATATACAGCAGCGCACATTTGGCGATTGGGCAGCGGAGCTGCTCGATATTCAGCTCGCTTCGGATGATCATGCACAGACGCTTCATCAATGGTTCGAGACAGAGCCAGGTCAGGGTACCCCCGATATTGACGATAATGTCAGCGGGCGCTACAAAGGCTCGTTGAGACTGATGGGGATCATCCGGCGCTGCGTGGAGTCCATCGAAACGGAGGCTCTTCCGGACGGGGACTTCTCTCCATGGGATGGGGCTGTACTGAAACAGGAGACGATCGCGGAATGGTTCTACCAGGAATATAAACCGTACCCGCTGGCCAAGCGGAAGGAACGGCTGCTGGCCCGGCTGCACCGCTGGGTCGAGATGGAGCTGAAGAAATCGCCATCAGCGGCAGTGATGAAAGAACGGAAGAAAAAAGCGGCTCAACGAGAAAAGGCTTATGGGAACCGATGGCCGAAATTTGAGCCGGTCTCATTATATAAACAATTGTTTGGGGCGGTTAAGGCAACCGGATCGTGGTTTGAAGAGCTATCCGCTCTGATTCCGTCCGAGGTGCTCGCCGCAACGCGTAAAGATCTGAAGAAAAACGTGGTCCGCGAAGAGGATTTGCCTGCCTTGCTGTATTTCCACTGTTTATTGAATGATATTACCGGAGAGCAGCGTTTTGACCATATCGTTATTGATGAGGCTCAGGATTTCTCGCCATTTCAGGTGGCTGTGCTGGACCTGTTCGTCAGAGGACATTCCTTCACCATATTAGGTGATTTGTCGCAGGGCATTCATGCCTATCGCGGCGTTCATGCGTGGGAAGAGATGAGCTCCCTGTTTAAGGAAGAGGAAACAGCCTATTTTGCGCTTACACGCAGTTACCGCTCCACGATGGAGATCATCGAATTTGCGAACGGTATTTTGGAGAAGGGTGTCAGCAGTGATCTGCTTGCCGTTCCGGTATTCCGGAGCGGCGATACCGTTCGCCTGATACCTTATGATTCGGCGAAATCCAGAACGAGAGATTTGGAACGGGCGATGGAGGCACTCATCGCTAAGGAATATCGGACGGTCGCTATACTCACTCGAACCTTGCGAGAAGCGCAAGAGCTGCATGAGCAATTCATTACTGCATGGCCGATGCTGAATCTGATCGATGGCAGCAAAGGAACGTATCAGGGCGGTTATTCCGTGCTTCCTGTTTATTTGTCCAAGGGGCTTGAGTTCGATGCGGTTGTGGTGGCGGATGCAGATCGGGCGCATTACGCGGAAAAAGCTTGGGATGCCAAGCTGATGTATGTGGGATGTACGCGGGCACTGCATGAGCTGTGGCTGCTGCATAATGAGCCGCTGCCAACGTATATCAGGACGGAGACTTCAGAAATTACTGCCAGCGGCTGGCCGTGGAGTAAGGTGAGATTGTGTTACTAACGTTGTAATGCAGTGTGAAATGGAAAGATAGGAAGATGTCCCGTGGGGTGGCACATGTCTGCATGTGCTTTCTCTGCGGGACTTTTTTGTTCTGCTTTTTGCTTAACCAAGCATTTGGTAGGAAGAGCCCAGATTCTCGATATACCGGATCAAGGTCCAAACGGCGAGGATGAAAAGTGCAGCTGCCAAGATGATGAAGAGGGTCATTTTTCGCATAGGTTTTCGTTTCATTTCAAGAACCTCCCTTCGAGCTTTGGATGGTCTAGCGAGATTTCGTCTACCTCACTTCGGATACCCTGTATAATTTCTATATTATGTAACGCTCCGGAAAGATAAAAGTTCGTTAACATGTTAAACGGGCGCGAATATCGATGGATTTCCGAATCACTAAAGTGGATGTCATAGGGTTGCTTACAGGCATGGCGAAACTAAATATGGTATGATAGAGTGTGACGGATTTGATTGAAACCGGCTTATCGTTACATTGATATCAGACAAGGAAGTGTAGCAATGGATTTATTCAGTATCGGGCGTGAAGGGGATCGGGATTCCCGGCTGCTGGCCGATCGGATGCGCCCTTCGTCGCTGGATGAATATATAGGACAAGAACATATTATCGGTCCGGGCAAACTGCTCAGACGGGCCATAGAGGCAGACCAGGTCTCTTCCATTTTATTGTACGGCCCGCCGGGATGCGGCAAAACGACGCTTGCGCATATTATCTCACAGCAAACGAAGGGGTACTTCGTTCGGCTGAATGCGGTGGAGGCCTCGGTTAAGGACGTCAGGGAGGTCATTGAGCAAGCCCAGAGCAACCGCAGTTTGTACGGCACCAAAACGATCCTGTTTCTGGATGAGGTCCACCGCTTTAACAGCTCAAGACAGGACGCGCTGCTGCCTGCCGTGGAGAACGGCACGATTATATTTATCGGCGCGACGACGGAGAACCCCTTTCATTACGTAAATGGGGCCTTGATGAGCCGTTCAACCTTGTTCCAGCTTGAGCCGCTGAATAAGAACCATTCCATGATCGCGATGCAGCGCGCGCTATCCGATCCGGATAAAGGTCTTGGATTCATGGAGCTTCAGGCAGATGAGGAAGCATTGGAGCATATTGCAACGATGGCGAACGGCGACATCCGGCGTGCATTGAATGCGCTTGAGCTCGCTGCGATGACGACCCCGCCTGATGCAGGCGGCACGGTCCATATTACGCTGGATGTGGCCGAGGAATCGATACGCAAGCCGCTCGTCAAGGCGGACGAGTCCACGCAGTATGACGTGCTGTCCGCCTTTCATAAAAGCATTCGGGGTTCCAGCGATGCGGCATTGTTCTGGTTCCTGTATGCGGTCGAAAAGCTGGGGATGGACCCGATGGTGTTCATCCGCCGCTTGATTGCTGCCAGCAGCGAGGATATCGGGCTGGCTAATCCGCAAGCGATGGTGCAGGCTGTAAGCGCACTGAACGCTTACCGGAATAACGGCTGGCCGGAAGCCAAGCTTAATATCGCCCAGGCTATCCTGTTTGCAGTGGAAAGTCCAAAATCCGATGGCGTTGTGACCGCCATATCACGGGCGATGTCCGCCATGGATGAAGTAAAGTCGGCGGAGGTCCCGCTTCATTTGCGTGATGCGCATTATTCGGGGGCGGTAAAGCTGGGGCATGTCGGCTATAAGTACCCGCATGATTATCCGGGCCATTACGTGAAGCAGGAATATTTGCCGAAGGAGCTTTCCCGCCGGGTGTTCTATCAGGCGACCGAGCAGGGGAACGAAGCCAAGATCGCTCACAACCAGCGATTACGACGCGAAGAATAAGGTCTTACTGCGATAACGGGATCTACGGCTGCTAGTATAGTTAAATGGAGGAAACGAATGATGAAAACAGGGAAACAACGGTTTGTCATCCTGCTGCTGTCCGTCGGTCTTATGCTGAGCGGCTGTTCGGGGAAAAGCGCCCAGGAACAGGTCGAAAGTGGACAAGCAACCGAGGCAGCGCATGAGCATGGACATCAGACGCAGCTGTCCAACGGGGATATCCAGGAGGCGACGGCTTCGATTGATGAGCTGCCTGCCTTTTTGAAGAGCCAGACCAGCGAGCTCCAAACGATCTATGCCTTGTCCGCGCAGGTCAGTGATGTCCTGAAATACATTCCTTGTTACTGCGGCTGTGGGGACAGTGCCGGTCATGAGAGCAACCTGAACTGTTTTATTGATGAGATCCAGGAGGACGGCACCGTGGTGTGGGATGATCATGGCACCCGCTGCGGGGTATGCCTGGACATTGCCGTGGAATCAGCTAAAATGAGCAGCGAGGGCAAAAGCCTGACGGATATTCGGACCGCAATCGACGAGAAATACAGCACAGGTTATGCTAAGCCGACACCAACCCCGCTGCCGCCTGCCGAAAGTTAATTCTACTGTGGTTAAACAAGAAGGTACCCGATGTGATCAATGGTCACTCGAGTGCCTTTTTTCTGTTGGGATTCATGTCCTTTAAGGACGTTATCAGGATTGGCTCATATGCTTCATAGGATCAGCAGACGTGATCTATCTCACAGCATCAAACTATATATGGATGTAAATTGATTAAACGAAACTATATATAGTGTATAAATGATCTGAGAAGAAGGAGTTGATTCGTTTCATGAAAGTCATGAAGAGAGACGGATGCCTGGTGAATTTTGAGATAAGCCGGATTGTGAAGGCAGTGGATAAAGCTTTTATAGCTGTTGAGGGGGTGTCCCGCAAGGAGGCTTCCCTGCAGCTTGGCGAGGAGGTTGCCCGCGTCACCGCGGGGATGGAGCAGGTGAGTGTGGAGGAAATTCAAGATATCGTTGTTGAACAATTGGAAAGCACAGGTTATGCAGCGACAGCGGCAGCTTATCAACATTACAGGGAAGCCCGTGATCTGGAGCGGATGCGGCGGGGAGAACTCTACAAGATCAGCAGGGATGTGATTGGGGTAACGAATCTGGATCTGCTGCGGGAGAATGCGAATCTGAACGGGGAATCCTTCAGTGGAAAAATGAGTCGGATCGGCTCTGAGTATGCCAAATGGATGGCAAGCAAATTTATCCTGCCCGGAGAGCTCATGAGAGCGGTCAGGGATGGTTATGTGTACGTGCACGACCTGGACCAGTATGCACTCGGTACGACGAACTGTATTTTCATCCCGTTTGACCGTCTATTGGCCAAAGGGTTCAATACCGGTAACGGATCGGTCAGGCCGCCGCAGAGCATTATGACCGCGATGGCGCTGGTGGCCATCATATTTCAATCTCAGCAGAACAGTCAATTCGGCGGCGTGTCCGGAAATAAAATCGATTGGGATCTGGCCCCGTATGTCGGCAAATCGTTTCGCCGACATTTTCGGAAAGGGCTTGCCTACTTCGGAGAGGTGGAGCAGGGCAAGCATAGACCCAATGTACAAGTTCTTCCCGATAACGAATTATACATAGACAACGAGCAGTTGAAGGACTCTTATCCGCGAATATATCATTACGCATATAACGAAACGGTGAATGAAGTAAAACAGGCCGCGGAATCCCTGATCCATAATTTAAACACGATGAGCAGCCGGGCCGGTGGACAGATCCCTTTCACATCGCTGAACTATGGCATGTGCACGTCAACGGAAGGAAGGCTGGTGTCCCATACTCTATTGGATGCCACGATGAGAGGACTCGGCGGGGGAGAGACGCCGATATTTCCGCAGCATATTTTCCAGTGCAAGCAAGGGGTTAACCAGGCGGAAGGGGAGCCCAATTACGATCTATTCCTGAAAGCCGTTGAGTGCTCAAGCCGCAGGCTCTACCCGAACTTTGTCAACGTGGATGCGTCGTTTAATCTGGTCTACTATAAGCCGGACGAGCCAGACACGATTATTGCCACCATGGGCTGCAGGACACGGACGATTTCAGACCGGTTCGGGCGAAACCGCCTGAGCGGAAAAGGCAATTTGTCCTTCAATACGATCAATCTGGTTCGTCTCGGCATCGAGCATGGTATCGTCGAAGGCAAGCGGGATATGCCCGACCTGAGCCTCTTCTACGAGCAGCTGGATCAGTATATGACGATTGCGGTAGAGGGTTTGATTCACCGCTACGAGCTGCAGGCGGACCAACCGGCCAAAGCGTCCGATTTTATGATGCGGGAAGGCGTGTGGGAAGGCGGCGAAGACCTGGCCCCGGAGGACAAGGTACGCGAACTGATTAAGCACGGCACTCTGGCACTTGGATTCATTGGGCTTGCAGAATGCCTGAAGGCGTTGACCGGACTGCATCACGGAGAGGATGAGAACAGCCGCAGGCTGGGAATCGAAATCATCCGACATATGCGTCAATTCTGCGATGCGGCCAGTGAAAAATACGACCTGAACATTACGTTGTTTGCCACGCCGGCAGAAGGGCTGTCCGGAAAATTCACGAAGCTGGACCGGCAAACCTTCGGTGTGATCGAGGGTGTGACAGACCGTGAGTACTATACGAACTCGTTTCATGTTCCGGTGTACTATCCGATGGCCGCGTACCGCAAAATCCGTTCCGAAGCTCCTTTCCATGAGCTGTGTAATGCAGGAGCGATTTCATATGTGGAGCTCGACGGCAATGCCCGGCAGAATACGGCTGCTTTTCGGGACATCGTGCAGTTTGCTCTGATGCAGAACATTGGATATTTCTCCGTAAACCATCCTGTCGACCGTTGTCCGGCATGCAACCACGAAGGGATCATCGGAAGCTCTTGCCCAGGATGCGGCGCTACAATTATACGGAGCGCTTCAATTCGGCCAAGCAGGCTGAGGTCAGGGATCGGGTGAAGCATCTGTGAATGTGTGCGGATATATCCCCGAGAGCATTAATGAAGGCCCAGGACTTCGGGCAGTTCTATTCGTGAGCGGCTGCCGTCATGGCTGCGCCGGATGCTTTAATACGGATTCCTGGGACTTTGAAGCGGGGGAGCCGTTTACAGAAGAATTGTCCGCGTCCATACTGCAGGATATCGTCGACAACCCTTTGCTGGATGGCGTGACCTTATGCGGTGGAGACCCGTTCTTCTCGCCGGAGGAATGCGCGGCGTTTGTAAGCAAGCTCAGGACCCTCTGTCCCGGGAAAAGCATATGGGCCTACACGGGCTTCACCTTTGAAGCGCTGATGAGGCAGCCGAAGCTGCGCGAATTGGCAAAACAGTGCGACGTTATCGTGGATGGCAAATTCCAGTTGGAGCTAAGGGATGTCTCGCTTCCCTTCCGAGGCAGCTCGAATCAGCGTTTCATTGACGTATCCGCCAGCCTGGAACGCGGAGAAACGGTAGAATATGTTCTTCGCTAACATGTAAAAAAAGAGCACACACTTTACGGAATCTTCCGTGTGAAGTGTGTGCTCTTTCGTTTAAGCCAGCGGATTAATAAGGAACTTTATCCGCCGTTTCGATCGTTCCGCCGCCAAGGCATTCGTCCCCTTGGTAGAAGACAACGGCTTGGCCCGGCGTGATTGCTTTTTGCGGCTTCGCAAACGCGACATGAACGGTTCCGTCTTCGCGCGGCGTTATCGTTACTTCCTGGTCCGGCTGACGGTAGCGGAATTTCGCGGTGCAGGTGTAGGCGTCTTTGGGCATAGCGTCTTGTCCTGCAATCCAGTTCATTCCGGAGGCAACGAGTCCGGTTGAATACAAACACGGATGATCGCCTTGAACAACGTACAAAATATTGTTAGTCAAATCCTTGTCGGCAACAAACCAAGGCTCTCCGGAGCCTGAGCCGCCAATGCCGAGACCTTGGCGTTGTCCCAGCGTGTAGTACATCAGGCCATCATGGCGGCCTTTCACCTCACCGGTGACAATGTCCACCATATCGCCGGATTGGGCGGGGAGGTATTGTCCAAGAAATTCTTTGAAATTCCGTTCGCCGATGAAACAAACGCCGGTGCTGTCTTTTTTCTTGGCTGTATACAGTCCGGCTTCTTCGGCGAGGCGGCGAACTTCCGGTTTCGGCAGATGCCCGATCGGGAACATCGCCTTGGAGAGCTGCTCTTGGCTCAGCGCATTGAGGAAGTAGGTTTGATCCTTGTTGCTGTCGACGCCGCGCAGCAGCCGGTACTGTCCGTCTTCTTCGATGACGCGGGCGTAATGGCCGGTAGCGACATAGTCGGCTCCCAGATCCATGGCCTTGTTTAGAAATTCGCCGAATTTGATTTCACGGTTGCACATGACATCGGGGTTCGGCGTTCTCCCAGCTTTATATTCATCGAGGAAATAGGTAAATACTTTATCGAAGTATTCCTTCTCGAAATTGACGGTATAGTAGGGAATGTCGAGCTGCTCGCACACGCGGCGCACGTCTTCAGCGTCCGCTTCAGCTGTGCAGTAGCCAAGCTCATCGGTATCATCCCAGTTTTTCATAAAGATGCCGATCACTTCATAGCCCTGCTGTTTGAGCAGGAGCGCTGTTACGGAGGAGTCGACTCCTCCCGACATGCCGACAACGATACGAGTGTTATGTTTTTCTTTTGACATCGTTATCACCATTTTCATATTGAATTGTGCCCATGGAGGTATTTTAACATATTGGAACAAGGTTCACACGTTTCATTTTGTCCACTCAGGGTGAACATTTTTCAATCTTTCCAGCTGGAATATTACCCATTGAGGTCCAGGATATGTTACCATAAGCTGAGGGTAATGATCGGAATACGGAGAAAAATACAGGATAAGCTGCTTCACACGTAGATTACGCCGTATTTATCGCTCACCCGCCACCTACAACTCATTACAGGATGGACATAATATACAATTACCGAAAGAGGTGTCACCTTTGAAGATATCAACAAAAGGAAGATACGGATTAACCATTATGATGGAGCTGGCCGCCAGGTTTGGTGAAGGGCCGACTTCGCTGAAGAGCATTGCCGAGAAGAACCAGCTGTCGGAACATTATCTTGAGCAGCTGATCGCACCGCTGCGGAATGCGGGGCTGGTCAAAAGCATCCGCGGCGCATACGGAGGCTATATCCTGTCCCGTGATCCGGCATCCATAACGGCCGGGGACGTCATCCGCGTACTGGAAGGACCGATATCCCCTGTGGACTTTACGGAAGAGGACGATCCGGCGAAGCGGGATCTGTGGCTGCGCATCCGCGACAGCATTGCTGAAGTGCTGGATTCCACGACGCTGGATTATCTGATCAACTATCAGGAACAGTCTGCTGCAGACAACTATATGTTCTATATTTAAGGGTGACGGTTATGAGATCAGTATATTTGGATCATGCCGCATCAACCCCGGTTCATCCGGAGGTTGCCGAGCGGATGATGAAGGTGATGACAAGCCAATACGGCAATGCTTCAAGCGTTCATGCTTTTGGACGGGAAGCGAAGAAGATCGTGAATGGGGCGCGTGATCGGATTGCGTCCCTTTTAGGATGCCAATCGGACGAGCTGGTGTTCACGGCCGGCGGAACCGAGAGCGATAATCTGGCTATACTTGGATTGCTGGAGTCGCTAGGTGTGAAGGGCAAGCATGTGATTACGTCGGCGATTGAACACCATGCGGTGCTTCATACATGCCATGAGCTGGAACGGAGGGGCTGTGAGGTTACCTATGTCCCCGTCGACTCTACCGGGCGTGTCTCTGTGGAGGACATTGCGGGTGCAATTCAGGACAACACAGCGCTTGTCACCATTATGTATGGCAACAATGAAGTAGGCACCGTTCAGCCGATCAGCGAAATCGGCGAGCTCTGCCGCAGCCGGGGCATCGTGTTTCATACCGATGCTGTTCAGGCCTTGGGATCGGAAACGATCAACTGCCGCGAGCTTCCTGTGGATATGTGGAGTTTTTCTGCCCACAAAATCAACGGCCCCCAGGGCGTCGGAGCATTGGTTGTCCGCAGAGGTCTCAGCGTATCTCCGCGTCTGTTCGGAGGGCTGCAGGAGAAGAAGCGTCGTGCCGGAACAGAGAATATGGCTGGAATTGCCGGTTTTACAGCAGCAGTGGAATGGACCGTTCATAATATGGAGGCGCGTATCAGGCATTATCGCGAGCTGAGATCGACGCTGCTTGAAGGGCTTCGTCAGGAGATTGGCGAGGATGATTTTGTGATCAACGGAAATTCGGAACATTACCTACCTCACATCCTAAATATCAGCTTTCCCGGTGCCAACACGGAGACGATGCTGATGAACCTCGATATGGAAAGAATTGCGGCGGCAAGCGGCTCGGCTTGTACGTCGGGATCTCTGGAAATATCCCATGTACTCCAAGCAATGAAACTTTCTGATCCTGTTTTGCGCTCCGCGATTCGTTTTAGTTTCGGTTTGGGTAATACTACACAAGAAATGGAGTACACAGCCCAAAAAATTGGAACCATCCTTAATCGGTTACGTAAATAGATGTTAAGGGATTTCTCCTTCTAGGGAATAGGGGGTATGCGTTCGTCCATTTCATCCTTGGAAATGGCCCGTCAGGCTAACGAAATTTTGACCGGCGGCTGATTTCAAACCATGAAGGATGAGGAGGTGTCCACTGTATATGAAACTTCAAGAAATGATTGGACTGGCTGTATTCGACGTGGAGAACGGTAAGGAAATCGGCAAAATCCACGATTTTATACTAGATGAGAACTGGTTGATTACCGGGTTGGAGTTGGAAGGCAAGGCTTTGTTTTCCTCGCATGTGAAAAGCGTCTCATGGGAAGATATCGTAGCATACGGGGAAGATGCCGTCATGATCCGGAGCCAAGAGGCTGTCCGCAAGCTGGGCGCCAATGATATACCGCTTACGTACCTTTTGGGCAAGCGCAAACTGAAAGAGATGCAGGTCTTGACAGAGGATGGTATCCTGCTCGGGCGTATATCCGATGTTTATTTTGAGCAGGAACAGGGCAATACAATACTAGGGTTGGAAATATCCGATGGATTTGTCTCGGATTTGATCGAAGGTCGCAAATGGCTGCCTTGCACAGCGGAAATGGCTATCGGCGAAAGTGCCGTTATGGTACCCCCGATGAGCGAACAGCGTCTGGAAAAAGCCATTAATTCTGTGAACGGATAGGGTGAGGTAGGATGAAATGTCCAAACTGTAGTTCCAAAGATATTGGGAAAATCGGCTCCCACCAGTTTTATTGCTGGGGTTGCTTTATCGAATTGACAGTCAACGGAGAGAAAATGTCCGTATACCAGGTAGAAGAGGATGGGACGCTCAGCTCGCTGGATGATTTGTTCTTCGGTGATGAAATGCAGCCGGATTTCCCTCCTATGCACGCGTCTTCCTAAAGAACGCGTACATATTGTAAGATAACGACTCCTTGCTGAAGGCCTGTACGGCTGACGAAGCAGGAGTCTTTTTCACTTTGTCCGGCGGAAATGTTAGTTTATTTCTGGATGCTTGTACATATACTACAGGGTAGCTTTCGAAAAAGGAGGGTGCCTGTGTGGAACAGCTGACCGAGAACAAATGGTTTCGATTGTTGGTATGGTTAATGCTCGGACTCATCTCTCTTTACTTTGTCTGGCTGCTGCGTCCGCTGTTTCTGGATGTCTATCGATTTCTCAAAGCTGTCCTGGCGCCATTTCTGGTTGCCATGATCATATCTTATGTGCTCAATCCGGTTGTATGCATGCTCTCTGACCGCAAAGTTCCGCGGAGCATGGCGGTGCTGCTCATTTATGCCGTCTTTCTCACGTCGCTTGCCGTCATTCTGATGAACATGATTCCGATGCTGATTCGACAGCTGGAGGAGCTCAACGAGCACTTGCCTGAATTAACGATGAACGCCCAAAGCTTGATGACCAATCTGGACAGCAGGCTGCTGCCTCCGGGAGTAAGGACAGGCGTCAACAGCTGGTTCTTACAGATGGAATCGAGGCTGGCCGGAGGGATCTCGGATTTCATGGACAATATCGGCAACACGATTAATATCCTGTTTAACGTGTTAATTGTTCCATTCTTGATCTTTTACATATTAAAAGATTTTGAGGTGTTCCAGCGAACCGCAGTATCCTATCTGCCGCGGAGCCGCCGGAAGTCGATTGTTACGCTGCTTAAGGAAATCGACACGGCTCTTGGAAACTATGTCCGCGGACAATTCCTGGTATGCATAATCATCGGCGTACTGGCTTATGTAGGCTATATGATCGTTGGTATGCCTTACGCACTGCTGCTGGCAAGCATCGTGGCGGTGTTTAACATCATTCCGTATTTGGGCCCTTTTCTCGGGGCGGCTCCTGCGCTTGTGATGGCGTCCACGATTTCCTGGAAGATGGTGCTGCTGGTGGTGGCCGTTAATATGATCTGCCAGACGCTGGAGAGCAACATCATTTCGCCCCAAGTGGTGGGGAAAAAGCTGCATATGCATCCGCTCCTGATCATTTTTGCGCTCCTTGTCGGCGGTCAAATCGCAGGGACCGTGGGCTTGATTTTGGCTGTTCCCGTCTTTGCCGTCATCAAAGTGCTGCTGCAGCATTTTTTCGCTTATTATGTCAGAAGGAAATCCGGCTGAAGACTCCAGTCTGTAGCGGCAATGTTCAAGCATTGACAGATAGTTACGCCCTATATATACTTGAAATGATAAACCTATAAACGTACAAATCGATGAGAAAATCCAGTAGGCTTTGCGTACCTTGCCCAGAGAACAGGTTCCTGCCTGGAGAATTTCCGGCTGGCTGCGAGAACCTGGAAGCGAACCTAAGCCGAATGCTAATTTTTGAGTGTGATTCAAATTCACCGGGTGGCCCCCGTTATCCAGCCGTTACGAGGCGATCGTCACATATGTGATTCCAGGAGGACCCTGCTGGAGGATGAATGGACGATAACCAGGGTGGTACCGCGAGAACATCGTCCCTGAATTTAATTCAGGGGCGTTTTTTGTGTTCGGAACCAAGTGATCCGGACGCCATATTATGACTGGAGGAAGTGTAGAGATGAAAGCTAGTGAAATCCGTTCCAAATGGCTAGAGTTTTTTGCAGAGAAAGGCCACAATATCGAGCCAAGTGCATCGCTTGTTCCGCACAATGACCCGTCCCTGCTCTGGATTAATGCAGGCATGGCTCCGCTCAAGCCTTATTTTGACGGGCGCGTGAAGCCGGAGAATCCGAGAATTGCAAATTCGCAAAAATGTATTCGGACCAATGATATTGAGAATGTCGGCAAAACCCGTCGTCACCATACATTCTTCGAAATGTTGGGCAACTTCTCCATTGGGGATTATTTTAAGGAAGAGGTTATCACCTGGGCTTGGGAGTTCCTGACGGACAAGAAATGGATCGGCTTCGATCCGGAGAAGCTGTCCGTTACCGTGTATCCGGAAGACGAGGAAGCCTTCAAATTGTGGAACGAAAAAATCGGACTTCCGAAGGAACGCATCATTAAGCTGCAGGATAACTTCTGGGATATCGGCGAAGGACCTTGCGGACCTTGTACCGAGATTTTCTATGATCGCGGTGAAGGATACGACACGGATGCTCCGGAATCCGAAATGTTCCCTGGCGGTGAGAATGAACGCTGGCTCGAAGTATGGAACCTCGTGTTCTCCCAGTTCAATCACAACAAGGACGGCAGCTATACACCGCTTCCGAACAAGAACATTGATACGGGTGCGGGACTCGAGCGCTTTGCTTCCATCCTGCAAAACGTAGCGTCCAACTTCGATACCGACCTGTTCCAGCCCATCATTCAGAAGACGGCAGAGCTTGCCGGCGTTAAATACAATGAGAAGACGGAGTACGATATCGCGCTGAAGGTCATTGCAGACCATATTCGTACGGTTGCATTCGCAGTAGGCGATGGCGTCCTGCCTTCCAACGAAGGCCGCGGCTATGTCATCCGTCGTTTGCTCCGTCGTGCGGTTCGTTACGGAAAGGTGCTCGGGCTGGACAAACCATTCATGTATACATTGACCGGTACCGTAGGCGATATTATGGGCGTATACTATCCAGAGGTCGTTGAGAAGCGCGCCTTTATCGAGAAGGTCATCGCAACGGAAGAAGAACAGTTCCACAAAACGCTCTCCGACGGCTTGAACATCCTGGCTGACGTTAGCGCCGAAGCGAAGAAGCAGGGCAAATCGGTCATCAGCGGCAGCGACGCGTTCAAATTGTATGATACGTATGGCTTCCCGTTTGATTTAACGGAGGATTATGCGTCCGAACACGGATTGACCGTGGACCGTGAAGGCTTTGATGCTGCGATGAAGGAACAGCGTGATCGTGCGCGTGCGGCCCGTCATGAAACGGAAAGCATGAAGATTCAAGGCGGCGTTCTTTCCGATTATACGGTTAAAAGTGAATTTGTTGGATATAATGACACCGTCAGCGAGGCGAAAGTGCTCGCCATTGTTTCCGGTGACAGCTTCGCAGACAGCGTCAGTGAAGGCGAGACCTGTCAGGTCATTCTGGACGTTACCCCGTTCTATGCCGAAAGCGGCGGTCAGGTCAGCGACCAGGGGATGATAGAAGGCGGATCCGTTCGTGCCCGAGTGGAAGGTCTTTTCAAGGCTCCGCATGGACAGCATGTGCATTTCGTAACCGTAGAGCTCGGCGAGCTTAAAGTGGGCGATACGGTCAAAGCGCAGGTGGACTCCGCTATGCGCAATGATATCGTCAAGAACCATACCGCTACACACCTTTTGCATAAAGCATTGAAGGAAGTGCTGGGCGATCATGTCAATCAGGCAGGTTCCCTTGTTGAACCGCAGCGTCTGCGCTTCGACTTCTCCCACTTCGGCAGCATTACGCCTGAGGAGCTGGCCGATATTGAGCGCCGCGTGAATGAACAGGTATGGAAGAGCATTCCGGTCGTTATCGAGCGCAAGGCGATTGATGAAGCGAAGGCGATGGGCGCTATGGCATTGTTCGGAGAGAAATACGGAGATATCGTCCGTGTCGTTCAGGTCGGAGATTACAGCATCGAGCTGTGCGGCGGATGCCATGTAGCCAACACCTCCCAGATCGGAATCTTCAAGCTGCTTGGCGAGAGCGGTATCGGCTCCGGGGTTCGCCGCATTGAAGCCGTAACGGGACGTTACGCTTATGAGCATCTGGAAGGCCAAATGGATCTGCTCAAGCAAGCCGCAGGTTTGTTGAAGAGCAATCTTGCGGACGTGCCGAAGCGGATTGAAGGCCTGAACCAGCAGGTGAAGGATCTTGCCCGGGAGAACGAGTCCCTGCAAGGCAAACTTGGAGCGATTGAGGCTAGCCAGTTGACCGATAAAGTGAAGCAGGTCGGAAACACGTCGCTGCTTGCAGCTGAAGTGCAGGCTGGCAGCATGGATGGACTCCGCGGCATTGCTGACGAATTGAAGGGCAAGCTGCCGGAGGCGATCCTCGTGCTCGGCTCCAAAGCAGGCGACAAGGTGAATTTCGTCGTAGCCGTTCCGCAGGATCTGGTGAAGCAGGGCTATCATGCCGGCAAGCTCGTTAAAGAAGTGGCTTCGATATGCGGCGGAGGCGGCGGAGGCCGTCCGGATATGGCGCAAGCCGGGGGCAAGGATGGTTCCAAACTGACCCAGGCGCTGCAGCACGCCGAGGATCTCATAGCCCGGGGCGTGTAACAGAATTGTCCAGATTGTGTACAGCTGGCAATCGTAAGCGGGATCCAACGTTTTGCTGTACACAATCCCGAATTTTTTGGAACACTCTCTAAATATTTCGCTTTCGATTTCCGTAGAGACTTAGGATTATGTTATGATATAACTAGATCAAGCTGGTAAATATTTATTCGACGAAGCATGGTAAACATGTTCTTTGAAGAAGCGAGGTGTGTCACACATGGACTCCATGGATAAGACTGTCAAGTTCAATGTAAAAGGTGATGAAAAGGAGGCTTCCGCCCAGGACATTCTACTTTCGGTATACGATTCGCTGGTAGAGAAGGAGTACAATCCGATTAACCAAATCGTAGGGTATCTTTTGTCCGGGGATCCCGCTTATATACCTCGGCACAATAATGCCAGAAGTTTGATCCGGAAAAAAGAGCGAGATGAATTGATTGAAGAACTGGTCCGGTTCTATTTAGCCAGTCACCGTTAGGAGCACACAGGGATGAAGAAGATCATGGGATTGGATTACGGGGACCGCAGAATCGGTGTTGCCATAAGCGACGCGTTCGGATGGACGGCCCAAGGGGTTGAAGTTATCGAGCGCCGCCGTGATGAAGGCGAACTGGACAGAATTGCCGCACTCGTCAAAGATAACGAGGTCGGTGAAATCGTGGTCGGCTTGCCTAAAAATATGAACGGCACGATTGGTCCGCGGGGCGAAATCTGCATGGAATTCGCAAGCACATTGCGAGAGTCCCTATCCTTACCCGTTCACCTTTGGGATGAACGGCTATCAACAGTATCCGCTGAAAGGACATTGCTTGAAGCCGATGTCAGCCGAAAGAAGCGAAAACAGGTTGTAGATAAAATGGCGGCAAGCTTGATTTTGCAAAACTACTTGGATTCTAAAAGGTAAAGGTGAGGGTGATTACAATGGCTAATGAGCATATTGGTATGGAAGAAGAACCGGAAATTATTTATATTCCCGACGATGAAGGCAACGAGGAAGAATTCGAAGTCATCATGAAATTCGAAGTGGATGGCTCGGATGCTAAATATATGATGGTCGTACCAAGGGAGTCTGCCGACGAAGAGACAGACGAGGTCTACGCCTTCCGTTATGAGGAAGACGGAGACGACTTGAAATTGTTTATGATTGAAGACGATGAAGAATGGGCCATTGTTGAAGAAACCTTCAATACGCTCGTGGAAGAGCTGGACGGGAGAGACGAATGATGTCTGATTTTTCGGTTGAGAATATCGTATGGACCCAAGTACTTAAGGAAGCATTCGGTGAGAGTGTCGAGCTTGAGGACGATAAAGGCCATATCGAGGTTTATGATATTGCCGCCGAATTTGAAGTGGATGGTCAAGGGTATGCCATTCTGGTTCAGCCGGATCGAACCGATGAGGAGTACGAGGTGCTTCGTATCGTAAAGGGCGAGGACGGCGGATTGCAGCTGTCAACCATTGACGACGACGAGGAATGGGAGAATGTGTCAGAGCTCTATGATGAGCTGACGTTTCCCGAAGGAGACGAGGATTAAGTTCCCTCCTGCAGGAGCACATGCTTAATTTTCAAATGAAAGTTCAGGAAGGGGCGGAGCTGTCCGCCCCTTTTGGTGTGAAGGGATGAGTAGATTGAAGAAACTGGCAATAGCAGTATTGGTCCTGATCCTCCTTGCGGGCGGGGCCGTATTTTACGTATGGAATGGTTTACAGCCCGTTCAAAGCTCGGAAACTCCCGTCGAATTCACCGTGGAGTCCGGCATGAGCACGTCCTCTATCGCCGATCTGCTTGAGGAAAAGGGACTGATCAAGAATGCCCTTATACTTAAAGGTTATTTAAAGCTTAGCGGGGAAGGAAGCCGTCTGATGGCAGGAACCTATGAGGCAACCCCAGGCACTCCGTTCAAGGAACTGTTATCAAAGATGAACAAAGGCGAAGTGAAGCCCGAGGAGATGGTTCGTTTCACGATCCCTGAGGGATATACGATCCTTCAAATGGCGGAGACCATCGCTCAAGAGAGCGGAATCGATGAGAAGGAATTCTTGAAGGTTGTGGATCAGCCGGCCGGCTGGGATGTTCCGATTGCTGGAGAAATTCCCCAGGAGGCAGACCTCAGGCATCATCTCGAGGGATACTTGTTCCCTGCGACCTATGAACTTCCGAAGAAGGATATCACGGCAAAAGGTATTGTAGAAACCATGCTGAAAGAAACGGAGAAACGTTTGGCCGAAATTCCGGATTGGGAGAGTCAATTGGAGGCTCGCGGCGTAACGTTCCATGAACTCATGACCATCGCTTCGCTGGTGGAGCGGGAAGTGGTTGCAGATCAGGAGCGTGCCCTGGTGGCTGGCGTTATATATAATCGATTGGAAGAGGACATGAAGCTGGAAATCGATGCAACCGTGCAATATCTGTTGGATAAACCGAAGGAACGATTGCTTTATGCCGACCTTGAGGTTGAAAGCCCGTATAACACATATCGTCAAAAGGGTCTGCCGCCTGGCCCGATCTCGAGCCCGAGCCTGGAATCGATTCAGGCTGCTTTGAATCCGGAGAAATCCGATTATTTGTTCTATGTAACAAAGAAAGACGGTACACAAGAGCATCTGTTTGCCAAAACGTATAAAGAGCATTTGAAAAATATCGAGACCAGCAAGAAGATGGCACAACAATAATATTACGTGTTGAGCAAGTCCGCTGATACGCTGAGTGACAAGGAACAGATCCAGCTCGTACTCAGAAGAGTCTTGTTGAACAACCTCTAAGTAGGGAGGAATTTTTAAATGAGTATCAAACCTGAATTATTGGCAGCAGCCGGGTCTCTGGCTGATGCCGCTGCTTACCTGGAAGCGGGAGCCGACGCACTGCTCGTTGGCGAGGATCGATTCGGCATGAGACTGCCTGGCAGTCTGACATTGGATGAAATAACCCAAGTCGTACATCTTGCTCATGAACGAGGAAGCAAAGTGTACGTCAGCTTGAACAACTTGATGACAAATGATTTGCTGCCCGAGCTACCTGCCTATGTTAAGGCGCTCGGAGAAATCGGGGTAGACGCGGTGGAATTTAACGATCCATCCGTACTCACTACCGTAAAAGAGCTGGCTCCACAGGTAAAACTTCATTGGAACGCAGAAATGACCGCCACCAACTATTCAACGGCCAATTACTGGGGAAGCAAAGGCGCCTCCCGGGTTATTCTTGCGCGTGAATTAAATATGGACGAGGTAACCGACATGAAGCCGCAGCTTCAGCTGGAAGCACAGGTTCAGGTTCATGGCATGACCAACATCTATCATTCCAAGCGGCGCCTGGTGAACAGCTATATGCAGCAGCAGGGCAGACCGGTGCATGAAGGCAGCCTTGGCAAGGAGCGCGGTTTGTTTCTCATTGAAGCTGAGCGTCAAGAAGAGAAATATCCGATCTATGAAGATATCAACGGAACCCATATTATGAGTTCGGAGGATATTTGCATTCTGGAGGATTTGCATCTGTTAATGGCAGCAGGCATGGACAGCTTTAAGGTTGAGACGCTGCTGAAGCCGCGGCATTACAATGAGCTGGTGATTCGAACCTATCGCCAAGCGATTGATTTATATGCTGCAGATGCATCCACTTATGCTTTTCAGGAAGAGTGGATGGACGGAATTCGCGCGATTCAGGATCCGGAACGTGAATTGTCGTTTGGATTTTTCTATAAGGAACAAGTTTATTAAGGAGTGGACAGCATGGAAGCAATGGCACAGCCAAAGTACAAGGGCAAACGCTATCGCCTGGACAAGCCGGAATTGCTCGCCCCGGCGGGTAATCTGGAAAAACTGAAATTTGCGGTGCATTATGGCGCCGATGCGGTATACATTGGGGGCCAGAAATACGGGCTTCGTTCAAATGCGGACAATTTCAGTTTTGAAGAAATGAAAGAGGGCGTGGAGTTCGCCAAGAAATACGGCGCCAAAGTATTTGTGGCAACCAACATATATGCGCATAATGAGGACATTGAGGGAATTGAAGCCTACCTGCGAAGTTTGGAGGAAGCAGGCATTGCGGCAATCATCGCCGCAGATCCGGCAATTATTGAAGTGGCCAAACGTGCCGCGCCCAAGCTCGAAGTTCATCTGAGCACACAGCAATCCACGCTGAATTGGCAGGCCGTGAAGTTCTGGAAGGATGAAGGATTGCCGCGGGTTGTACTTGGACGCGAGGCGAGTCTGGAGGAAATCGCGGCGATTAAAGAGCATGTCGATATTGAGATTGAGGCCTTTATCCATGGCGCGATGTGCTCCTCGTTCTCCGGTCGCTGCGTGTTGTCCAATCATTTTACGGATCGTGATTCCAACCGGGGCGGATGCTGCCAATCCTGCCGTTGGAAATACGATTTGTTTGTGGATGGAAGAGAAGAGCAAGGCCAGTGGGTATCGGAAGAGCAGCAGTTGATGGAACAGCCGGCCCCTGCTCCGTCCCCATTCAAACCGGGCGTTACGCAGATCCCGTTGTTCCAGCCGGAAGACAACCAGTTTACGATGGGGTCGAAGGATCTCTGCATGCTCGAGCATATTCCGGATCTGATTGAGGTGGGAATCGACAGCTTCAAGATTGAAGGACGGATGAAGTCGATCCATTACGTAGCGACTGTGGTTAATGTATATCGACAGGCGATTGATTCCTATATGGCTGACCCTGATCATTATGTATTGAAGCCGGAATGGATCGAAGAAATTAATAAAGCGGCCAATCGGCCGCTGAATACCGGGTTCTTCTATGATACACCGGACCATGAGGATCATATCTATGAACCCGAAGAGAAGGCGGTCCCTTATGACTTCGCCGGCCTGGTGATGGACTATGACGAGAAGTCGGGAACGGCTGTCATTCAGCAGCGAAACCACTTTAAGCCAGGGGATGAAATCGAGTTTTTCGGACCGGAAGGAACCTTCTTTAAGCAGGCAGTTGGTCCTATTGAGGATGAGAACGGCAGTGAACTTGATGCAGCTCGCCATCCTTTGCAGCTCATTCGCATGAAGGTGGATCAGCCGGTGCGCCATTTTGATATGATGAGAAAGCGTAAAGGGTAACAAAAAATAGATCTAAAGAACTACACAATTGAGAATCCGGGTCTGTGGATGGACCTTGGATTCTTTTTGTTTGTAAAAAAATTAGGGATTAAGAATTATTTTTTTGCGAAAACCCAAAGGAAAACACCTCCAATTGTCGAAATAAAGAGTAACGAATACGTTACAAGGGATTGGACCGACGTATTAATAATATGATTGTGGTAGGTGAACAGCTAATGTCAGAAGTTGAGCAGCATGATAAGAAGCCGAAAAAGGGCAAGAAGCCCGGGGGTATCAAAGAGAAAAAGGAAAAATCTTCGGCATCAACAGGGATACATACTGCCAAGTCGTTTTTTTCAAACGTGGGAACGGCTATAAGCCGGATGCCGATGAACCCGGCGAAATCCGTCGGAATCCGATTGTTCCTGATCTTTTTGTCAGCGATTGTATTTTTTGTGATCGTCTTGGGTTATCTGTCCTACGATAAGGCGAAGAGCACGATTGAGAAGAATGCTGCAAACGGCAATCAGCAGACGATCATTCAAACCTCTGAGAAAATCGACATCATTCTGGAGAAGTACGAGAATGCCGGTAGACAAATCTTCTATGACATTGAATTGCAGAAGTTGTTGTCTGAATACACGGATAAAAAGTTAAGCGATTACGACGCGTTTACGGTGGAGCGCAGCATTCGGGATAAACTATCCAATCAGATTACATCGGATTCGTCGATCCGAGCCATTTATTTGATTCCTACCAAGAGTGAGAAGATCATATCGGCAGGTCAAGCGTCAGAGTCTTCGAAAACCGTCCTTGAGCAAAGCTGGTATACCGAATTGAAGGAAGGCGACAAGAAGATTATGTGGCTGCCAACGATGCAGAACAGCGGGGCACCATATTTCACGATTGCCCGTTCTTTAGGGTCTATGAACGATCTGACTTCAACGTATGTGGTGATGTTTGAACTTAACGCCTCGGTACTGGATACGCAGCTGAAGGGAATCAACCTGGGCGAGAACGGCCAGCTGCAATTGATCAGTCCGGAAGGCATCGTTGTTTCCTCCAGCGAGTCCTCCATTGTAGGTTCGGAAACCGCTTGGACGTTTGCGAAGGAATTTCCGGCCGACACCAAAACGGATGACGTAAGAACGAAGGATGAGGAAGGAAGAAATGTGCTGGCGGTTTATAATACGCTGAACACCAACGATTGGAAGCTCGTAGGATCTGTCCAAACCAGCGAGCTGACGAAGGATGCATCAAGCATACTGGTCATCACGCTTATCGTGGCTGCCATCGACGTTATTTTTGCCATTCTGATCGGGATTTGGATGGTAAGAATGATTGCCCGTCCATTAGGCAAGCTTAACCTGTTGATGAAGGAAGGCGCCAAAGGCAATTTGAATGTTCGCACAGACCATAAGAGCCAGGACGAAATCGGTCAGCTCTCCGCAAGCTTTAACGATATGATGGAGCAGATTACCGGACTCGTTCAGCAAACGAGCAATACCGCTCAGGAAGTGCTTAGAACGGCAACCGAGTTAAGTGATGCCTCGAAGAAGACGGCTATTTCCGCCAAAGAAATTGCCGTAGCGACCGAGGAAATTGCCAACGGTGCCAGCAGTCTGGCGGTTGAAGCCGAGCGCGGCAGCGATCTGACCAACAATATCTCGAAGCAGATGCAAATGGTCGTTTCAGCCAACGAAGAGATGGGCAAATCGGCCCGTCACGTGGAAAGCGCGAGTGAGCTTGGAACGAAGCATTTGAGCGACTTGCTGGATAAGACCCATCAGACTGAGGATATGACCCGTTCCATGATGCACAAGGTTGATGGCTTGAAGGAGACAACCTCCTCGGTTGTCAAAGTGCTGGACGTACTTCAGAATATTACAAAGCAAACGAATATCCTTTCATTGAATGCAACAATCGAGGCTGCCCGTGCTGGGGCGGCTGGTAAAGGCTTTATGGTCGTGGCCGATGAGATCCGCCAGCTGGCAGACCAATCCAGGCAGTCCATTGATATGGTGAGCCAGATTACAGACCGGATCATGACCGAGATGAATGAAACCGTCCAGGTATTGCTGGATGCGAATCCTCTCTTCAAAGGTCAGATGGACGCTGTTAAGGAAACAAATGATATCTTCGTATCCGTTCAGCAGCAGATGGTCGATTTTATCGAATCCTTGGATTCGGTAACGCATTCGATTGATGAACTGAATGAATCTCAGAATGTACTTTCGGAAGCGATGAGTAATGTGAGCGCGGTAGCGGAAGAATCCTCCGCAACTTCGGAAGAGGTAGCTTCTCTCTCTACAGAGCAGCAAAGCGTCAGCAGTCAGCTGGTTAATCTATCATCGCAGCTGGAGAATGTATCGAATGACCTGAAAGAGACCTTGTCTCGTTTTAGACTGTAAGATTGTTATAATTCAAAGGCTGCTCCATCCGTTTAAGCTGATGGGGCAGCCTTTTTCATATTACTGAATTTATAAGTTTTCAGCGAAGCATATAAGCAACGAAGCATAGGCTCCACTTTGTGGGGCTATTTTTGATGCCGGATAAAAATAACTTTCAGAGGCAATGATAACGGAGAATATGGTTGAAGGAGTCGAGGTCACTTGAATACAAGGCAGCCTGGTCATACACCTGAATTCCTGTCAACGAATCTTAAGGAAAATCTGACAACATTTAGCTTGTTACTCAACGATCCTAGCGACCTTACCACGAAAGTGCTGCAGGTTGGAGGGAGCACTTATACCTCTGCCATTGTCAGCCTCGAAGGGTTATCTGATCAATTGTTGATTAAGGAGCAGATAATCCAGCCGATCCAGCAAAATCAGGAGCTTTCCCAGGAATCCATGATAAGTGCTCATATGATGCTGCACGAGATTGAGAATCGGATGATATCGCTGCAGATAACCAATCGTACAAGGCGATGGGATGAGGTGATTCCTATCATACTCTCGGGCGATACCGCTTTAATGCTGGAGGGGACGGATGAAGTCTTACTGATCAAAAGCCGGAAGTGGCCGGCACGCAGCATTGAGGAGCCTCAAACCGAAGCGTTGGTTCGCGGGCCGAGGGTGGGATTCACGGAGAGCATTTACACGAACATATCTCTATTGCGAAGACATATTCGGGAGCCTAATCTGACGATCGACACGCACATCATCGGCAGACGATCCAATCAATCCCTTGCGGTCATCTATATTAAAGGCCTGACGAATCCCGATCTAATCGAAGAAGTGAACCGCAGGCTGAAGTCACTGGATCTTGATTATGCTCCTGAATCCGGGACGGTAGAGCAGTGGATTGAAGACAGTTTTTTATCGCCGTTTCCGCAGATCCTGAATACCGAACGACCTGATAAAGTGACATCTGCCTTGCTGCAAGGAAAAGTAGCGGTTTTGCTGGATGGTACACCCTTTGTGCTGCTTCTACCGTTTACTTTCGTTTCTCTGTTGCATTCGCCAGAAGATTATTATGAACGATGGAGCATTGGCTCGCTTATACGCTTGCTGCGCCTGGCGGCTATCGGAATTACCTTGTTTCTACCCGCGCTGTATATTGCTATTCTGTCTTTCCATCCAGGGATGATTCCGTTTAAGCTCGTATTCTCGATTGCTGCCTCCCGGGAAGGCGTACCTTTCCCTGCTGTGATCGAAGCCTTACTGATGGAGGTTACACTGGAATTGCTGCGTGAAGCGGGAATCCGCCTACCGAAGCCGATAGGTCAGACGATTGGTATTGTCGGAGGACTTGTAATAGGGGAGGCTGCGGTTCAGGCTGGGATCGTGAGCCCGATTATGGTTATCATTGTGGCCCTGACAGCGATATCGTCTTTTGCCATTCCATCTTACAGCGCAGGCATATCTTTTCGAATGCTGCGCTTTGCAATCATGATTGCTGCAAGCTTTCTGGGACTGTACGGGATCGTGTTGACTTTTATCCTGATCTGTATCCACTTGATGAGGCTGCACACTTTTGGAATCCCTTATCTCAGTCCCGTTGCACCCTCTATTCAGCATGATTGGAAGGATATGTTTATCCGCCTGCCGGTGACTTGGCTTACGCGCAGACCTTTATTTATGAAGCCCCAAGACATCCATCGGGCAAAAAAGCGGTGATTTGTAATGAACAATAACCAATTAAGCAATCAATCGATTGGCAGTAAAGAGATTGTATATTCTGTTAGTAATATGTTGATAGGACTCGGAATCCTTACGCTCCCTAATACGATTGCAAGGAACACCCATTTTTCGGATGGCTGGATGTCGATCATGCTTGGGGGCATGATCGCTCTTGGATTTGCATGGGCGATCGGGGCGTTGGCTTCAAGGTTTCCCGGCAAAAATTATCATGCGATGGCAACAATCATCCTGAATCGAAAAGCAGCCCATGTGGTGACGCTGCTGATCAGTTTATACCTATTGTTGTTTGTCAGTTATCAAGTGCGCGGTGTTTCCACCATCACAAGACTATATCTATTTGATAACACGCCGGAGGAAATCATCGGTTTAGTTTACTTACTGGTGCTCATTTACGCAGCCGCAGGGCCGAGTATCGCTTTGGTACGCCTGAATCTGATTTTTTTCCCCATTGTCCTATCGATCATGCTGCTGATCGTAATTTTGAATCTCGGAAGTTTAAACATGCATTATCTGCTGCCTGTGTTGAAAACCGACTGGAGACGAATCGTTATCACTTCAAAGGATACGGTATTCTCCTATTTAGGGCTCGAAATTATGCTGTTCTATAACATTTACGTTGTCAGGAAAAGCAAGCTTCTCGGTTCCGTCTTCCGGGGGGTGTTAATACCCATCTTTATCTACTTCATTATTTTCGTTTTTGTCATTGGCGTTTTTGGACCGATCGTGGTCTCCAATACATTGTATCCGTTAGCGGAATTGGCTAAAGAGGTTGAGGTCCCTGGGGGTATATTTGAACGGTTTGAATTTTTCTTTTTTGTCATCTGGTTGATGACGTTATTCAGCACGAATGCGATGGCGTTTGATGTAGCTTTACTGGCACTGGAATCCGTTTTTCCTAAATATCGCAGATTTACGATGATCCTCATTTTGGCACCAATCCTGTTCATCCTCGGTTTATTGCCAAGCACGCTCCGGGAGCTTAACGTAGTTGCCGAATGGATCAGCTATATGGGTATCGGATTCGCATGGGTGCTTCCGGCTCTGCTGTTCTTGGTGGCCAAGATACGGGGGGTGAAGGGCAATGGCTAAAATGCTTCGGATGCTGATGTTATTCATGCTGGTATGGCCTTTGGCAGGCTGCTGGGACCGCATAGAAATCGAGGAGCGTGGATTTGTGGTAGGAACTGCCCTTGATGAGGCAGAGAATGGACAAATTAAGCTTACGTTTCAAATTGTCGTGCCTACACAGATGAAAGGGTCCAGCGGTCAGAAGAATGAGGGTGGGAGCCCTTTTATCAATCTATCCTCAACCGCGGACAGCGTATTCAAGGCTGCACGGAAGATGTCGAATGAGATCAGCCGCTCTCCTTATCTTGCCCATAACCAAGTGATCATCATCTCGGAGAAACTGGTTGAAACGGAGCACGTTGGGGATGTACTGGATTTATTCGTCAGGGATCCGGAGAACCGAAGAGCATCTAATATTATGGTCTCTCATGGAGAGGCAAGCAAGATACTGGAAACCCATTCGAAGATTGAAACCTTGCCTGCGCAATATATTCGTTCAACGCAAGAGAATAAGGATAAGAGCGAATCCATCACGCCTCCTACAAATATTGGTGAACTGCATCATTTTCTGCTATCCAAGTCCAGTTATGCCCTACCTAAGATTTCCATCACGGAGGATGACAGAATATCCACCAGTGGCGCCGCAGTGTTTAACGGTGAGAACTACGAGTTCAAGGGCTTTCTGGACCAGGATGAAACCACGGGCCGTAATATGATCCAGGGAACGGTCAAAACAGCATCATTGGAACTGGTTGTTCACGGCAAACAGCTTGTTTATGAAGTCAAGGAGTTCAACCGGATCATTCGCGTCCATCGGGACGATCGGGGACTTCCTGAATTTGATGTTGAGATTTCGGTCAGAGGAAATATTGGAGAATCGGAGCTGGATCAAGGCGAAAACGTTCGTGAATTAAACGGAGAGATCAAACGCAAAGCCGAGCAACGGATCAAGCAAATTGCCATGGACGTTATTCTTAAGGCGCAGAACGAATATAAAACCGACTTCCTGGGGTTTTGGAAAAAATGCCAAGAAAGGGAATATCGCACATGGGTGCGTTACGAGAATGACTGGGACCGTGGCCAATCTATATTTTCGCAATGCAAGATTCATGTGAACGTTGACGCAAAAGTCAGAACCATTGGAACTGTTACCGGTACCGAATAAGAGAAGAGGGGAAATGATGGACCTTCGCTATGACCTTTTGTTAAATCCGCTTGTTGTGATATGCACACTCCTGCTCATCATTGTTCCGTTCACCCTATTCAAAATAAATCAGTATTTGCACAAATATGGTGACCCGCCCTGGAAGCAGCCAAAGAAACCGGATTAAGAGTCAACGTTTTAATCAGGAGGTGTCTTTTCTGGAGAGCTCATTTTGGTATAGAAGCGAGGGTGATTGAGGCAGCTTCCATGTGGAAATAATGATGAGACATCGACCATATTGGAGGAGCAAGACATGAGGCTTATCCGCAATAAGCGAATTACATACGGATGGCTAATACTCACGCTTTTAATCGCCGTATTGACGCTGCGTCTTGCATGGGTGCAGCTTGTGATGAAGCATCAGCGCGTTCCCGGCAGCCGGCATACGATGGTAGAGGCATCGCTGATCCAGAGGGAGCGGGGCCTTGTGCTGGATTCGGGTCGCGGTCATTTTACGGATCGGAACGGAAAACCGCTCACGGGCAAACTTATCTGGGCAGCCGTGATGTTTCCTGCTGGCGAGCAGGAACTAAAGAACTCCCATCATCAGTTAGTGAAGCTGGCCCGTATACTGGGAACAAATAAGGATCATTTGATACAGACCTGGGGTAAGTTAAAGGAACCAGAATTGTGGCATGGGGACAAATCCCTCATTCCTCGTTCCTTAACCAAAGATGAGATTGCGCAGATTCAAGAGCTTGAACTACCGAAACTCAAGGTTCTTCCCTATGAGCAGCGATACGGCAATCGCCAATCGGGAATGCAGTGGCTTGGTTTTGTGTCCGGTCAGCGTAAGGAAAGCCTGTTCTTTGACGATTATCCAGTGGTTACCGGAACCAGTGGATTGGAGAAAACGATGGATTCGTTGATACGGGGGGAAGGGCCGACCATTGTCTATTTTCCGGTTAACAGCACCAATGAAGTCATTCAGGATATCAAGCCCATGGTGAAGGCGCCTGACAATCGGTACTATCCATTACGGATATCCACCACGATTGATATCGATATTCAACAAGGGATTGAGGCTATAACGGAGAAAGCGGGCATGAAAGAAGGGGCGGTTGTTGTGCTGGATGCCCGCAATGCGGATATCGTGGCCATGGTTTCAAGACCATTCTACAATCCGGAGCAGATTCACCCGAAGGATGGTCAGTGGGAGAATCGCGGGTTGAAGGCAGCCACGCCAGGGTCCATCTTCAAGCTGGTCACGGCTGCAGCCGTACTTGAGCATGGTTTAAGCTCTGAAGGAGAACATTTCCATTGTGATGGCGAATACGGTAAGTTCGGAATGTCCTGCTGGAAAAAAGGGGGGCATGGAACGATTGATCTTCGTGAAGGCTTCGCGGAATCATGCAACGTCGTATTTGCTACACTTGCAGAGAGACTGTCCGCTCAGCAAATGGCAGAGGCGGCCTCTGCACTGGGATTCGGGCAAACGGTAGGCTGGAAATCCCAGCAGTTTCTAGGGCTTCGTTCTTTTGCGCCATTGGATCATGAAGAGAAGGGTACGGTATTTTCCAGCTTGGCGGACGCCTCTGATGCGGGTGTTAGAGTCCAGACTGGCATAGGTCAAAGGGACACTGCCGTATCCCCGCTGCAAGCCGCCAATGCGATGGTAACGCTGCTACATGGCGGGGTGAAGACCCAGCCCCGTATTTTACAGCAGATCCGGTATGCTAACGGGCAATTGCTGCAAGATACGGATCCTTTAAAGGAACGAACATCTGGAAAAGGTATTTCCCGGGAAACCTCTTCCATTCTGCTCGAGTGGATGGAGAATGTTGTCGAAGAGGGAACAGGCAGCTCATTAAAAAATCGCATATGGACTCTTGCAGGTAAATCCGGTACGGCCCAGGTAACAATGAAAGGCCGTGCCCGAAACAACCAGTGGTTTGTCGGGTACGGCCCAGTGGAGAAGCCACGTTATGCCGTGGCTGTATTGGTTGAGAATCGGAACCCGAACAGCAGCAATCAGGCAACCGACATATTCGGTCAGGTTTCCGATTTCTTGGCTTCGGTTGAATCGGCCTCCGGCTCTGCGTAAGAGCGGGACATGTCCCATGGAGACACATCGAATTCTTCACTCGGCAGCCGGATCCACTGCTTCAGATATCCCTGCGTAAGCAGTTCCTTGATGAGAATCAGCAGGATGGGCGCCAGGATCAAACCGGCAACTCCAAAAATGGACAGCGAGATCATCATAAAGGACAACATCAGAAATGCAGAGGATACGCCGATCGAGTTTCCTGTAATTTTAGGCTCGAGCAGCTGTCTGGAAATGACAACCACGGCAAGCAGCACGATCAAGCCAATGGCGAGTCCCGTGTTCCCGACGATGAACAAATAGGTAATCCACGGAATAAGAATAACGGGAACACCCAGCAGCGGCAATACATCGAACACGGCGCAGATGAGCGCAACGGACAGCGAATTCCCCGTACCTAATATCAGAAGTCCTATATATACAATAACAAAGGTAATGCTGACCAGCTTCATCTGAGCTTTTAAATAGGAGCCAATTGCCTTGAATACATTATCTTTGAGGAAAACAAAAGCCGTCTTGAGGGTTCTCGGCGTCTTGTCTTTGGCGATTCTCCGCCAGCTGCCGATCTCAGTGCTCAGGAAGAAGGCAAGGATAATCGCAACCCCGAAATTCGCGATGAACGAGGAGAATGACCCCATAAATCCGACGACATAATGGAAAAATGATTCTGCAGCACCTTGGGCAAAGGTAGTGATGTCCTGGAAATAACCGTTCAGACGTTCTGTCAGATCCGGTGGCAGGGCGTCGAGCCTGGTCTGCAGGAATATGAGGGTTTCCGAGAAATGTTTTTGGATCGTTTGGGTGTAAGCCGGCAAATTATCCTGCAGGTTCATGAACTGCGACACGATGAGAGCCCCTGCTCCGAACAGGACGCCCAGGATGACGAGCAGGAAGAGCAGAACGGATATAGCCGCGGCAAATGGTTTCGGGAGCCCCCTGCGGTGCAAAAATTTGGAGAAAGGCTCGATAATCAGGAAAACGAGGAAAGATAAAAACACCGGAGCCGCAATTTGGTACAGCTTGCTGAATATGAACATGATGAGGTAAACCGTAAGCACGATTAAACCTATATCAAAGGCGGTTCTCCAATATTTTTTATACAAGGGAAGCATAGTGGGATATCGGCTCCTTTATACTTTATTAATTGATATCATTGTACACGATTTGTGAAAAAAAAGCCTATTTCTTTAAGTGCTATGCTAAAATAATAATAGTGGGTTCATTAGAAAAAGAAATAAAAAGCGGGGAGTTAGCATGCAAACATTACTGCTATGGTTGTTTTACCTTTCAACGACTTTGCCTTAACCTTTGATGATGGTCCTGATCCGATCTATACACCAAGACTTCTGGATCTTTTGAAGCAGTATAATATGAAGGCGACGTTTTTCCTGGTGGGTTCCCATGCCGAGAAGCATCCAGAAGTTGTAAAACGCATTCATAGTGAAGGTCATCTGATCGGGATTCACAACTATGTTCACAAGAGCAATTGGTTCATGCGGCCGGTCACCGTCCGTAAACAAGTCAAGCGCACGGATGATATTATTTACTCTATCACCGGTGAGCGATCGAGTTATTACAGACCGCCCTGGGGAATCGTGAATTTATTCGATTTTGCCAAGAATACCGGCTGCCGGATCATCCTATGGTCCTCAATGTTTAATGATTGGCGGAGCAAGATCGGCGCCGACAAGCTGACCCAGCGAATGCTTTCCAAGCTTAACGGTGGTGAGGTTATGCTCTTACATGACTGCGGTACGACGATGGGGGCGAATCCCGATGCACCGGAGCAAATGCTGATCGCGCTGGAACGTGTTCTGAAAGTCGCAGAGCAGAAGGGAATGAGAAGCATCCGAATCGACGATATGATGGCGAAGGAAAGCAAAGCGAAAGCGAAGAAGCTGTCTCCTCTGAAGCGTATGATCGTCTCGTTGTGGCTTCTGTGGGAAAAAGGATTTCATGCGGTATTTGCGCTCAAAACGGTCTCGCCGGCAGATCCGATGCTGCATTTCCGAAAGCGCGCTTTTACCGGCAAAACGGTCGTGATGGAAGATGGCAGCCAGCTTGAAAAGGGAGACCAGGTGCTGGAGCTCCATTTTGATAACAAAAAATTGTTTGAGATCGGCAGCCGCTCCCGTTCGGAAGTGCAGCTCGCCATCAAAATGATTCGTGCCGTGCAGAAAGATCTGCCTTCTCTGGCTAATATGGTATTGGAACGGCCTGAGTACAAGGATATCAGGGGATTGTATGCTGTAACCATGATTTCACGGGGACCGGAGCAATTCGGATTTCATGTTATGGATTTACCGCGGGGACTGTTTGCAAGCTCGTCCAGACTGTATCTGAAGCTGCTGCTTAGCGTTATTCATCCGAAAGGGCAGGCCCGTCTTAAAGAGGGCAGTCAGATCATGGAGCCAAAAATGCTGATGATGCCGGTGGATGTTCTGATCGGGCGTTATGCTGAGAAGAGGGGTCAGGTTCAGCCTCCATCCGAGGAGCAGCAGGAAATAGAGCAGGAACATGTGGCTGACCTGGCGGTTGCCGGTGCATCGCAGGGCATGTAGTTCATCGAATCGATGGTTTACTGTCATTATGTATGGATTATCTCATAGATGTAACGTGGATATAAAAAAGGGGTTATCCCCGCAGGCTTTAATGCCTGCGAGGGATAACCCCTTTGCTTTGTACGAATGATGAATTAGATTTTCAATACGCCGCCTGAGCTGGCGTTCGTAACAAGCTTCGAGTAGCGAGCAAGATAACCGGTCTTCACCTTCGGTTCGAAGTCAACCCATTTGCTGCGGCGTACAGCCATTTCCTCATCGGAAACGTCCAGCAATTGAATGGTCCGGTTATTCAGGTCAAGCTCGATGATATCACCGTCTTCAACGAAAGCGATAGGTCCGCCTTCCGCCGCTTCCGGCGAGATATGACCGATGCTGATACCACGGGAAGCACCGGAGAAGCGTCCGTCTGTGATCAGACCGACTTTGGCTCCAAGCCCCATACCTGCGATCTGTGAGGTCGGCGCCAGCATTTCCGGCATACCCGGTCCGCCCTTAGGCCCTTCATAACGAATGACAACCACATGACCTTCCTTGACCTTGCCGTTGGCAATTCCGCTAAGCGCCTCGTCCTGAGAGTTAAAGCAGATAGCAGGCCCTTTATGGTATCCGCCAACCGATGGATCAACGGCACCGACTTTGATGATAGAACCTTCAGGAGCCAGATTGCCATACAGTACCGCGAGACCGCCGCGTTCGGAATACGGGGAATCGATCGGATGGATGACGTTCTCATCCTGGATTTCACAGCCCGCTACATTCTCGGCCAGCGTCTTGCCCGTTACGGTGATGCAATCCCCGTGTAGTGCGCCCGGCTTCTTGAGAAGCTCATGCAGAACCGCGCTCACACCGCCTGCCAAGTGTACATCTTCAATAAAGTAATCCGAAGCTGGAGCCAGCTTGGAGATGTGAGGAACGCGGTCAGCAACTTCGTTGATCCGCTCCAGCGGGTAATCGAGACCGGCTTCTTGTGCGAGAGCCAGCGTATGGAGCACGGTGTTGGTAGACCCGCCCATCGCCATATCCAGCGCAAACGCGTTGTCGATTGCTTCAACGGTTACGATATCACGCGGCTTGAGGTCCATTTTGACGAGTTCCATCAATTGTTTGGCGGATTGCTTGACGAATTCTTTACGCTCTTCGGCGATGGCAAGAATGGTACCATTACCCGGGAGAGCAAGACCCAGCGCTTCGGCTAGACAGTTCATGGAGTTAGCGGTGAACATGCCGGAGCAGGAACCGCAGGTTGGACAACCGAATTGTTCCAGTTCCAGGAGCTCATCATCATTGATTTTGCCGACCTGGTGAGCGCCGACGCCTTCAAATACGGAGGTCAGGGACAATTTGCGGCCTTTGCTGTCCACGCCGGCTTTCATCGGCCCGCCGCTGACAAACACCGTAGGGATATTGACGCGCAGGGCACCCATCAGCATGCCGGGCGTGATTTTGTCACAGTTCGGGATACACACCATGCCATCGAACCAGTGAGCCGATACGACGGTTTCTAGGGAATCCGCTATGATCTCGCGGCTTGGCAGCGAGTAGCGCATGCCGATATGACCCATGGCAATTCCGTCATCCACGCCGATGGTGTTGAACTCGAACGGAACGCCGCCAGCTTCACGGATCGCTTCCTTCACGATTTTACCGAATTCCTGAAGATGCACATGACCCGGAACGATGTCGATGTAAGAGTTACATACGGCGATGAACGGTTTGCCGAAATCCTCTTCCTTAACGCCTGCTGCACGCAGAAGGCTGCGGTGCGGCGCGCGGTCAAAGCCTTTTTTGATCATGTCTGAACGCATTTTTTTGGTTGTCATGATGTCGATTTCCCCCCAGATCTATTATAAAATTGTTACGCTTTAGCGCGGTCTTCCGGCAAAGCAGCCGGGTACCTGTAATCAGCGAATAGGTTTTAAATGAGTCTATCACAAAAAGGTAGGTTTTTCTACATGATATTAATAGGAAGCGATGGAAAGACGCCAGCTGTGATGGCATGCAAAGAGCCTGTTTCCCTAGGGTGGGATCAGGCTCCTTTTTGAGTGGTGATGCTATTTCTTGCCGCCTTTGCGGCCAATTTCCTGATAGAATTCACGATTATGATTCCGCGAGGTGGCTTCGCCGCCCTTTTGACCGATTTCCTGGTAAAACTCGCGGCTATGGTTCTTGGACGTCGCTTTGCCGCCTTTTTTACCGATTTCCTGGTAGAATTCTCGGCTGTGTTTTTTCGCGGTCGCTTCGCCGCCAAGACGTCCTGCTTCTTCGCGGGTCATCTTTCGATTGCTGCTTGTTGCCATCACAAATCACTCCTTTACCGTCGTATTTGCTATGCGTATATGTTACTTACCACGGCTTATTTGTCATGAATCACAACATTCGACTAAAGATTGGTAAATTTCCATTTTGGATCGATTTCAGAGTCCGGCGTTATTTCCGCTTAAATCAGAGTTTATTTCATGGTTTAATAAGAGTATGATCAAGAATAGGATAGGGAGGTTTTTTAACATTGCCGTTTGTTCAAGTGAAGGGACGAACCGTTCCCTGCAAAGGGATTTTGTTTGATAAAGACGGAACGCTGCTCCATTTCATGGCGCTGTGGGGAGGATGGGCCGATTATGTGCTCAAGTTCATGGAGGAACGGCTGGGATTAATGGGAGCCGGCTTCACGGTGCCGAAAGAGCACGTGCTGGGCACTAAGCATGATGCCAACAGTCGTGTGACGGGGTACGACATTCAGGGTCCTCTCGCCATGGGTACCGTGGAGGAGACGAACGGGCTGCTGGCTTGGCAGCTGTACGCTGCAGGAATGCCCTGGAACGAAGCGATTATGCAGGTCCATCAGATTACGAAAAACGCCATGTATGAGGTTCGTCAGCAGAAGCCGGCATTCCCGATGCCCGGGCTGGAGAATTTTCTGAAGAAATGCAGCTTGGCGTCCGTGAAGATGGCCGTGGTTACTTCGGACGACACCTCTAATGCCAAGGAACAGCTGGAGTGGATGGGGCTACACACTTCCTTTACAGCCATTTTGGGAAGAGATCAGGTTCGAAACGGCAAGCCGCACCCGGAAATGACGGAGACCGCTTGCCGCCTGCTTGGGATTATGCCCGAGGAAGCGGTGGTGATCGGTGACAGCAACGCGGATATGCAAATGGCGAAGCAAGCAGGCGCCGCTCTGGCTGTGGGTTTAATGACAGATGAAGGGGAACCTGTACATCTGACAGATGCCGATGTCGTCATATCCGATTATAATGAATTAGACGTGTACAGGTAGACGTGTTATTTTAAGGGCTGTACGGAGGTGTAAAAGAGTGGAGAACAGGGAAAAGATCGAGCAGTTGGCAACATGGATCGAAGCGAGCGACTACATTGTTTTTTTCGGGGGAGCCGGTACCTCCACGGAGAGCGGGATTCCTGACTTCCGTTCGGCAGCCGGATTATACCAGAGCGAGCACCAATCTCCGTATCCGCCGGAGGTCATGCTCAGCCACACTTTTTTCATGAACCATCCGGAAGTGTTTTACGACTTTTACCGAAGCAAGATGCTTCACCCGCAAGCGCAGCCGAACGGCTGTCACCGCTTGTTGTCGAGACTGGAGCATGACGGTAAGCTGAAGGCGGTAATCACGCAAAACATTGACGGTTTGCATCAGACCGCCGGATGCTCCGAGGTGCTGGAGCTTCATGGCTCTGTGCACCGCAATTATTGCATGGATTGCTCCCGGTTCTACAGCCTACAGGATATTCTGGACATCAAGGAAACCGTCCCGCGCTGCAAGGATTGCGGTGGACTGGTGCGTCCGGATGTCGTGCTGTATGAAGAGGAATTGGATCAGAACATCATCATGCGCTCGATCCAGGAAATATCGACGGCAGATTTGTTGATTATTGGCGGGACTTCCCTGACGGTACATCCCGCTGCGAGTTTGATATCCTATTTTAATGGGAGCAAGGTAGCTTTGTTGAATGCGGATCCAACCCCTTACGATCACCGTGCAGGCCTTTTGATTGCGGATCGGATCGGTCAGGTCATGACGCAGGTGGATAAGCTGATCAGCACGTAGGCTGCGACGGCGGCTGGGGCGCTGCTGCACCTATGACTGTAATCGTTTTCTTGTCAAAGGACGACCAAACACGATAAGATGGAATTTAGCAATGGACCTATCACTAGAGAGGCAGGGATTGCAAGTGACCTATGTGGCTAGCGAAGACCGCTATGAAGGAATGAAGTATAACCGCGTGGGGCGATCCGGATTGAAACTTCCGGCGATCTCCCTTGGATTATGGCATAATTTCGGTGGTGTCGACACGTATGAAAACGGGCGTAATATGATAACGCGCTCCTTCGATTTGGGCATTACCCACTTCGATCTGGCGAACAATTACGGACCGCCTGCAGGCTCTGCCGAAGAGACGTTCGGTAAGGTTCTCTCAAGGGATCTTAAGGCATACCGTGATGAGCTCGTCATTTCGTCCAAAGCGGGCTATCATATGTGGCCGGGACCTTACGGCGACTTCGGTTCGCGTAAATATTTGGTTGCAAGTCTCGATCAGAGCTTGAAACGTATGGGCCTGGACTATGTCGATATTTTCTATCATCATCGGATGGATCCGGAAACGCCGCTTGAGGAAACCATGGTAGCGCTGGACCATCTTGTTCGTTCAGGCAAGGCGCAATATGTCGGAGTCTCCAATTATTCGCCGGAGAAGACGCGGGAAGCGATCTCGATTCTGAAAAGCCTGGGAACTCCGCTGCTCATCCATCAACCAAGCTACTCCATGCTGGACCGCTGGGTGGAGAACGGGCTGCTCGATGTCCTGGAAGAGAACGGGGTCGGAAGCATCGCCTTCACTCCGCTGGCTCAAGGACTATTGACCAACAAATATTTGAATGGCGTGCCCGGCGATTCACGCGCCGCAAGCGCATCCGTATTCTTGAACGAAAGCAATATCACGCCAGAAGTGCTGCGCAAGATCAGAGCTTTGAACCAAATCGCTCAAGCGCGGAACCAGACTCTTGCCCAATTCGCTCTCGCTTGGGTCCTCCGCGGCGGCCGGGTGACATCTGCCCTGATTGGGGCAAGCAAGGTGAGCCAGATCGAAGACAATGTGGCTGCCTTGAACAACCTGGAGTTCTCGAAGGAAGAACTGGATCGCATTGAAGCGATTCTGAAAACGGAGAACGCCTCTTCTGCAGAGGGATAATGATTACCACTAAGGATTGCATGCTGAACACATAACATAGATACCAAGCTACATGAATGGAGCGCCTCAGGATGGATGACAGACCTGACAGGCGCTCCTTTTTTCGTTCAGATATATCGGGCAAACGATATCGTTAAGAAAGTGTCGATGATGAGAGGATATCCTTGCGGTACCTTGTAGGGGATCGACCGACGAGACGCTTGAACTGACGCGAGAAATAGAGCGGATCGGTGAGTCCAACGGATGCGGAAACCTGCTCGATGGACAAATCGGGACGTTCGCGCAGCAGCCGCTTGGATTGGTCGATTCTTAATTTAAGCAGATACGTAATCGGAGTCATGCCCGTTTCCTGCTTGAAGATGCGCGACAGGTACGCGCGGTTGTAGCCCAGGCTTGCGCACATTTGTTCAATCGATACGGGATGGGCGTATTGAGAAGCCATATAACTGATCATCTGCTTCACCGTGCGCTGAACCTGCGGCTCAGCCAGCGTTAAACGGGACGGTCGGTCACTCCGATTCATGATCTCGGCCCAGATTAAATGCAGATAACCGATAGCGGCGATATGGGAGCTCTCCTCCCTGGATTGAAAATGGCTCTGAATGAGGGACACGTAGCCCGGAATCGGGTTGTTCTCCATGAGATGGAGGACAGGCTTTTCGGGGGTGAGTCCCGAACGGTGTACACCTTCGCCGGCGTGTTCTCCATCAAAGGCGACCCATCGGTAACGCCAGGGATGGCTCGCATCAGATACATAACTGACAATTTGACCGGGATGGATCAGGAAACAGTCGCCGGGGCCGAGCTGATAACTGTCGGTTTCGGTTCGAAATATGCCATGTCCCGACTCGATAATATGCAATAAGTAATGATCGTATATTTTCGGACCCAATTCATGCTCCGGCAGGGTCTGGCTCTCGCCGGCGAATCGGACGTGAAGCGAATCGCTGCCTTGCTGCGCAGGATTGGAAGCAACAGAATAGGTTGGTTTCATTATTCATTTTCCTTTACAATAAGTTTGGGAAAAAGAGGAACTGTGAAGACATCGTTGATTTCATGAATTAATTGTACCTCCAGAAGTCACATAAATCCATATGTAACGCACAAGATTTCATTATCGGTTAACGAGATTTCCATTATACTGAAGACAGTAAAACTACCATATGTACAGGATGGAGTGATGGGCAGTGACGACGGAACAGCTTATGGAAAGATTTATGGACAAGCACGGTGAGAGCCAGCATAAGGTTCGCATATTTAACGCGCCCGGCCGCGTGAATCTGATCGGGGAGCATTTGGATTATAACGGAGGCTACGTGCTCCCGGCTGCCTTGGAGTTTGGCACGACCTTGATTATAAGGCCTCGCGACGATAACAAGGTGAGCTTTTCATCCACCAATATCCCTTATGAGTTAACGATCAGCCTGGATGAGGATTATGGCTACAAAAGCGATCAATGGACAGATTATCCGGTTGGCGTCATAACGGAGCTGAATAAAATCGGCTGTAACCTTAGCAGCGGTTACGACCTGCTCTACCATGGGGATATCCCGAACGGCGCGGGTCTCTCTTCCTCGGCTTCCATCGAAGTGGTCACGGCTTACGCCTTCTTGAAGATGGAAGGCAAGGAGACGGATACGGTGGAGATTGCGAAGCTCTCGCAGCGGGTGGAGAACCTGTTCGTCGGCGTCAACTCCGGCATTATGGATCAATTCGCCGTAGCCAACGGCAAGCAGGATCATGCCATTCTGTTGATGTGCGATACGCTCGAATATGAACTGGTGCCGTTCCGGACCGGAGCTTACAAAATCGTGATTTCAAATACCAACAAACGGCGCGGACTCGTGGATTCCAAATACAATGAACGCCGCAGCGAGTGTGACCGCGCATTGGAAATTTTGCAGAAGGAGCTGCCGGCGTTATCGTATCTCGCTCAGCTGAATCCGGATCAATTCGCCAGCCTACAGGACAGCATCCGGGATGAAACCGTCCGTAGACGTGCCCAGCATGTCGTTGAGGAAAACCAACGTGTGCATGATTCCGTGAAGGCCTTGAGGAACGGAGATCTGGAAGCATTCGGACAATTTATGAATCAGTCCCACGACTCCTTGCGTTATCTGTACGAAGTAACGGGCGACGAGCTGGATGCGCTGGTGGAAGAAGCACAGCGGATTCCGGGCACGCTGGGTTCCAGAATGACAGGAGCCGGCTTTGGAGGCTGTACGGTATCTCTCGTACACGAGGATGCGGTGGAGCGTTTCATTGCGGAGGTGGGGCAGCAGTACGAAGCCAGAACGGGACTGAAGCCGGACTTCTATGTATGCGGCGTAGGTCAAGGTGTGCATGAATTGAAGGAGGGCGAATAATATGGCTATTTTAGTGACTGGCGGTGCGGGTTATATCGGTTCTCATACCGTAGCGGAGCTGTTGGAGCAAGGGGAAGAAGTTGTTGTGATCGACAGTCTGGAGACGGGACATCGCGAAGCGCTGCTGGGCGGAAAGCTGTATGTCGGCGATCTGCGCGACAAGGCGCTGCTGAAGCAGTTGTTCTCGGAAAACGATATTGATGCCGTTATCCACTTTGCCGCGAATTCACTGGTTGGCGAGAGCATGAAGGATCCGGTGAAATATTACGATAACAACGTATACGGAACGCTGTGCCTGCTGGAAGCCATGAATGAAGCGGGTGTCCGGAAGATCGTCTTCTCGTCAACGGCAGCAACCTACGGCGAGCCTGAGAAGGTGCCAATCGAGGAAACGGACCGTACGCAGCCGACGAACGTGTACGGAGAAACCAAGCTGATGATGGAACGGATGATGTCCTGGTTTGATACCGTGCTTGGCGTGAAGTATGTGTCCCTTCGTTACTTCAATGCAGCCGGATCGCATGCCAGCGGAAAAATCGGTGAGGATCACCGTCCGGAGAGCCATCTGATCCCGCTTGTCCTGCAAACCGCTTTGAAACAGCGCCCAAGCATCTCGGTGTTTGGCGACGATTATTCAACACCTGACGGCACTTGTGTCCGTGACTACATTCACGTCAGCGATCTTGCGAACGCTCATCTGCGGGCGGTTGATTACCTCCGCCGCGGAGAGTCCAGCAATGTGTTTAACCTCGGCAATGGACTCGGGTTCTCGGTTAAGGAGGTTATCGAGACCTCAAAGCAGGTGACGGGTGCTGACATTCCGGTTGTCATGGAGGCACGGCGTGCCGGTGACCCTGCCGTGTTGGTAGCATCTTCGGATAAAGCACGTACCGTTCTCGGATGGACCCCATCCAGAACGACGCTGGAAGAGATTATCGAGAGCGCATGGAAATGGCACAGCAGTCACCCGGACGGTTACGGTGACAATTAATCCAAGGGGGACGATGACCATGAATGTAGCAACATCAGGAACTCCCGAATCCAAGCAGGTTCTTCATGCAATTGAAATGCTCGTGCGTTTTGCACTTCATAAAGGTCTTATCCAGGCAGCGGACGCGGATTACAGCCGCAATCTGCTGCTGGAGGATTTCGGGTTCAGCGAGCCGTACGGAGACGAAGTGAACGGCCCTGTACCGGATGGACCGCAGGCCATGCTCGACGTAATGATCGATTACGGTGCAGCGCATGGAATGATTCCCGAGAATACCGATACGTACCGGGATCTGCTGGACGCCAAAATCATGGGTCGGCTCATGGCGAGACCTTCGGACGTAACGGCTCAGTTCCGGACGGTCCAGCAGGAGCAGGGGATCATTGCGGCAACCCGCCAATTTTACAATCTATGCATCGACTCCAACTACATTCGCATGGATCGGGTAGCCAAAAATGAATACTGGCGGCACGCCAGCCCGTATGGCGATATTGAGATTACCATCAATCTCTCCAAGCCGGAGAAAAGTCCGAAGGAAATCGCCATGGCTAAACTGCTGCCTCCGCCGGTTTATCCGAAATGCCAGCTCTGCCGCGAGAATGTCGGTTATGCAGGCAGAGTCAACCACCCGGCACGGCAAAACCTGCGCATTATTCCGTTGGAGCTAAACGGGGAGCCGTGGTTCTTCCAATACTCGCCGTATGTTTACTATAATGAGCACTGCATTGTATTCCATCATGACCATGTGCCGATGAAGCTGACCAAAGCGACCCTTGCCCGCCTTTTGAGTTTTGTTGATGCTTATCCGCATTATTTTCTCGGATCGAACGCGGATCTCCCCATTGTCGGGGGCTCGATTCTTACGCATGATCATTTCCAGGGAGGACGGCATACCTTCCCGATCCAGAAAGCACCGAAGGTGGCCGGGTTTACGCACGCGGATTATCCAGACGTATCCGTGGCCATCGTGAAGTGGCCGATGTCGGTGATTCGGCTATCCTCAAGCGATCGGAATTCGCTTCTTGAATGCGCAAACGGCATTTACGAGTCATGGAAAATCTACAGTGATCCTTCAGCGGACATTGAAGCGTTCAGCGAAGTGGACGGAGAGCGCGTCCGCCACAATACGGTTACTCCGATTGCCCGCCGAAATGACGAGGGCATCTACGAGATGGACCTGGTTCTGCGGAACAATCGCACGAATGAGCAATATCCGGAAGGGATTTTCCATCCTCATCGGGAGATGTTCCACATCAAGAAGGAAAACATCGGCCTGATCGAAGTGATGGGGCTGGCGATCCTGCCGGGCAGGCTTAAGGAAGAGCTCGATCAAATCGCCGACATCCTTGCGGGGAACGAGGAGCTGTACGCGGACAGCAAGGCTGCGGACCATCCGCTTGCCGTCCACGGGGACTGGATCGAGGAGCTGCGTGGACAGGAAACAGCAGCGCTGGATAAAGCCGGGGCGATCGAGCTGATTCGCCGGGAGGTCGGCCTCAAATTCACGACGATTTTGGAGCATGCCGGGGTATATAAACAGACGGCAGAAGGACGACAGGCATTTCAGCGATTCCTGAGCCATATGGGATACGTCCCAGGGAGCAAATAGACATTCATTTATGGATAAACGGTGTATTGAAGTTAACGATATCTCTGATCATTATGCAAACAGCCGATCTTTCTGGAGAAGGACGGCTGTTTGTTTTGCATAAGGGGAATGGTATAGAATGAAAAAGCATGCAAGATAAAATATAGATGCGAACCAGATGCGATGGAGGTAATGTACATGAGACCTTTTGTCTTTCATAATCCGACTCAGTTGATTTTTGGTAAGGGCAAGCTGAGCGCTTTAAGTGGTGAAGTGGCTAAATACGGCCGGAACGTATTGCTTGTATATGGTGGCGGCAGCATCAAGCGCAGCGGGCTGTACGATCAGGTTATCGCGTTACTGAAGGAAGCGAATGCGGTGGTAACGGAGCTTGCCGGTGTGGAACCCAATCCGCGCCTGTCGACGGTCCACAAAGGCGTGGCATTGTGCCGGGAGCATAACATTGATCTTATACTGGCCGTTGGCGGCGGAAGCGTCCTTGACTGCTCCAAGGCCATCGCCGTTGGTGCTAAATATGACGGAGATATGTGGGATTTCGTCGAACGCAAAGCCGTTCCGCAAGCGGGTCTCCCACTTGGAACCGTGCTTACGATGGCTGCAACCGGATCCGAGATGAACGGCGGATCCGTTATCACCAATGAAGTAACCCAAGAGAAGATGGGCTGGGGTAGCCCTTATGCTTACCCTGCATTTTCCATTCTTGACCCTGTACATACGTTCTCCCTTCCGCGGGATCAAACGGTGTACGGTATCGTGGATATCATGTCTCACGTACTGGAGCACTATTTCCACCAGGATACCAATACGCCAGTGCAGGACGGCTTCTGCGAAACGATTCTTCGGACCGTTATCGATACGGCGCCGAAGCTGGTTGAGGACCTGGAGAACTATGAGCTCCGCGAGACGATCATGTACTGCGGTACGATGGCGCTGAACGGCATGATCAATATGGGGATGGCCGGCGACTGGGGAACCCATAATATCGAGCATGCGGTATCTGCCGTATACGACATTCCGCACGGCGGCGGCTTGGCGATCCTGTTCCCGAATTGGATGAAATATAATCGGAGTGCGGATCCTCAGCGCTTCAAGTCTCTTGCCGTGAACGTATTCGGAGTTGACCCGGCAGGAAAAACCGATGAAGCCATCGGATTGGAAGGGATCGAAGCGCTTCGCAGATTCTGGACTTCCATCGGTGCGCCAAGCACGTTGGGGGCGTACGATATTGACGACAGCCAGATCGAGGCAATGGCCGATAAGGCGATGCGATTTGGTCCTTTTGGCAACTTCCGCAAGCTGCAGCGTGAAGACGTCGTGGAGATTTATCGGATGTCGCTATAAGGGTTGTCCTGTCGTTATATGACAAGGAATTGAAATGGTTTTATAGCCTGCCGGTTCATGCCGTGCAGGCTTTTTTGTGGGTGTGTCGAATATAGATATGAAGAGATTTCCATACGTTTGAGGGAAATAATTGAAACTTTAGCAAACATTTTGCCGTATTACTTGTTATACACAGTAAGGGATTTCAGAGGGGGCAATCAACATGGAAGCGTTATATTGGGGCTGTCTGATCGGAGGCGTGATATTTGCCATCGTAACCGTGGTGCTTGGCGACATACTTAGCTCGGCGCTTGACGGATTGTTGGATTTTTTGTCAGTGGATTTTTTCAATCCGGTTGTGATCGCTGGAGGAATCACCGTATTTGGCGGTACCGGAATCATGCTGACGAAATACACGGAGTTGGCGGCAGGTGCCCATGTAACGCTGTCTATCTTAGCGGCTATCGTCATTTCGATTCTCGTCTATTTCGGGTACGTGAAACCGATGGAGAACAGCGAGAACTCGACGGGCTTCTCCATCAAGGAGCTGGCTGGGATGATCGGCGTTGTCACCGTACCGCTTCCTGCAGAAGGATTCGGTGAAGTGATGGTCAAGATTGGCGCAGGCAACACAACGCACATCGCGTCAAGCTTTGATCGCCAAAATCTTCCCGCAGGAGTCCGCGTGGTGGTTATTGACGTTGTTGAGGGTGTCCTGAGAGTCTCCGAACTGGAAGAACGAAAAGGAGAGGATTGATTCAATGCCAGAATACTTAGTAATTCCGTCAATTGTTGTAGGTGTCATTGTTGTGTTAGGACTTGCGTTCTGGGCCCGTTACAAAACGGTGAGTCCGGATGAAGCGATGATCGTAACCGGTTCTTTTTTGGGAAGCAAAAATTTATCGGAGGATGAATCCGGCCGCAAAATCAAAATCGTTCGCGGCGGCGGCGCTTTTATACTCCCCGTATTTCAGCGCTCCGAATTTGTATCGCTTTTATCTCATAAACTGGATGTTATGACGCCTGAAGTGTACACGGAGCAAGGCGTTCCGGTTATGGCTGATGGGGTAGCCATCATAAAAGTGGGAAGCTCGATCGAAGACGTGGCAACGGCAGCCGAGCAATTCATGGGCAAGCCGATTGAAGCGCTGAAGGGCGAAGCCCAGGAAGTGCTGGAAGGCCATCTTCGTGCCATTCTCGGTTCCATGACGGTAGAGGAAGTATACCGTAACCGCGACAAGTTCGCGCAGGAAGTTCAAGGTGTCGCTGCAAGAGACCTCAAGAAGATGGGTCTGCAGATCGTATCCTTTACCATTAAGGACGTTCGCGACAAGCATGGATATCTGGAAGCGCTGGGTAAACCGCGGATCGCTACGGTAAAGCGGGATGCGGAGATTGCCGAAGCCGAAGCGATGCGCGACGCGCGGATTCAAAAAGCGCGTGCGGAAGAAGAAGGACAGAAGGCCGAGGTCGTACGCGATACCAATATCGCGGAAGCCGAGAAGGAACGGGAGCTGAAGGTTGCGTCCTTTAAGAAGGAGCAGGATACGGCGAAAGCTGAAGCGGACCAAGCTTATCATATCCAGGAAGCCCGTGCTAGACAAACGGTGGTCGAGGAGCAGATGAAGGTTGAGCTCGTTCGAAAGGAACGCGAAATCGACCTGCAGGAGAAAGAAATCATGGTTCGCGAGAAGCAGTATGACGCGGACGTGAAGAAGAAAGCCGAAGCGGATCGTTATGCCGTTGAGCAGGCCGCGGAAGCGGATAAAGCCCGGAAGATGCGCGAAGCAGATGCCGTGCAGTACTCCATCGAAACCCAGGCCAAAGCGTCTGCCGAACAGAAGCGCCTGGATGGTCTGGCCGTTGCGGATGCCGAGCGTGCCAAAGGTACGGCCGAAGCCGAAGTCATCCGCCTGCGCGGTATTGCCGAAGCCGATGCTAAGGAGAAACTTGCCGAAGCGTTCCAGAAGTTCGGAGAAGCTGCTGTACTCGATATCATCGTAAAAATGCTGCCTGAGCTTGCCGGTAAAATTGCTCAGCCAATTTCGTCCATCGACAAGCTGACGGTTGTAGATACAGGCAAAGGCGAAGGTGCGGCTCGCGTGAGCAATTATGTGACTGAGCTGATGTCTACGGCGCCTGAAATGCTGAAGAGTGTGTCCGGGATTGATGTGGAAGAACTGATAAAGGGATTGACCAAGAAGCCTGCCTCGGCTCAAAAGCCAGTAGCTGTGGAACAGGAACTTGTACCGGTACCTGTTGAGACAAGTGCTGCTAAGGAAGAGTAGAGGGAGCGGCAAGTAGGATTGGGATAGCGGTCACAGGCAGCGGTACGGCACTTTGGTGACTTTGGCAACCACATATGATTTTGCCGCGCACTTATATTTCTGATAAGATATCCGAGTATACGCGTATGAATCAAAAAGAGGTGCAAACGTGAGCAGCTTACAAGTGGCTAAAGTGTTGAACAATAATGTAATCATAGCGAAGCATCCTCAACATGGCGAGGTTGTTGTTATTGGCAAGGGAATAGGCTTTAACCGGAAGAATAAAGACCTTATCCCGGCCTCCGCTGCCGAGAAGATGTTCATTTTGACCAAACCGGAGGAGCAGGAGCAGTATAAGCAGCTGGTGCCTCATATCGATGAGAAGCTGATTGAGGCGATGAATGACATTATTCTGAATGCTGCCAAATCCAGCGACGCTCCTCTGAATGAGCATATCCACATAGCGTTGACTGATCATATTGCATTTGCCATTAAACGTCATGCCCAAGGTCTCTATATCCATAATCCTTTTTTATACGAAACCAAAGAGATGTATCCTGAAGAGTACGAGATGGCGGAATACGCCGTCCGTACCATCCGGGAGAAGCTTGGGGTCGACTTGGGCCAAGAAGAAATCGGATTCATTGCCCTTCATTTTCACGGTGCTCTCACAAACCAGCACATTTCGGAGGTTCGCAAGCATTCGGAACTGATTGCGGATTTAGTACGTACCGTTGAACAGCAGCTGGATTATGCCATCCCGAGGGATTCCTTGGATTATTCCCGTCTGCTGACTCATCTCCGGTTTGCCTTGGAGCGGATTCGGCGGGGAGAAGCGGTGAACGAGACGAGTTCATTGGATGGTCTGCTGAAGCGCGAATATCCCGAAACGTATTCCTTGGCATGGAAACTGACGAAGATGATGGAGCAGCGGCTGAAAAAGCCCGTATATCCCGCCGAGGCCGGTTATTTGACCATTCATCTGGAGCGGCTGGTCCAGCGCAAAGAGCAGGGCGAGCAAATGTGAAGATTTTATTAAGTCCCTTACCATGTGGTTGCAACGAAAAATGAACGGTGTTACAATACGAACAGTTATGAAGCATAAAACTTCAAATCAAACGTGTAACTGATTCGATCAGGCATGAGTATTGCAGGAATTTGGTTGTTATTACCCATTTCTGGGTAATCTAATCCATGAGATTAGCCATCCATTTTCCCGTGGTTACTCATGCCTTTTTTTGATTTGGTTGTTTTATGATGCTCCACATTCAGCTTGTGACCACAACTAGATAGAGGGTGAAAATTTTCATGTTTAAGCGGCTTTTTGGCGTACTGCAAAGGGTCGGTAAAGCTCTGATGCTGCCCGTGGCCATATTGCCGGCGGCCGGACTTTTGCTCGGCCTTGGCAATATGCTGGTCAACCCCGATTTCCTGCAGTACGCACCATGGCTCGATGCGGCTTGGGTTCAGTCAGCTGCCACCGTCATGATGAATGCGGGACAAATCGTGTTCACGAATTTATCCTTGCTGTTTGCAGTAGGGGTTGCCGTCGGCTTGGCCGGAGGTGAAGGTGTTGCCGGGCTTGCGGCTATCATCGGTTACCTCGTCATGAACGTTACCATGGGCAGCGTGATCGGCGTGACGCCATCGATGATTGGCACGAATTACGAATATGCCAGCGTGCTAGGCATTCCGACCTTAGCCACTGGGGTATTCGGCGGGATTATTGTAGGTATATTAGCGGCAAGCATGTACCGGAGATTTTTCAAAATAGAGCTTCCGTCCTATCTGGGCTTTTTTGCAGGAAAACGGTTTGTTCCGATTATGACGGCTGCAACTTCCGTTTTGCTTGGTCTGTTGATGGTCTTTATATGGCCTCCGATCCAGTCTGCGCTTAACACTGCATCCCATTTCATGCTGGAACAAAACCTGACGCTGTCCGCTTTTGTGTTCGGCGTTGTGGAACGCGGATTGATTCCGTTCGGTCTGCACCACATTTTCTATTCTCCCTTCTGGTTTGAGTTCGGGGAATATTTGAATCAGGCAGGTCAAATGGTGCGCGGTGATCAAAATATATTCATGGCTCAGCTTCGGGATGGTGTCGAGTTCACGGCAGGCACCTTCATGACGGGTAAGTATCCCTTTATGATGTTTGGTCTTCCTGCGGCTGCGCTTGCCATCTATCATGAAGCGAGACCGGAGAACAAAAAGTTTGTCGCCGGTATTATGGGTTCGGCAGCGCTGACCTCCTTCTTGACAGGGATTACGGAACCGCTTGAGTTCTCCTTCCTGTTCGTCGCACCGATCTTGTTCGCCGTACATGCACTGTTCGCAGGTCTGTCCTTCATGATCATGCATATTCTGGGTACCAAGATTGGCATGACCTTCTCGGGCGGTCTGATCGATTACATGATATTCGGTGTCATTCCGAACCGGACGCCATGGTGGAATGTACTCATTGTTGGTGCTATCATGGCAGTAATCTATTATTTCGGATTCCGGTTTGTCATTCGGAAATTCAATCTGAAGACGCCGGGCCGGGAAGAAGCTTCCGCAACGGAGCCGGAATCAGTTTCCCAGGGATCAGGCGGTAACAGTAAAAATGATCTGCCGCTTAACATTCTGACTGCGCTTGGCGGCCAGCCTAACATTGCGCATCTGGATGCCTGCATTACTCGGCTTCGGGTAGAGGTGAAAGACAAGGGTCATGTCGATAAGGCAAGGCTGAAACAGCTGGGTGCGTCAGGTGTGCTGGAGGTGGGGAATAATATCCAGGCGATATTCGGAACACGTTCCGATACCATCAAATCTCAAATCCAGGACATTATGTCGGGAATAACGCCGACAACTGCGCCTGAAACAGCGGATCCGAAGATGATGCCGACTGCTCAAGAGGAGCAGCAAGCTGGTCAGGACGGGGAAACGCTTGTCATGGAGGAAATCGTATCGCCAGTCGATGGAGAGCTAATGGATATTTCCCATGTGCCTGATCCTGTGTTTGCAGAACGAATGACGGGAGATGGATTTGCGGTATTACCTCATAACGGAACGATCGCTTCTCCTGTTAACGGAACCGTATTTAACGTATTCCCCAGCAAGCATGCGGTCGGCATTATGTCCGATGGCGGTAAGGAAGTGCTTGTCCATATCGGCGTCAATACCGTTAAGCTGAAGGGGCAGGGTTTTGAAGTTCTTGTACAAGAGGGGGATCTGGTATCCACTGGCCAACCGATCATGCAGGTGGATCTGGATTATGTGAAGGAGAATGCCAAATCGATTATTTCTCCTGTGATCTTCTCGAATTTGCCGGAGGGAGCTTCCGTGAAGCTGAACAAGACCGGGGAAGTAAAAAGCGGTGAAAAAGGGATCATCACCATATCAAAGCCTTAAACTCACGATGATCTCAAGGATTCAATATAAATTAAAATATACGAAAGTAGGATGATGAACATGCAACAAACATTCAAAATTATTGACGAAGATGGAATTCACGCACGTCCGGCAACAGCATTGGTAAATACGGCTAACAAATTCCAGGACACCAATTCATTTGCCGAAGCTAACGGCAAAAAAGTAACGCTGAAATCGATCCTGGGCGTTCTGTCCCTCGGATTGGAGCAAGGTGATACATTGACACTGATCACGGAAGGCGGCAATGAGAGCGAAGCGCTGACAGCACTGCAAGAAGTGATGGTGAACGAAGGGTTAGGCGAGCTTCATGAATAATTTGAAAGGAATCGCGGCTTCCGCGGGCATCGCGATTGCACGTGCTTTTACACTGGAGCATCCTGATTATTCTGTTACGGAAAAGCAAGTGGCAGACACGGATGCCGAGCTTTCGAAGCTGGATGCGGCGCTGGCTCAGTCCCAGGCTGAGCTTGAAGCGATCAAAGCCCGCACGCTTCAGGAACTCGGGGAGAAGAAGGCTGAGATTTTCGAATCTCACCTTCTCATCCTGAATGATCCGGAATTGATTGAACCAGTCAAAGCGAAAATCGTTTCGGATTCGGTTAATGCGGAGTATGCCTTAAATGAAACGGCAACCCAATTCATTCAAATGTTCGAGAACATGAAGAGTGCTTACTTGCAGGAGCGGGCAGCGGATATGCGCGACGTCACCAAACGTATTCTCAAGCATCTGCTCGGCCTGAATTATGTCAGTCCTTCAGAAATCAGCGAAGAAGTAATCGTGGTTGCAGAGGACTTGACTCCTTCGGATACAGCGCAGTTGAACCGCAACTACGTTAAAGGATTCACGACGAATATTGGCGGGCGCACCTCGCATTCTGCCATCATGGCCCGTTCGCTTGAAATTCCGGCTGTCGTCGGAACGAAAAACGTGCTCTCTTCGGTCCAAAACGGGGATTTGATCATCGTTGACGGACTGGAAGGGGATGTCATCATTAATCCTACGGAAGCCATCGTGGCACAATACCGTGCGAAGCAGGATGCCTACGCCAAACAGGTCGAGGAATGGAAGAAACTCCGCTCCGAACCAACGGTATCCAAGGACGGGATCCATGTGGAGCTGGCCGCCAATATCGGGACACCGAACGATGTAACCGGCGTGCTGGAGAATGGCGGAGAAGCGGTAGGACTGTATCGTACGGAATTCCTGTACATGGGCAGAGATAAACTTCCTTCCGAAGAGATCCAGTATGTCGCCTATAAATCGGTACTGGAGAAAATGGAAGGCAAGCCGGTTGTTGTCCGCACGCTCGATATCGGCGGGGACAAGGAGCTGCCTTATCTGGATCTGCCAAAGGAAATGAATCCGTTCCTGGGCTTCCGGGCCGTTAGGCTGTGCCTGGATCGTCAGGATATTTTCAGAACCCAGCTTCGGGCACTGCTGCGCGCAAGCGTCCATGGCAATCTGCGAATCATGTTTCCCATGATCGCGACGCTCGGTGAATTCCGTGAAGCCAAAGCTCTTCTGGAGGAAGAGAAATCCAAGCTTGTAAGCGAAGGCATTCCGGTATCCGAGGACATCCAACTCGGGATCATGGTGGAGATTCCATCTACCGCGGTCCTGGCGGATCAGTTTGCCAAAGAGGTTGATTTCTTCAGTATCGGAACGAATGACCTTATCCAGTATACGATGGCCGCTGACCGCATGAATGAACGGGTTGCTTATTTGTATCAACCTTATAATCCGGCGATTCTGCGACTGGTTAAAATGGTCATCGATGCCGCTCATCGCGAAGGCCGCTGGGTTGGCATGTGCGGTGAAATGGCGGGTGACGCCACGGCGATTCCAATTCTCCTCGGTCTGGGGCTGGATGAGTTTAGCATGAGCGCTACATCCATTCTTCCGGCGCGCAGTCAGATCGGGAAGCTGTCCCGCAGTGATATGCAGGCACTCGCTGCCAAGGCGCTTGAAATGGGTACTGCAGAGGAAGTTGTGGCTCTGGTGGAATCCATAGAAACTGCAGCGGAGTAAGAAGGAAGACAACTTAACAACTTGATCGATCCATGTAGTCTCGTATTTCGTTTGTTTTTTGGGGACTCTACCAATCTTTTTCCACGATAGCTTTACATTGACAACATCTGTCCATTCGGACAGATGTTTTTTTTGTCAACAGAAAGACAGCTGGCATATTTGCTAGTATAATAGCCTAAATATATAGTTATTTGGCATCAAACCCAAACCAAATCAGGGCTTTTGGCATATCATGATATATGAAAGCGTTCTACATTCATGTGCTAGAGGTCTGTCTTATGATTCAGGCGCCCATACTAGGAAGTAAATCTACTTATAAGTGACGGTGATGATGACTATGGACATGATCAAGAGCTGCACAAGTGTTAAGCTGGGGGCAACCTGCCGAAGAGAGGGAACGACCTTTCAGGTGTGGGCTCCGGATGCGGTTCATGTGAAACTGGCTTTGTATGAAAGCCCGGGAGAGTATAACGAGCAAGGTGTCGTAACGGATCACGAGTGTGGCACATTATATTTGATGGAACGTAATGGCGACGGCATATGGTCGGCTGTCGTAAACAGGGATCTTCACGGAACCTATTATATGTACCAAATCGAGTCAGCGGACGGTGACGTGCATTATGCCGTAGACCCCTATGCAACAGCGGTGTCAGCCAACGGCTGCCGCGGAGTGGTTGTCGATCTGGCGAAGAGCAATCCGCCGGAGTGGGAGCAGGATGTTAGACCCAAGCTGCTGAAGCCTACGGATGCGGTGCTCTATGAGCTTCATGTACGCGATTTCTCGATTCATACCGATTCGGGAATGAAATATAGAGGTAAATATAAGGCATTCACAGAAGGTGGCCTGCGGGATTCCGAAGGGAATACCATTGGACTGGATCATCTCGAAGAATTAGGTGTGACCCATGTGCATCTGCTGCCGATATTTGATTTTCGAACGGTCAATGAGCTGGACGGATATAATGCCGGGAGCTTAAGCCGCGAGTATAACTGGGGGTATGATCCGCAGAATTACAATGTTCCTGAAGGTTCATACTCGACAGATCCTATGGATCCGATCCTGCGCATCCGGGAGCTGAAGGAGCTGATTCTGGCTCTGCATGCCAAGGGAATCCGTGTCGTCATGGACGTGGTTTACAACCATACGTATATGGTGGATGACGGTCCGTTTGAACGATTGGCGCCAGGGTATTTCTATCGCAAGGATGAATATGGACATTTATCGAACGGTTCAGGTGTAGGCAACGAGCTGGCTACGGAGAAGCCGATGGTACGCAAATATATCAAGGATTCCTTAAGGTACTGGGCCGAGGAGTATCATATCGACGGCTTTCGATTTGATCTGATGGCTCTGATCGATACAACAACGATGAAAGAGATTGTAAGCGAGCTGCGTCGTGAGGTCGATAGCTCTCTCTTGTTCTACGGTGAGCCCTGGACGGGAGGAATGAGTCCGCTGACGGAGCAAACCGTCAAAGGAAGCCAGAAGGGTCAAGGCTTCGCTGTATTCAATGATCATTTCCGGCATGCCATCAAGGGTGACAATGACGGGCGCGGCCGAGGCTTTGCTACGGGCGAAGCGTGGTACGAGGGCGCTGTCGTTGAAGGGATGATGGGCTCGATCCATGATTTTGCGCTTCATCCGGATGAGACGGTCAATTATGTCACCGTGCATGATAATTTGAATCTGTGGGACAAAATTTTAGTGGCGAGCGGGATGGAAGAACAGGCGGGTCTGCTTCGCATGACGGACGGGAAGCTGGTTAACGGCGGCGATGCATGGCAGGCAACGGCTGCTTCCACACCCTATGCCGGTATTCCTGATGAAGATGTAATGTCGGCAGCGGCTGTGCGCCGCAGCTTGCTGGCTAACGGGATTGTCCTGCTGTCTCAAGGGATTCCGCTGCTCCATGCCGGCGATGAGCTGCTTCGCACGAAATTTGGCGATCATAACAGCTACCGCAGCGGCGATGCCGTTAATGCGATCCGCTGGTCGAACAAGAAACGATTCAAACCCGTGTTTGACTATTACAAAGGCCTTATTGCCTTGCGCAAAGCTCATCCGGCATTTCGTATGGCAGCAAGAGAAGAGATCGAGGAACATATGGAAGTGCTGCGCAGCAGCGATCGGATTATCGCCTACCGATTAACGCATCATCCACAAGATAGCTGGGGCCAGATTGTAGTGATCGTGAACGGGAATGAGCATGAAATGACGGTTGATTTGCCGCCTACACCTTACCGCTGGAGCATCGTGGTGAATGATCGTCAGGCAGGTACGGATACGATCGAGACGTTGGACCAAGGAGCTATAGCGGTCCCAGGGCTTTCGCTGATGGTGTTGTACGAAGACCAGACCCAGAAGAAGCAAGGCTTGACTACCGTTGAGATTGAATATGAAAGACGTGATCAAGCATATGATGGCTGGAACGTATGGGTGTGGGGAACAGGCGTGGAGGATGGCAGCGTGCCATTCTCAAGAGTGGACGGCGGCAAAGCTCGAGCGGTCTTCTATGCAGCTCCCGGAACCAAGCGGGTCGGCTGTATCGTCAGGTTGAACGATTGGGAGGATCGGGAAGGCGAGAACGACTGGTTTATCGATATTCCGCCAGACGAAGCCAAAGTACGGATCTCGCTGCTAAGTGTCAAAGGCGACGGCTCCAAGGGCCAAGAGCAGCGGGATATGGCGAGTTGAGGATTGTATATAAGGATTGTATATTTAAAAAATCAGGAGCCCTCCTATTGTACTGAAAAGGGGGCTCCTATTATTTATATTTCAAAAGGGGTACCATTCATTACCCACAGGATTGAAATTTAAAACATCTGAAACTCATGATTAGTTAGCAGGTAAATAGGGTAATAATGAGATAGACTTTGTTTTCGATAAAGGAGGATGTCACTCATGTCAAAAGGAAACACAGTTCAACTCCAAGCAGATGTTCGTGATGAATTTACCCGGGCTTCTCGCCGAGTGCTTCGCGAAAATGGCGGAATCCCCGGCGTTGTATACGGCGCGGGCGAGGAAAGCATCCCCGTAGCTGTTAATTTCAAGGATACGGCCAAGCTGTTCCACACCGGACGTTCAGAGGTATTCCAGCTTGATATTCCAGGCTCCGGTAAAATTCCGGTTTTGATTAAGGACATTCAAAAGAGACGCGGCACTGTATCCCATGTGGACTTTCTGCGGATCTCCATGAACAAGCCGGTTCGTGTCAGCATACCGGTGGATTATCAAGGTACTGCTGCCGGAACGAAATCTGGCGGTATTCTGCAAACCCAGGTGACCGAAATCGAAGTAGAGGGATTGCCAGGCGAGCTGCCTACTACCCTCGAAGCGGACGTATCCGCTCTGGAGATTGGCGACAAGCTTACGGTTGTAGATATTAAAGTACCGGAAGGTATTACATTGCACGCTTCGGATGAGGAGGTTCTCGCAACCGTCATCGTGCCACGCGCCGTTGAGGCTGCTGAGACGGTGGATGAAGCGGACGCTGAGGAAGCGGATGCGGGAGAGACAACCGAAGAATCATAATATGCACATTTAAAAAGGCGCTTGCTATGCTGGGAATCCAGCGGAGCAGGCGCCTTTTTGTCACGAATTTTTAAAGTTTATTTAACTTTTCGATCATGGATTCCTTTATAACTCATCGGTGCGTCTCCAAAGTATTTGTTCCAAATGGTCAAATACGTTCCGTCCTGCTGCATGGTAGCCAGTGCATTATCAACGGCGGCCACGAGATCCGGATTCCCTTTTACAAAGGCTGCGGAAATCTCGGACACCTGATCGGCGGATTCGGCGGCAGCGACCGGCAGATTCGGGAACTGCTGCTTCAGGTTGGTTACGGATAACTGGTCCGAAATGACGGCATCCAGCTCTCCGTTTGCGAGCTTGTTAGCTGCGTCTGATATATATTTGATCGGGACAATTTCCGCTCCATGCTTCTTGGCCATATCCTTATAAATTCCGGTTGGGTTCAGGCCGACACGCTTATCCTTGATGTCCGAGAAGGTGCGAATCTGATCTTCACCCGAGGAACGCACAAGCAGAACCGGGGTTGAGGATAGATAAGCGACGGAAAAATCATAGAGGGCCCGCCGGTCCGGCTTGTCTTCAATCTGGTTGAAGACGGCGTCGTATTTGCCTTCCGTCAATCCTGGCAGCAGATTCTCCCACTCGGTTTCAACGAATTCTGCTCTTAGCTCCATATGACGGGCAACCTCTTCAGCGATTTCCACATCAAAACCTGTAAGTCTTCCGCCCGTTCCATGGTAACTGAAAGGGGGATAATCCCGTTCCGTTGCAATTCGCAGGGTCCCGCGCTCCACGGCATTCCGAAGCAGGAAGCCCGTGTTCACCCGGTAAGGATTTACGCCCATGTTGGGGGTCGGCACCCGGTCATTGCTGTTAGGCGTGCATCCGGTAAGTACAATTGAACCGATCAGTGTGAATAAACAGGCAAGACTGATCCAACGTATCGATTTTGTTCCGCGCATGATTCCAGAAACCATCCTTTCTTTATTCACGGTCCTTCGAGGCCCATTTCGTAAAGTTAGGATGTCCCAAAGGATGGTTCGTATATTCGTGAAATGTCGGTACACGGTAAGAACTTAGGGTCTCTAATCGGATTGGAGAGGAGAATGAAATAGGCTGTGCTATCTCCGCCTGCAGCAGCAGCGGAAAAGCACAGCCTATTTTTGCTAGATAGAATTGATGTTAACGTTGACATGCTCTTGATACAGCGCTTTATGCTTCTTAACGGGCCATCCATCCGCCATCAACACAAAGCACATGTCCGTTCATATAATCCGAAGCGGCGGAAGCGAGGAATACGGCGGGTCCGCCAATATCCTCGGGTTTCCCCCAGCGTCCGGCAGGAATACGTTCCGTAATGGAAGTCCGTCGTTCCTCATCCTGACGGATGGCTGCCGTATTATCGGTTTCGATATAACCGGGAGCAATTCCGTTCACTTGGATGCCGCTGGCTGCCCATTCATTGGCCAAAGCTTTCGTAAGGCCGGCAACACCATGCTTGCTTGCCGTATATCCGGGCACGTTGATTCCGCCTTGGTAGGACAGCATGGAGCAAATGTTAATGATTTTGCCGCTGCCGCGTTCAATCATATGTCTTCCGGCAAGTTGGGACAGCAAAAATACGGTATTCAGATTCAAGTCAATCACGTCAAGCCAATCTTGAGTACCATGATCCTTGGCGGGCGTCCGGCGGATAATGCCGGCATTGTTTACGAGAATGTCCACATGCCCCGTCAGCTCCAGCGCTTGGTCAAAAGTTTGCTGGAGTTTGCTCTGGTCGCTTAGATCGACCTGAATTTCGGAAGCTTTTCTGCCGAGTGAAGTGATGGCTTCTATCGTTTCGGCGCTTGTATTCATGGACACGGCAACGATATCCGCGCCGGCTTCGGCTAGAGCTATCGCTATGCCTTGCCCTAGTCCTCTGGCGGAGCCGGTGACGATTGCGGTTTTGCCTGATAAGTCAAACCTGTTCATGCTCCAGTATCCCCTCTCATATGCTCTCTATTTAGTAATTATGAAGTTAGGCCGGTTTTGAGTTTTGATGCGGCGCTTACAGCATGGTAACGCCGGCACCTTCATATTGTTTGATCGTCTCGGGTGGCAGTCCCGCATCGGTAATGATGCCGTTGATCTCCTGCAGGGATGAAAATGTCCTTAATGCCGTTTGACCAAATTTGTGATGATCGACAACGGCATATACCTCCAGCGAAGTTTCGATTAATGCCCGTTTGAAAGGGATCAAGTCCCCGGTATATATGGACAATCCATGATCAAGATGGACGCCCGTGGCGGATATGAAGGCTTTTTGAATGTTCAGCTGTGATACATACGATACGCCTTCAGGGCCTGCGAGCATATTTCGGACCCGGTAGCCCCCCGGAACGACCAATCGGATATGATTCTTGGTCGCCAATTCGCTGATGATATACACATCGTTCGTAATGACCGTCAGAGGCACATCCTCCAGCCTGCGGGCAATCTCCAGCGTGGTGCTGCCTCCGTCTAAGGCGATGATGTCATCGGTATTGATATGCTTCAGCGCTTTCAGCGCGATTTCGGTCTTTTCAGTCGGATGCTTGGCAAGCGGTTCTTTGGACGGCAGGATGCCGAATTGATCGCTGTGCGCAAGGACAGCTCCGCCATGCACACGAACGATTAGACCCTGTTCCTCCAGCTTGGTCAGATCCTCGCGTATGGTTTTTCCGGTTACTTGAAGCTGCTGGCTTAGGTCGGCGACAGTCACTTCTTTATGGGTTAGAAGGTACTCCATTATTTTTTCATAGCGTCGTAACGGGTTCATATGAATCTCAACTCTTCCGTGGGTTAATGGATATTCCCCTCTATTTTAAATCTTTTATGGACACCGGGTCCATATCATCATAACGTTTATTATCTCCGGCCATGCCCCAGATGAAGGTATAGTTGCTTGTGCCTACCCCGCTGTGGATCGACCAGCTTGGCGAAATCACGGCCTGCTCATTGCGCATGACGATGTGCCGCGTTTCATTGGGTTCACCCATCAGATGGATGACAACCGCTTCTTCCGGTAAATCAAAATAGAGATAAGCCTCCATCCGTCTTGGGTGGGTATGGGCAGGCATCGTGTTCCACATGTTTCCTTCTTTCAGCAGGGTCATACCCATGACAAGCTGGGCGCTCTCAATGCCTTTTTGATGGATGAAACGATAGATCACGCGATCATTGGAATTTTTGATATCGCCCAAAGCGCTGGAATCGGCTTCCTCCAGAGTGGCCTTGGCTGTCGGGAATGTTTGGTGCGCTGGCGCAGAATTCAAATAGAATTTGGCTGGGTTGGATGGATCCGTGCTTTTAAAAATAACCTCTTCCGTGCCCATGCCAACGTACAAGCATTCTTTGTTGTTCAGTTCATGCTCCGCACCGTCCACCAGTACGGTACCATGTCCGCCAATATTGATAATGCCAAGCTCACGGCGTTCCAGGAAAGAGGAAACACCCAGCTCTTTAAGGTCGGTTTCCAATTTGACTTGTTCTTGAACGGGAGCGGCGCCACCGATAATCATACGATCTTCGTGCGTCAGGACAAGCTCCAGCTTGTCAGGCGTAAACAGGACGGGGATATGGAATTCCTTGCGGAGTCTTTCTGTGTCATATTGTTTCACTTCATTAGGGTGTGATGCATAACGTCTTTCCATGTTCGTTCATCTCCTCATCATTCTATTATAATGAATTCATAATGTTCATATAAGTACAAATTACTCCATTTATGTTCATATTACAAGAGCTAAATACAAAATGAACCATAATTAACACCTGGTGAACATCGAGCCGACTTCATATATATCTGACTGAACTTGGAGCAGAAAGGGAAGAACTAGCATCAATGGGGATGGGCAGGCTGCCCTGAAATGCTCTTCAGCAAGGCTAGCTATGAAGTGAACAAGGTACGACTAGGAGATTGATAACCCGATGAAAAGAATGATTGTTATTCTAACAGCTGTGCTCGCAGTGGCCGGTTCTCAAAATAACGCTGATGTCCCGTATTATCCTTATCATCAAACTGGGGAACGGGAAGTATGGATGAGGTCGGAGAATGAGCGCGATCAGTCCTGGGTTAATATTGCCCATCGGGGGGCGTCGGGTTATGCCCCGGAAAATACGATGGCTTCTTTTGTTAAAGCATTTGATATGGGAGCGGATATGCTGGAATTGGATGTCCAATTGAGCAAGGATGGACAGGTCGTTGTAATTCATGATTCCACGGTTGAGCGAACCACCGATGGGCAGGGAGAAGTAGGCGATTTAACCTTTGAGGAGCTGCGTATGCTGGATGCAGGTTCATGGTACGATTCGGCGTTTAAAGGAGAAGTCATTCCCGCTTTGGCGGAGGTGCTTGAGCATTTCGCGGGGCGTATCGGGCTGTTGATCGAATTGAAATCTCCCTCCCGGTATCCGGGTATCGAGCAAAGGGTTGCAGACGAGTTGAAAAGGTATATCATCGGCGCTGATGGTGGTGAGAGGTATAAGGACCTGATCATCGTGCAGTCAGCAGATAAGGACTCTCTCCTTCGATTCCGGCAGCTGATGCCCGATATCCCGCTGGGCGTTGTTATCACCAGTGCGGGCGACTTATCCAAGCAGCAGCTGGAAGATATGAAGACCTATGCGGAGTATGTGAATGTATCGATGAGGCTGGTATCCAAAGGGCTGGTTCAAAAGATACATCAATCCGGGCTGAAAACGATGGTATGGACCATTCGGGATATGCTGCAGATTCCTTATGTGCTTCAAATTAACGTGGATGGGATTATTACGGATTACCCGGATCGGGTACCGATTTCAATTTCGAACAGGAAAATGATCAGATAAATGGCGTAACGGTGTTGACAACCTTTTGAGAAATCAAGGGTTGTCTTTTTTAATGTGTAAGTAAATATAACATATAAATAAAAATTAAGAGTGAATTGCATGGTTTATCTATCGTTAATGTAATATAACATCACTTAAAGTGCGAAAAAAAAAGAATTCTTAGTTATTTTCGAAAAAATAAATAAAATAATGTCATGATTATTGACATAGGAAATATAAGGCAACTATAATGTGGGATAACGAACAGAGAAGTCAGTTTGCAGATAGAATGTTCGGAAACGTAAAAAAGGGAGTTGGGAGCGAATGAAGAAACAAAGCGTGATCGTTAAAGGCTGGGCCTCATTTGTTTTATGTGCAATCTTGATGTCAGGCTGCGTGACGGAAAAGGAAGCCGCTCCAACCGCCGGAGCGGATAACGGGAGTCCGGCGGTAGAAGCCGCTGGCGATTCAATTAAGGTTGGCATTCTTCACTCACTCAGCGGAACGATGGCCATAAGCGAGGTATCCGTTAAGGATGCAGAGATGCTTGCCATCGAAGAAATCAATGCAGCTGGCGGCGTGCTTGGCAAGCAGATCGAACCCGTAATCGAGGACGGTGCCTCGGATTGGCCGACCTTCGCGGAGAAAGCGGGCAAATTGCTGCAGCAGGATAAGGTTGCCGCCGTATTCGGAGGCTGGACCTCTGCCAGCCGGAAAGCCATGCTCCCTGTTTTCGAACAGAACAACGGCCTTTTATTCTATCCGGTCCAATATGAAGGGCTGGAATCCTCACCTAACATTTTTTATACGGGCGCAACAACCAATCAGCAGATCGTACCCTCAGTGTCCTGGTTGCTGGAGAACCGCGGCAAAAAAATGTTCCTCCTCGGCTCCGATTACGTGTTTCCGAGAACGGCCAACAAGATCATCAAGGCACAGTTGACGGCAGAGGGCGGCGAACTGGCTGGGGAGGAATACACGCCGCTGGGTCATACCGATTTCAGCACGATTATAGCCAAGATCAAGGAGGCGAAGCCCGATATCGTCTATAACACGCTGAACGGCGACAGCAATGTGGCCTTCTTCAAGCAGCTGAAGGATGCGGGCATTACCTCCAAGGATATGACCACGCTGTCCGTCAGCGTGGCGGAGGAGGAGATCCGAGGCATCGGCGCAGATATACTGGAGGGTCATCTGGCAGCCTGGAACTATTATCAATCTACCGATACTCCGGAGAACAAGGCTTTTGTCGACAAATACAAAGCAAAATACGGCGCTGACCGCGTGACGGCTGACCCGATCGAAGCGGGATACACGGCGGTGTACTTATGGAAGGCCGCGGTAGAGAAGGCAGGAACAACGGAGGTGGCCAAGGTGAAGGAAGCGGCAAAAGGCATTGAGTTCGCCGCTCCGGAAGGGAAAGTAACCATTGATGGGGAGAATCAGCACATTCATAAAACGGTGCGCATCGGCGAGGTGCAGGCTGACGGACAATTTAAGGAGCTCTGGAATTCGGGAGAACCCGTTAAACCGGATCCCTATCTGAAAACCTATGATTGGGCGAAGGGATTAAGCGGAGAATAAAGCTTCATCTCATGCATGGATGGCCTTCAGGCTATTTCGTGAAAGGAGGTTCACCCGGATGGAAATGACGATCCTGCAAGTGTTTAACGGACTCAGCGTCAGCTCGATCCTATTATTGATTGCTCTTGGCTTAGCGGTGACGTTCGGCTTGATGAATGTCATTAATATGGCCCATGGCGAGCTGATCATGATCGGTGCTTACTCAACGTACGTCACGCAAGGTTTGTTTACCGCGTATATGCCGAAATCCTGGTTCGACACCTATTTCATCGCAGCTTTGCTTGTATCGTTCTTGGTTGCAGCCGCCGTCGGATGGCTGCTTGAAATGGTGCTCATCCGCCATCTGTACGGCAGGCCGCTGGATAGTCTGCTCGCTACATGGGGCGTCGGGATGATGCTCCAGCAAATCGCAAGATTCATCTTCGGCGCGCCGAATGTGGCTGTTACCAGCCCGTCCTGGCTAAACGGCGGGCTGGCGATCACTTCAAGCATCGTCCTTCCATACAAGCGGCTGTTCATCATCGTATTGGTGGCCGTCGTGCTGACAGCCATGTATCTCTATATTTATAGAACGGTCCAAGGCCGAAGAATGCGGGCGGTGATGCAAAATCGAAGCATGGCCGGGTGTCTCGGTATTTCAACCCGACGCGTGGACGGCCTGACGTTTGCGATCGGCTCGGGCATTGCCGGCATTGCCGGCTGCGCGTTAACATTGCTTGGCCCGATCGGTCCTTCGATCGGAACCTACTATATTGTCGATGCTTTCATGGTGGTGGTCCTTGGCGGCGTTGGGAAATTGATCGGCACGGTTGCCGGGGCGCTGGGCATTGGCGTGTTCAATACGCTGTTTGAGACCTATACTTCGGCATCCATCGGCAAAGTGCTGGTATTCGCCTGCATCGTGGCATTCCTGCAGTGGAAGCCACGCGGGCTCGTTGCACTACGAACACGCAGCCTGGATTAGAGAGGAGGGGATGGTATGGTGCTGAAATGGTTGACAGGAAACCCCGGCAGCCGATCGAAACGGATGATGTGGAGCGTGGTACTGCTCCTGATGTGTATGGCACCTTTGTTCACGACCCCTTTTCGCCTCGGTTTGTTAACGAAATTTCTGGCTTTGGCGATCCTGGCGGTCGGGCTTGATCTGATCTGGGGCTATGGCGGCATTTTAAGCCTTGGGCACGGCGTGTTCTTTGGATTAGGCGCTTATGCCATGGCCATGTATTTGAAGCTGGATGCCAGCGGCGCTTCCCTGCCTGATTTCATGGGATGGAGTGGGGTGACGGCGCTCCCATGGTTCTGGGAGCCGTTCCGATCGTTCCCCGCGGCCTTGCTACTCGGGATGCTGCTTCCGGCCCTGCTTGCGTTGATACTTGGATTCTTTACGTTTCGCAACCGGATCGTCGGCGTATATTTTACGATTCTGACGCAGGCTCTGGTTATGATTGTGGTTACGCTGTTTGTAGGCAAGCAGGAGTGGACAGGGGGCACGAACGGGCTTACGGGATACAATTCCATTTTGGGTTTTAATCTGAATGCGCCGTCAACGAAAATCGGGTTGTATTTTATTACGCTTGCCGCTTTGGCAGGAGCCTATATTCTGTGCCGAAGAATTGTGAACAGCAGGGTGGGCCAGGTACTGGAAGCCTCAAGAGATGGGGAGAACCGGGTGCGGTTTCTGGGTTTTGACCCTTCCCGTTACAAGACCTTTGCCTTTGCCGTATCGGGCGGTCTGGCCGGGCTTGCAGGCATGCTGTTTGTCCTTCAGGTCGGCATTATTTCGCCGTCAATGATGGGCATCGTTCCATCCATTGAAATGGTGCTCTGGGTCGCTCTCGGCGGCAGGGGAACGCTGATCGGCGCTATTATTGGCGCCGTGCTGCTGAACGCAGCCAAGACCGGGATCAGCGAGGCTTATCCGGAAGGATGGCTGCTTGTATTGGGTGCATTATTTGTCATCGTTGTTGTGTTGATGCCAAAAGGATTGACCGGATTGTGGAGCAAGGTGGTTTCGTCATTATCTCGAAGAGGAGGGACTGTGCATGCAGCCGTACGCGAAGAGAGTTGATTTGCCGCTAGCTGTCCATGGAGAAGTCAGGGATATCGGTATTTCCCCCATCGTGTTGTCCGCGGAGAACATTACGGTCACTTTTGGCGGGTTTGTGGCGGTAAACGGCATGAATCTGGCACTGCGTCAGCATGAGCTGCATTTTCTGATCGGCCCGAACGGCGCGGGAAAAACCACGATGCTGGACGTGATCTGCGGGAAAACAAAGCCTGCCGCAGGAAAGGTGCTGCTGGGGGACGGACTGGAAATCACCAGAAAGCGGGAGTATGAAATCGCCCGTCTCGGCGTGGGGCGAAAATTTCAAGCGCCGTCGGTATTTCCTAACCTGAGCGTCAAAGAAAACCTGGAGCTGACAGTCGATCCCGATCGAAGCGTGTTCCGTGCGCTGAAGGCCAGGAGAAATCGATGCACCACGTTCGAAATGAAGAAGGTTCTGGAGTTGATCGGGCTGCCCGATCGGATACACGTTCGGGCAGGCTCTCTGTCGCATGGAGAGAAGCAATGGCTGGAGATCGGCATGCTGCTGCTTCAGAAGCCGCGGCTTCTGCTGCTCGATGAGCCGGTAGCGGGGATGACGGACGAGGAGACGATGAAGACCGGCGCGCTCCTCCAGCGCATCGCCATGGAATGCTCCGTCGTTGTCGTTGAGCATGACATGGAGTTTGTGCGCTCTTTTGCTGCTAAGGTTACCGTGATGCATGAAGGGAAACTGCTGAAGGAAGGCTCCATGCAGGAGATTCAACGCGATCCGCTGGTAGCCGAGGTTTATCTGGGAAAAAGGAGGGAGGCGAATGCTCAAGCTGCAGGGCATTGAATCGGGCTACGGGGAGAGCCCCGTCCTCCGCGGCGTATCTATGGTTGTCGACCCGGCGAAGGTCGTGTGTCTGGTAGGGCGCAACGGCGTCGGCAAAACCACGCTCATGCGGACCCTGATCGGGCAGCTGAAAATCCGGCAGGGACGGATGACTCTTGGCGAGCAGGAGGTTACCGGCTGGGATTCCGTAAAAAGAGCGAGAGGCGGCATCGGGTATGTTCCGCAAGGGCGCGAGATTTTTCCGCAGCTTACCGTGAAGGAAAATCTGCTGCTCGGACTTGAGCCAATCGTGCCGAGGAGGAAGGCATTCCCGGAGGATGTGTTAGCCCTGTTCCCAGTCCTGCCCCAAATGTACCACCGTCAAGGCGGTGATTTAAGCGGTGGTCAGCAGCAGCAGCTAGCCTTTGCGAGGGCGCTCGCCTCCAGACCCAAGGTGCTGCTGCTCGACGAGCCGACCGAGGGAATCCAGCCTTCCATCGTGGAGGAAATTCAAGACGTGATCAGGGGGATCAAAGCTAAAGGGGAAACGTCGGTCATTCTGGTGGAGCAGAGCATCGAGTTTGTCCGAAGCGTAGCCGACTATATCTATGTCATGGATAAAGGCACAATTGTTGCCGAAGGGGTACAGGATACTATCGATATGGAGCAGTTCGAGCATTATTTGACGGTCTAAGGAAGAGTGTTCATTCAAGTTCATTGGCGTTTGGAGGTAAATTATCATCATCATTTGAATAAATAGAAGGTTGTCTCTGTAAGGGTTCGTTTTTTCCACCTGCAGGGGCAGCTCTTTTTTTTATTTAGATCTTGCTATTTTTGAGATGCGGGGTTAGAATGTGAGTGATTCAACTTGTACGTACATTTATAATTAGATTGATAATTATTGTATATAGGTATGTACAAGTTAGTGAGCAAGCATTCATACAGGAGGCGTTATTATTATGAAATTGAAACCGCATTCTTTTTGGTTCGTCACCGGAAGCCAGCACTTGTATGGTCCCGAAACGCTGGAGCAGGTAGCTGAGCATTCCCGCATCGTGGCAACGGAGTTTGATAAAGATCCTGTATTTTCCTACCCCATTGTGTTCAAGCCGATCGTAACGACACCCGATGAAATATACAACTTGATTCTTGAGGCTAACAACGATGAGTCCTGCGCAGGCATTATGACCTGGATGCACACCTTCTCCCCGGCCAAAATGTGGATTGCGGGGCTATCCCAATTGCAGAAGCCGCTTCTTCATTTCCATACCCAATTCAACCGGGATATCCCTTGGGAAACGATTGATATGGATTTTATGAATTTGAACCAATCCGCGCACGGTGATCGCGAGTATGGTCATATCGGTGCCCGTCTCGGCATTGCCCGCAAGGTGGTTGTGGGCCATTGGGAAGACGGGGAGGTTCGCGACAGCATCGCCGGCTGGATGCGGACCGCCGCGGCCTATGCCGAAAGCCGCAGGCTGAAGGTGGCCCGCTTCGGCGATAATATGCGCCAGGTGGCGGTAACCGAAGGAGATAAAGTAGAAGCGCAAATCAAGCTTGGCTGGTCCGTGAACGGTTATGGCATCGGCGATCTTGTGCAGTCCATGAATGAAGTCGGCGATGATGAGGTAAAAGCCCTCTTGAATGAATATGCCGACTTGTATTCGATAACCAAGGAAGGGCTTAGCGATGGCCCTGTACGCGATTCCATTGCGTACCAAGCCCGGATCGAGATTGCGCTTCGTCGTTTCCTCGAGGAAGGCGGCTTTGGCGCATTCACGACGACCTTTGAGGATCTGCATGGAATGAAGCAGCTTCCGGGACTCGCCGTACAGCGTCTGATGGAGTCGGGTTACGGCTTCGGCGGGGAAGGGGATTGGAAAACAGCTGCCTTGACCCGTGTATTGAAGGTGCTTGCCGGCAATAAAAGCACTTCCTTCATGGAGGACTACACCTATCACTTCGAGCCGGGGAATCATATGATTCTTGGATCGCACATGCTGGAGGTATGTCCGACCATCGCATTGGATAAACCGACGCTGGAGGTTCATCCGCTCGGGATCGGGGGCAAGGGAGATCCGGCACGTCTCGTGTTTAACGGCCAGGACGGCCCAGCTGTGAATGCTTCCCTGGTTGATCTCGGACACCGTTTCAGACTGCTGGTGAATGTGGTGGATGGCGTCAAGGTTGAACAGCCGATGCCGAAGCTGCCGGTTGCCCGTGTGCTGTGGAAACCGCAGCCATCCCTTCGCGAGTCTGCGGAAGCGTGGATTTTGGCTGGCGGAGCGCACCATACCGTTCTATCTTATGCCATGACGGCAGAGCATTTGAGCGATTGGGCGGAGATGGTCGGCATTGAAGCGGTCATTATTGATAAGGATACAACGATACCTCGCTTCAAGAACGAGCTGCGTTGGAGTGAAGCCGCATACCGTCTGCGGTAACTGGTTCTGTCGGCATTCCCTTGGCCTGTGTTACAATAGCGAGATAACTTAGGATTGCAGGTGATCCTAACATAATGAGTGCGTGAGGCTAGAGGTGAATGATGAATAATAGACGGATACCCAAATATATTGTATTAAAAAACGAACTGCTCTCCTGGTTTGAATCCGGAAGGCTTCAAGCAGGCAAACAGGTTCCTTCGGAGCATGAAATCGCCGACCAGTTCGGCGTAAGCCGCCAGACGGTCCGCCAAACCTTCGGCGAGCTGGAGAAGGAGGGCTGGCTGGAACGGATTCAGGGAAAAGGGACGTTCGCCAGAAATCCCGACCGGCGGGAGAGTGAGCAGGTTAAGACGATCGGCATCATTACAACCTACATCTCGGATTATATCTTCCCGCATATCGTTCGGGGAGCGGAGGCGGAGCTGCGCAGCAAGGGATATCGCCTGTTGCTCTCCAGTACCGATAACAACAAGGTGAAGGAGATGGAGAGTCTTCAGCTCATGACCAGTCAGCCGCTCAGCGGGCTCATTATCGAGCCGACCAAGAGTGCGGAGGGCAACCCGAATTTGACGTATTTCCTGTCCCTGCAGGAGAAGGGAATTCCGTTTTTGATGATCAATGAGAAGTATCGGGAGCTGGAATGTCCTTGTCTGAAGCTTGATGATGAGCTTGGCGGTTACAAGGCCACACGTCATTTGATCGAGAACGGACACCAGGCGATAGCCGGATTCTTCAAGCGGGATGATCTTCAAGGCGTGAACCGGCTGAAAGGCTTCTTACGTGCACATCGCGAGGCTGGAATTCCCGTTTCACCGGAGCGGGTGGTTACGTATACAACGGAACAGAAGGGAAGTCTTCCGTATGATCAGGCCATCCAGTTGCTGAAGCAGCCGGAGGAGCAGCGACCGACGGGGTTTGTATGTTATAACGACGAGCTGGCTGTATCTTTAGCGGAGGCTGCCGGGCAATGCGGGCTGCATATTCCGCAGGATGTGTCCATGGTCGGCTTCGATGATTCGACGCTTGCCGTTGCTTCCGGCGTGAAGCTGACGACGATGACCCACCCGAAGACAGAGATGGGAATCATGGCGGCCAGACAATTAATTAGTATGATTGAGTTTCATACCGTTATAGAGGATACGGTGTTTCAGCCGGAGCTGGTGGAGAGAGAATCGGTGAAGAAACGGTAGAGATAAGGGAGTGCAAGGTCCGAGTTTCGGACTCTTGTTTGCCAACTTGTACGTACAACTATATTTTTCAAATATAGAGAGGAGCGGTTGTTCATGTTGGAGGATTTAAAGCAGCAGGTGCTGGAGGCGAATCTGGAGCTTCCGAAGCACGGACTCGTTACCTTTACATGGGGAAATGTCAGCGGCATCGACCGTGAACGTGGACTGTTTGTCATTAAGCCAAGCGGTGTGCCTTATGAGGATTTGAAAGCGGCCGACATGGTCGTTCTGGATTTGAAGGGAAATGTCGTTGAAGGGGATATGCGCCCCTCCTCCGATACCCCGACTCATCTGGTCCTATATCAGAACTTTAAAGAGATTGGCGGAATTGTGCATACCCACTCTCCGTGGGGAACGAGTTGGGCTCAAGCCGGACGTGCGCTTCCTGCCTACGGAACGACGCACGCCGACTATTTTTACGGAGAGATTCCGGTTACGCGGCCCATGACCCGCGAAGAAATTGAGGGAGCCTATGAGTTGGAGACGGGCAACGTTATTGTCGAGCGATTCGCGGACCTGGATCCGAACATGGTGCCCGGGGTGCTTGTCCATTCGCATGCGCCATTCGTGTGGGGCAAGGATCCGCATAATGCGGTGCATAACGCGGTAGTGTTAGAGGAATGCGCTAAAATTGCAGCCCGGATGCAGCAAATTAATCCGGAAACCGAACCGATGGATCAGACGCTGCTGGATCGCCATTTTTTGCGGAAGCATGGAGTTAATGCCTATTACGGTCAAAAGTAACTTGTATTCATCATTCATGATTTCATCTGTAGGAGGAAATAAGATGGGGAATAAATACACCATTGGTGTTGATTACGGAACACAGTCCGGGCGAGCGGTGTTGGTGAATTTGGCTGACGGGCAGGAAGTAGCGGATCATGTTACGCCTTACCGGCATCATGTCATCGATGAATTTTTGCCAGGTTCCGGTAAGAAGCTGGAGCACGATTGGGCGCTGCAGCATCCGGGGGATTATCTGGAGGTTCTGAAGGTATCCGTGCCTGCCGTTATTCAGCAATCCGGCATTGATCCGGCGGATGTGATCGGAATCGGCATTGATTTTACGGCTTGCACCATGCTGCCCGTTGACGAGCTTGGGGAGCCGCTCTGCTTCCAACCGGAGCTGGCCGACCAGCCGCACAGCTGGGTTAAGCTGTGGAAGCATCATGCCGCCCAGCCTGAAGCAGACAAGATCAACGCGATTGCCGCTGAGCGCGGAGAAGCCTTCTTGCCCCGCTATGGCGGGAAGATTTCTTCCGAATGGATGATTGCCAAGGTCTGGCAAATTCTTGATGAGGCACCGGCGATCTATGAACGTGCGGACCGATTCCTGGAAGCGACCGATTGGGTCATTTCCCAAATGACCGGCCAGATTGTCCGCAACAGCTGTACGGCTGGTTACAAAGCGATATGGCATAAACAAGACGGATATCCAAGCAAGGAATATTTTAAGGCGCTGGATCCCCGGCTGGAGGATCTGACCGATACGAAGCTGCGCGGAGAGGTCCGTCCCCTCGGCAGCAGCGCAGGCGGTCTTACTGAGAAGATGGCGGAGATGATGGGCTTAACTCCAGGGATTGCCGTGGCCGTCGGCAACGTTGACGCTCATGCCGCGGTGCCTGCAGTCGGTGTCGTCACACCGGGCAAGCTGGTAATGGCGATGGGCACATCGATCTGCCATATGCTGCTCGGTACCGAAGAGAAGCAGGTTGAAGGGATGTGCGGTGTCGTCGAGGATGGCATCATTCCCGGATTATACGGTTATGAAGCCGGGCAATCGGCAGTAGGCGATATTTTTGAATGGTACGTCGAGGAAGCGCTTCCCGCGTATGTAAAAGAAGCTGCGTCCGAGGAAGGAATCGGCGTGCATCAATGGCTTGAGCGAGAAGCGGCTGCCTATAAGCCGGGTCAAACCGGATTGCTTGCACTGGATTGGTGGAACGGCAACCGTTCCGTGCTGGTGGATACGGATCTGACCGGGCTGATGTTAGGGATGACCCTGTTGACGAAGCCGCAGGAAATCTACCGCGCCTTGCTTGAGGCGACCGCATTCGGTACGCGCAAAATCGTGGACGCTTTTCACGAGAACGGTGTCGCGGTGGACGTCCTGTATGCTTGCGGCGGACTGCCTCAAAAGAACCGTCTCTTGATGCAGATTTATGCGGATGTTACGAATCGCGAAATTATGGTGGCTGATTCCAAACAGACGCCGGCGCTTGGCGCCGCGATGTTCGCTGCAGTCGCTGCGGGCGAGGCGCAGGGCGGGTATGATTCGATTATCGATGCCGCCGAGAAGATGGCACGGGTGAAGGAAGAGACCTTCAAGCCGATTCCGGAGCATGTGGAAGTGTATGAGCAGCTGTATCAGGAATACAGCAAGCTGCATGACTATTTTGGCCGGGGCGAAAACGACGTGATGAAGCGGCTGAAACGAATTAAGCAAACGGCTGAATAGGCCTTGTCAGACTAGAAGCCTGAATAAATACGGCAGGATGGGATGAAGGAGAGGAACGAACGTGACGGATTACTTGAACGAATCAAAAGGTTTAATGAACCGGATTAGGGAGCAGCAGCCGACGTTCCGCGGGCTAGAAACCATGGTGCTTGAGCCCGGCGCTGTGCAAGACGTGCCTTCGTATCTTAAACGGCAGGGCCTCAGTTCACCAATCGTTGTTGCAGATGCGAATACGTATGAAGCGGCGGGTAAAAAGCTGGTGCAGAGCCTGGAAGCCGATGGTCAGAAGCCCCGGCTGTGTCTGATTCAGCCAGATGAGCAAGGCGACGTTGTCGCGGATGAACGCTCCTTGATGCAGCTGTTTATCGATGTGGAGCCTGAAGGGACAGGATGCCTGATCGCTGTGGGGTCCGGGACCATTCATGACATTACGCGCTTTGTGAGTCATCGGAGCGGCAAACCCTTCATCTCGGTGCCTACGGCACCTTCGGTCGACGGCTTTACTTCGGCGGGAGCGCCGATCGTGATCCGGGGAGTCAAGCAAACCTTTGCGGCCACGGCTCCGATCGCGATATTCGCCGATCCGGACATTCTTGTGAAGGCACCGCAGCCGCTGGTAGCGGCAGGCTTTGGCGATATGCTAGGCAAATATACATCGCTGCTGGATTGGAAATTCTCTTCGACCACGGCCGGCGAGCCCTATGATGAACAGGTGGCGGCCATTACGGAGAAGGCGCTTGAGGCTTGCATTCAGCATGTGGAGGCGATTGGCCAGCGCACGGAGGAAGGGATCCGCATTCTGATGACGGCTTTGATCGAGTCGGGTATCGCGATGCTGCTGTTCGGTCAGTCCCACCCTGCCTCCGGGGCGGAACATCATCTGTCGCATTATTGGGAGATGGAGTACTTGCGCCGCGGCAACCGGGCCCTGCTGCATGGTGCCAAAGTGGGGGTGGCCTGCAGCGAAATATCGAGCCTTTATCACGACGCGGCCGATAAGGGCATGTATCCTCATGCCGAGCCTACACACTGGGCGACATATAGAGAGCAGGTTCGGGAGTGGCTGCGTAAGGTCCCTTCGAAGGAGGAGATCGCCGAGCTGCTGCGGCAAGCCGGAGGTCCGTCAACCCTGCAGGAGCTTGGCATTGATGACGAGCTGTTCCGGGAGAGTCTTCAGGAGGCGCACACGCTGCGCGACCGCCATACCATTTTGAGGGCATTGAACGAGGCCAAGGTTGGAGTAAGGCAATAGGGAGAGTTGGGCAGTAGGATGTGGACTAAAGATTCCACAGTGCTCGATTCTGTTTTGCTATTCGCATTCTTATAGTAGAGATTTAATTTTGTCAAAGAAGAAAGGGACTTTCAATGATCATTGAAAGTCCCTTTTTTGTGTTTTGAAATTCAGTATAATATTTTGGACGCGCGGAGCAGATCGCCGGAGCAAGCTTCGGTGATTTTTTTGTACATATATGCTGTAAGAGATAGATTTAGAACGCTTAGAAAATTATAAACATAATTTACGGATATATAGAAAATAATTTTCTTGTAAGCATTTACATTTAACTTTTTGTTTGATAGGCTATGGATAAAGTAGCAAATCATACATCACTAAATCAGAAGGAGCGAGGATGATATGGGAAACAGGCTGAAGTATGATGTGGTGGTCATGGGCGGCGGCATATCGGGAGCAATGGCAGCTGTTGCGGCATCCAGTTTAGGGGTGAAGACGCTGATCGTAGAGTCCCATGGGTTTCTTGGCGGGACACTTACCGCGAATGGGGTAGGGCCGATGATGACATTCCATGCGGGAGAGAAGCTTGCCATTCAAGGGTTTACAGATCAGCTAATTGAACGGCTGAAGAGGCAGGGCAAGTCGCCGGGGCATATTTTCGATACGGTTGGCTTTACGTATTCGGTTACCCCGTTCGATGCCGAAGCAATGAAGCATGAGCTGGAGCTGATGGTCACCGAGAACGGAGGGGAGATTCTGTATCATACGATGCTGGCTGGCGTGAAGACCGAGGGCGGACGAATCGTCAGCATAACAGTATGCAATAAAGCAGGTTTGAGCGATATCGAGGCGTCCGTGTTCATCGACGGGACGGGAGACGGCGATTTATCCGTCGGGGCAGGGGCCGAGTTCACCAAGGGCAGGGAATCCGATGGGGCCATGCAGCCGATGACGTTGAAGATGAAGATGTATAACGTCAACATTCCGAATGTAAAACAATATATTCACGCCCATCCGGAAGACTTTCCATTGTATCAGGGCGACACATCCATCATCGAGAAGGCGCCTCGCTTGTCGGTAGGCGGGTTCGACAGTCTGTTCAACCTGGCGAAGGAAAGGGGCGAGATCTCCATTCCGCGGGAGAATGTGCTATTTTTCGAGACGAATAACCCGGGCGAGGTCATCCTGAATACAACCCGGATCCTCGGTCATGATCCGACGGATGCATTCAGTCTGAGCAAGGCGGAGATGGAAGGGCGGAAGCAGTGCCGCGAGCTAGAGCTGTTCATGCGCAAGTATATTCCGGGCTTTGAGCATGCGGTCGTGGAATCGACCGGCCCGAATATTGGCGTTCGGGGATCCCGCCAGATTAAGGGCGTGTACACGCTGACGGCCGATGATTTGCTGGAACAGCGGCTGTTCGAAGATACGATCGCGCATTCTGGCTACCCGATTGATATCCATAGTCCGGACGGCGAAGGTACGAAGCATCAGAAGCTGGAATGGGGCGGTATGTACAGCATTCCTTACTCCTGTATGATCACGGATTCTGTGCAGAACCTGATCGTCATCGGCAGATGCATTTCGGCCACCTTCGAAGCGCAGGCAGCGATGCGGACGACGCCGACGACGGGGGCGATCGGCCATGCCGGCGGGGTAGCATCTGCGTTGGCCGCGAAGAAAGGCATTTGCGTCCGGGATGTGGACATCAAGGAAGTGCAGTCCGTGCTGAAAGCACAGGGCGCTTATTTAGAAATATAGATGAAGATAAGCTTATTGAGAACTTGATTCGAGAGGAGAATACAACGTGACATCTTTCATGTGGGTTCAAGCCATCGGCATTTTACTTGTCTTTCTTGTGTTTGTCGGGTTAATGATGACCCGGAAACTTCCGACCATTCTGGCCCTGCCCTTGATGGCGATTCTTTTTGCCGTCATTGGCGGCGTGCCGTGGATGTCGAATGATCCCGAGGCGACCACGATTGCCAAGACGATTCTGTCATCCGGTTCGATGAGGTTATCGGGCGCCATTGCGGGCTTGGTGTTCGGGGCCTGGTTCGGACAAATTTTGAATAAAGTCGGCATTACCAAGTCGATTATTCGAAAGGCGGCCGAGCTTGCAGGTGACAAGCCGATGCTGATTGCGGTCCTGTTTTTCGCAACCGCATCCATTATCTTCTCGGCGGCCGGCGGACTGGGCATGGTCATCCTGGTCGGTACGATCGTCATTCCGATTATGCTGACGGCGGGCATCTCCCAGTTTGTCGCATCCATCGTTGTTATTTCCGCCGTCGGCGTCGGCGCGCTGTTCAACGTCTCCAACTGGGCCGTTTATGTCGATGTGCTGGGCCTCTCGGTTCAGACGATTGCGGATTATACGCTGGTCGCCGCGCTGCCGCTCATTCTTGTGTCGTTGGCGATGATTATATTCTACATCCAGCGGGACGGCAAAGGCCGCAAAGCGTGGGCGATGCCGACGGCTTCCGGAGGAGAAGGGAAAAAAGTGCCTGCCTTTGCCCTCATTAGTCCGCTTGTGCCGGTCATTCTCGTCTTTGCATTCAAGCTCGATATTGTCCCGGCGGTGGTCATCGGCGCGATACTGCTGACCTGGCCGAAGCGGCCGATTCATGTCCTGTCCAGTGCGCTGGTGGAAGGGATTCAGGACGTTGCCGGCGCGATGGCGCTCATGATCGGCATCGGCATTCTGTTGAATTCCGTTATGGCGCCGCAGGTATCGGCGCTGATCAGCCCGTTGATTGAAGCTGTGCTGCCGACCAACCCGTTGATGTATATTCTGTTCTTCACGTTGCTGTCTCCGCTCGCCATCTATCGCGGGCCGCTGAACGTATGGGGCCTGGGCAGCGGCATTGCCGCTCTGTTCGTCTCGGCGGGCATGACCCCGGTCGCGGCGATGCTGGCGCTGCGCGTCGTCAGCAATGTGCAGGCCGTATCCGACCCGACGAACTCGCATAATGTGTGGGTCGCGGATTTTACGAAGAGCGACATTAACGATATTTTGAAAAAGACGCTTCCTTGGATGATGGTTGCGGTGCTAATTTCGATGGTGTTGGGTTCATTCATGGTCTTTTAGAAGCAGATAGAATCCGGGCGGAGACTTACGAGTGTCTGCCCGTTGTCGCAGGAGGAGAACGATGGAGAGAAGAAAAGTAAGGGTTGGGATTGATGTCGGAGGCACCTTTACGGATGCGGCCGTCATTGACAATGAGACGTACGAGGTTATCGGGAAGATGAAAATTCTGACGACACATCATGACGAAGATGGTGTGGCGAAAGGGATTGTACAAATATTGAAGCGGATTTTGGGGAGCGAGGGCATTGCTCCGGACGATGTGACCTTTATCGCCCACGGGACGACGCAAGCGACGAACGCTTTGCTGGAGGGGGATGTGGCCCGTGTCGGCATTATTGGCATGGGTTCCGGCCTTGACGGCATGAGCGCGCGCTCGGAGTCGAATCCCGGAGATATCGAGCTGGCGCCGGGCAAATATTTGAAGACGTACCATACGTACCTCGATTCCAAAAATTTGCGGGATGAGGCTATCGAAGCGGCGATTGACGAGCTTGTGCGACAGGGGGCGGAAGTGATCGTCGCCTCCGAAGCGTACAGCGTTGATGATCCGGCCAATGAGCTTCGTGTCGTTGAGATAGCGAGCCGCAAAGGTATGTATGCTACCGGAGGGCATGAAATTTCCCAATTGTATGGACTCAAGACACGGACAAGAACGGCGGTCGTGAATGCATCTCTCATTCCGAAAATGATGGAAACGGCGAACATGACGGAGAAATCCGTCAAAAATGCGAATATTCAATCCCAGCTCATGATTATGCGCTGCGACGGCGGCGTTATGAGTATCGACGAGGTGCGCAAACGTCCGATATTGACGATGCTGTCGGGACTTGCCGCCGGTGTTGCCGGTGTGCTGATGTATGAAAAGGTGTCGGATGGCATCTTTTTCGAGGTCGGCGGCACAAGCGTCGATATTTCCGTCATCAAAAACGGGAAGGTCATGATCAAGAATGCCCAGGTAGGTGGCCACCGGACTTATTTGCAGTCCTTGGATGTACGGACGCTTGGCATTGCCGGAGGAAGCATGATTAAGGTGGCGAACGGGAATATCATCGATGTCGGCCCGCGAAGCGCCCATATTGCGGGCAAGGAATACGAGGCGTTCGCCGGGGCGGAGCAGATCGTTAATCCGAAAGTCAAGTTCGTCAGCCCGCGGGAAGGGGATCCGGCCGAATATATCATTTTGGAGAGTGAGACCGGCAAGGAATTCTCCTACACACTGGCCGGCGCGGCCAACATTCTCGGCTATATTCCGGAGGGCGATTACGCGCGGGGGAACAAGGAAGCGGCCGTGCGGGCATGGGAGGCTCTTGCCGCCCATGTAGGCCAAAGCGTCGAGGAGGCCGCCAGACAGGTTATGAATATCGCGATTGATAAGACGATGAAGACCGTCAATGAGATGATCGAAGACTATGAGCTGGATCGCTCGTTCGTGACGTTGATCGGCGGCGGAGGCAGCGGGGCCGTGATCGTTCCGGCAATGGCGGAGCGGGAGCGCTTCCGCTTCCGGATCGCGAATAACGCGCCTTATGTATCGACCATAGGCGTCGCCCTTGCGATGGTGAAGGAGCAGCTGGAGAGAACCGTCGTGAATCCGACGGAAGAGGATATCAAGCGCATTCGGTCCGAGATCGTCGAGCGCATCGTCAAATCCGGCGCCAGTGAGGATACGGTCGAGGTAACGATCGAGATCGATAGTCAGAAAAACATTTTGCGGGCAGTCGCTACCGGCTCGACAGAGCTTCGCTCCAAAGATCTGGGTCAACAAGCGCTGTCTGTCGAAGAGATGGCCGCCATCGCCGCCAACTCGGTCGATCAGCCGGCGGCCAGCATGAAGCTGGCGTCCAAGTGCGGCCGATGGAGTCTATTCGCCTGCGAGGAGACGAAGAAATCATTTTTTGGACTGATCAAGAAGAAGACGACCTATGTGAGCGTGCTGGATCGGGAAGGCGTCGTCCGTTTCAAAAAGGGGAACGTCCGCTTCGCGAAGGTGACCAAGACTCAGTTCGGGGACCGGTTACAAGATTTTTTGGATGACAATACGATCTACTCCGATGCAAACGCGACGATACCGAAGGTATTCGTCTTCTATCGGGAGAAGATGCTTGATTTGACCGGAATGCAGACAAAGGAGCAGTTGATGTCTATTCTCGAGATCGAAACGGAGATGCTGACACAGGAAGAAGAACTGATCGTTGTTGTCTATCAGTAAGGAGGGGAAGGTATGCCGGCCGAGGTTATCCGCCGATTGACGGAAGAGGAAGGGTCTGATGAGTTGCTGGCGTGCGCGGAGTTGGAGCAGGACCCCCTGTTCCACAAAATACCGAAGGATCGAATGGCGTACTATGTAAGCATGTCGCTGAAACGGGGCAGAGAGACGGCGGCTGCCTATAAGAACAAGGGCAAGTCCATCCGGGAGCTGTGTCAGATGGAAGGCTTACAGTATCAAGTTACGAATCGGTCCGGCACTTTCCACAACGTCAGCTTCCGCGCGCAGATTGATTTCGCGAAGAGCCCACCGGCGATTATCATCTATGCCTCGTCGCTCCGCGATATGCGGCAGGCGTACCGGACGGTGATGGGGAATGGATGCGAGGATCGGGAACAGGAGCTGGAGCGGCTGATCGACCTTCATTTAGCGCATGAATTTTTTCATTATACGGAATACCGGGCGGGGCAGTTCACGAATGAGACGCTGGAGCCGATTGATATGTTCAAGCTGGGAAGCTGGTATACAAAGAGATCAAGCATTGTGAAATGCAGTGAAATCGCGGCGCATGCATTCTGCAAAACGATACTGGGCCTACCCTGCTTGCCGAATGCGCTCGATTACGCGTTTCTTGTAGAGACGAGGGCGATGGATGCAGGTGAGCTTAGCCGGCGGGTGAAATATTGGAAGATGATGTTGGCCTGATTTTATCATTACTTCCCTTGATATGATATAATGGGGTGTACTGGCGAAGTTACCGGATTCGCATTTTTTCCATTGGCAGTCAGGAGGAGGTACCATGTCTTCACAGGTTCCGGCGGTTATCGCAAAAATTGTATCGCAAACTCAAAAACTAACATACGGTGAAAATCAGATCGCCAATTTTGTTATACACAATCCGGAATTCATCACCCGTAACACCATTACGGCTATCGCGAATGAAATCGGCGTGTCCGAGACAAGCATCAACCGTTTTTGCAAAAAGGTGGGCTTCAAAGGGTTCAACGATTTTAAAATCGCGTTCGCGCAGGATGCGTTTTACCGGGATATGCAGGCCAAGAAGAAAGAGAGACGCGAGATTAACGTCATTGATGCGCTGGCTCTCGACTATAACGAACTGATCGTTAACACTTCGGCGCTCATTACGGAAGATCAGCTTCATCAAGTGGTCAAGCTGCTGAAGGGGGCGCGCCGAATCCTCCTCATCGGCTTGTTCGATTCGTTCCTCGCGGCCATGGCATTGAAGAACCGGCTCGCGATTATCGGCGTTCATGCCGATGCAATCAATGACAGCAGGGAAATGAAAATCGCGGCCTCCCAATGCGGTCCCGAGGATGTCGTAATCGCCTTCTCGCGTTCAGGTTCGACCCGGGAGATTATCGATGCCGTCAACATCGCGCAGGTCAATCAGGCCAAGACCGTGGCAGTCACCTGTTATGACTCATCGGCGATTACAGAAAATGCGGTGGTTGATATTATTGCTCCGGATAAAATCTCGGTCAATAACAGCGCTTTTATGTCCAACCATATCACGTTTCTGTTTGTCGTCGATCTCATTATGAGCGTTTTCATTTCATCGGATAAGCAGTATTTGAAGAAAAAGCTGGACAGCGAAGGGATATTGGCAAGCGATCAATCGATAACGAATTATTTTCTGTGATTGTAGAAATAAACGCTCTTGTCGCGAAAATGCGCGGTGAGGGCGTTTTTTAATGCTGCTTATGACTTGTTGTTTTGGAAGTAGTGGGAAAGGGGGGAGCGCGAGCAGATATTCGATATTCTGATCGTTCAAGCCCGCGCCTGCTTTCAGCATGTCCGCACAAACAGCAGGAGCAGGGTGTCCCTGCTCCTGCTGTTTTCTATACTTCAGTTGATAAACGTATCGAACCTATGCAGATGTTAACCTACTATAGTGAATCTTGTTTACCCTATTCATTCGACTCACTAGCCTTCCTTCACATCATACAGCACACGGGCCAACAGGTCCTGGCTGTAGTTGCCGAAATGCTTGCCGTAAATCGTTAAACCGCGTTTATTAACAGATCGCTCGTTAACGGCGATCCTGAAGGTGAGCTCGCTCTTGTAATCAAGCTGAATCTGGTTCAGACCGACATCCGAAATGCGGCATCCATCGATAAAGCTGCCTTCCTTGTTAATCCGGATCAGCTTCAACATGCCGTATTGGTTCAAATGCGGCGGCCACCATTCAGGGTTGAAGGTCCCGCGTTTGTCCCCGAAATCCCCCGGACTTGTCCAGCTGCCAATCTCGATCCCGTTAACGTAAAAGAAAATGTCCGATGGATAATTGTCGCAATACCCCGGCGCCTCGGAGCCAAGCTCTAGAGAGAATTGGATCTCGCGGAACGATTGGTTGGACTTCAAATGATTCGGAATCCGGTATTCTAGGAAACCTTCGGTAAGCCAGATGATCTCTGAGTTGATCCGCTCCGGATCGGCGAAATAACGCGGATCGTCAAAATCTCCGATAATGCTGTCCTTGGTCGCAAGCCCGCAGGTCGGGATAGCTTGATAATCGCTGTAATGGCCGACCTGAATCTCCACCTCGTACAAGTTATCAATGTCCTTGCTGCGAAGATCAACCATGAGGGTATCTTTATTCAGGTAGCAGATTTTCTGAATGCCATGCTTCCCCCCAGTCGTATTGATTTCGATCAGGCCGCTATCTTCCAATTTCTTGATATGCATAGTAATAGCGCCATTGCTGAGATTCAGCCTGTTCGCAAGATCGTTCAGGTTCAAGCTTTGGTTCTTGGCCAGCAGTTCCAAAATTTGAATGCGAATTTCCGAGCTGAGCGCTTTAAAGATGTCAAGCCCGCTCATTAAATCTTTAATGTAGATCATCTTATCTCAAACCTTCTTCCGATTAAAGGATTATATAACGATGGTAAATAGGTAAAGACTTTTATTTCAAATAATTATAAATCAATATGAGCGCTAAATAAAGACGTCATCTAATTCTTCGTGAATTTGATTGAAAAATAACAATTTGAATAGTTAAAACTCATTTTATTTGAGATTATTATGAAAATAATAACTCGAAATACACGGGAAAATGGTGATTTTGAGCAGGATTAAACGATCTTTTAGGGATAAAAGCAATTCATTTCTAATTTATATAAATCATTTTATATTTCTATATTTACAGCTGACCTCTCATATGATATTTTATACTTGAAAACGAATTCATTCAATATTATTTGAATTGTTTCATAATTATATTAACGGAAGGTGAAGGACTTGGCAGCTGAGAAATTGAAAGCACGTATGATCGTGGATAAGTCGTTTCGGATCGCGCAAGTTGATAACCGTATTTATGGTTCGTTCATTGAACATCTAGGCCGCGCTGTATATGGTGGGATTTACGAACCCGGCCATGAAACCGCGGATGCAGGAGGTTTTCGTAACGACGTAAAGGAACTGATCAAGGAACTGGATGTCCCGATTATAAGATATCCCGGCGGGAATTTTGTATCGGGCTATAACTGGGAAGATGGCGTAGGTCCTGTTGCCGAACGGCCAAAGCGGCTGGAGCTGGCCTGGAGAACGCTGGAGCCGAACGATGTCGGCACGAACGAGTTTATATCCTGGGCCAAGGAAGTGGGTTCGGATGTCATGATGGCCGTGAACCTGGGTACTCGGGGGATCGATGCCGCCAGAAATCTGCTGGAATACACCAACCATCCCGGAGGCACATATTGGAGTGATCTAAGACGCAGTCATGGTTATGAACAGCCGCACAAGATCAAGACCTGGTGTCTTGGCAACGAGATGGATGGACCTTGGCAGATCGGACATAAGACCTCGACGGAATACGGCCGGCTTGCGCTGGAGACGGCAAAAGCCATGCGGCTTGTCGACCCGACCATTGAACTGGTTTCATGCGGAAGCTCGAGCACGGGGATGCCTACATTCCCTGAATGGGAAGCCGTGACGCTGGATCATACGTACGAGGCGGTTGATTACATATCGCTGCATCAATATTACGGTAACCGCGATAACGATACCGCCAACTATCTGGCCCTTTCCCTGGATATGGATCACTTTATTCACACGGTCAAATCCACCTGCGATTACATCAAGGCTAAGAAACGCAGCAAAAAGACAATGTATCTCAGCTTCGACGAGTGGAATGTCTGGTACCATTCCAATGACGCCGACAGGCAGATTGATCCATGGAGCATTGCTCCGCCGCAGCTGGAGGATGTGTATAATTTCGAGGATGCCATTCTTGTCGGCAGCATGCTGATCACCTTCCTGCGCCACGCAGACCGGGTGAAGATGGCTTGCCTGGCACAGCTCGTCAACGTAATCGCGCCGATTATGACCGAGAACGGCGGCCGTTCTTGGAAGCAGACGATCTTTTATCCGTATCTGCATGCTTCCAAATTTGGCCGGGGCGTATCGCTGCTGCCAATCGTCGAGTCACCGAAGTATGATTCCAAGGATTTTACCGATGTTCCGTATTTGGACAGCGCGGTTGTTCATAACGAAGAGGATGAAGAAATTACGATCTTTGCCGTGAATCGTCATCTGGAGGAAGCATTGGAGCTCGAATGTGATGTGCGCAGCTTTGAAGGCTACCGGCTGTTGGAGCATATCGTGATGGAGCATGAGGATCTGAAAGCGGTGAATACCGCATCCGAGGAAAGAGTCAAGCCTCATCATCAGGGTGGAGCTAAGCTTGATAATGGCATGGTTACCGCAAGGCTGGGCAAAGCATCATGGAACGTTATTCGCTTGAAAAAAGCTTAAGGAAATTCACGGGGCAGTTGAATCATGGGCTGCCCCATCTCCCAACTACTCATATCAAATTACACACATTATGAAAGCGCTTTATTTCTGGAGGAGAGCAGAAGTACGATTTTTGAAGTGTAGGTTTGTATGAACGAACATTAAGGGAGGTCCAGTAGGATGATGAAAAAATGGATGGTTGTATTCATGGTGTTATGTTTGACGCTGTTTCTGTGGGGGTGCGGTAAATCGAACAATGCCGGCGGCGAAACCTCGGTTCTGGATGGCGGGGCAGGGGAAAGCGCTACGGAGTTGTCTTATTGGACGTTTGTTGAGCTGCATGGACAGCATTTCGAGAAAATGCTGGGTAAATGGAACGCTGAGAATCCCGAACGCCAAATCAAGCTGAACGTGACGGTCATGCCGTATGACGACATGCATAACAAATTGTCTATTGCGGTTCAATCGGGGACAGGGGCACCCGACATTGCGGATATCGAGCTTGGGAAGTTTCCAGATTTCCTGTCCGGTACGCCGCAGCTGGAACCGCTCAATGACGTGATTGATCCATACCGGGATACCATCGTCAAATCCCGAATTGACTTATACAGCAAGGAAGATGTTAACTACGGCATCCCGACCCATGTTGGCGCATCCGTAGCCTTCTATAATACCGAGATTTTGGAGGAGGCCGGGGTCAACTTTGAGGATATCGTAACTTGGGAGGATTTCAAGCAGGCGGGTATCCAGGTGTATGAAAAAACGGGCAAGTACATGGGAACAGCCGATACAAGCGCAGCCTGGCAAGCTTCCATGCTATTGGCGCAGCAAGGCGCGGATCTGACGGACGATTCCGGCAATCCGATCGTGAACTCGGAAGCGATGGTGAAGGCCATGACGCTGCTCAAGGACTTGCAGGATAACAATGTCATAGCGACCATTGCCGGCGGCCAGCCCGATACCGAGGAAGCCTATGGGGAGTTTAATGCAGGAAATTACGCTACGGCCTTTATGCCGCTGTGGCAAATGTCCAGATACACCAACTACATGTCCGACTTGTCCGGGAAAATAGCCATCGCGCCGATTCCGGTCATTGAAGAAGGAATGCCAAGATCGGTTGGCGGCGGCGGCACCGGCACGGTCGTTACCAAGACCGCAAAAGACGTACAGCTGGCGAAAGACTTTCTGGCATTCGCCAAGCTGTCCCTGGATGCCAATAAAGAGATCTGGAACACGCTTGGATTCGATCCGGTTAATATGGACGTTTGGGACATGAAGGATGTTACGCACAATGCCGAGAATCAGTTCGTGAAATATTTTGTCAATAACCCGTTTGATGTGTTGAATGAGATCCGGGATGAAATCCGGTTAATCAAATCGACCTCCGCATCGCCTACCATCAACAACGTCCTGTGCACCACGACCTTCAACGAGATTTTTGAGGATGGCAAGGACATTACCGAAGCACTGAATGATGCCCAAAAGCAAATTGAACAGGAATTGAAATGACACTCGCTCATACGGTACTAAAACGAAGAGCTGCTCATGGATTCGTCGGTGAGCTGCTCTCATTAAAGGAGTAGAATCATGATTAAAAAATTTCTGTACTCGCAAAAGGTTGCTCCTTACGTGTTTGTCCTGCCCTTTATTCTGGTATTCCTCATATTCTGGGTGTTTCCGCTGGGCAGCTCGTTTAGCATGAGCTTTCAGAAGACGCAGCTCGGGCAGGAGGCGGATTGGATCGGCTTGGCTAACTACGGGAAGCTGATGGGGGACGGCGTCTTTCTGAAGGCGGTGACGAACAGCGCGATATACATGATCCTGACGCTCCTTATCCTGATTCCGTTCCCCATGCTGTTTGCTGTGCTGATCAACAATAAGTTTATGTGGGGAAGAGAGTTTTTTAAGTCATCCTTTTTCTTCCCGGCACTGACGTCGGTTGTTGTAGCAGGCACCATTTTTCGGCTGATGTTCGGCGAGATGGAAGGATCGCTCATTAACAGTATACTGGGGTGGTTCGGGATCGACCCGGTGAAGTTTCTGAAGGGACAGGTTACCGGTTTTATTGCTCTGGTGGCTCTTGCCACATGGCGGTGGACGGGAGTGAATATGCTCTATTTTTTATCTGGGCTTAAAAACATCACGGGCGAATATTACGAGGCGGCATCCATCGATGGGGCTTCGGCCTTTCAGAAGTTTACCAAAATCACGATGCCTTTGTTGAAGCCGACCACGATTTATGTGTTAACGATCAGCATTTATGCGGGGCTTGCCATGTTTATCGAGAGCATGATGCTCTGGAACGGCAACAACTCCCCGAAAAATATCGGTCTCACGATCGTCGGTTATCTGTACCGACAAGGCATTGAGAAGAACAATCTGGGTTATGCGGCCGCTGTAGGGATTGTGCTGCTGGCAATCACCATGCTCATTAACCTGACGCAGCTGAAGCTCTCCGGCATGTTCAAGAAGGAGGATTGAGGATGAGAAGAGAAACGCTGGTCAAAATAATCCTCTTCATTTTGTTCTCCATACTGTGCTTTCTAATCCTGGTCCCTTTCTATGCCGTCACCATTGCCTCGTTTAAACCCGGCGAGGATTTGATCCGGTATGGACTGAATCTGAAATTTGATCTGTCGGTGATGAGCCTGGACAATTTCACCTACCTTTTTACGGGCGATCACTCCTACTTCATGTGGTTTTTTAACTCCTTGCTCCTTACGGTGGTGCAGGTTACGTTAACCCTGCTGGTCAGTGCAACCGTTGCCTACGGGTTTGCAGCCTACGATTTCATCGGCAAGAACTTCTTGTTTATCTGCGTGCTTCTGATTATGATGGTTCCTTTTGAAATTCTTCTTCTTCCGCTATACTCCCTGACGTACAACCTGGGCCTAATGAATTCATACTCGGCGATAGTCCTGCCGGGGATCGCAAGCGCGGCCACGATTTTTTTCTTCAGGCAGTATTTAAGAGGGGTTCCAAAAGAAATGATTGCGGCAGGACGGGTGGACGGCGCGACGGAATACGGAATCTATATGCGGCTGATCCTGCCTGTGATGAAGCCATCCTTCGCTGCTATGGCGATTCTGAACGGGATGAACAGCTGGAACAACTTTCTATGGCCGTTCATGGTGCTCAGCGACGATAGCAAGTATACCCTTCCGATCGGATTGAAGACGCTCTTGACCCCTTACGGGAATAACTATGATTTATTGATTGTCGGCTCCTTTTTCTCGATCATCCCGATCTTTATTTTGTTCATGGCCTTCCAGAAGTATTTTATCGACGGAATGACGGCTGGGGCGGTGAAAGGATGATCGCTTGATTGACAGGAAGAACCCGACCTTGCAGGCGGCACCCCAAATCCGCTATGATACAAGGAAACCTGCGTGCTTACGTGTTTGATTTGAAGAATGAGGTGACCGTACCCTTGCATCCTGTAACTCGGGCTCTATTATGGATAGGTGGCGCTCTAATTGTGATCGGGCTGCTGTGGCCTGTCATTGGACGATTTGTCGGCCGGCTGCCAGGTGACATCGTGGTGGATAAACCCCATGTCAAAATTTATTTCCCGATTGTAACCTGCCTCGTCATCAGCGTGGTGGGCTCGTTGATTCTGTTTCTGATCCAGCAGTTTCGTAAATAGCAGGGATATCATCAGAAAAACGTCTATCGACGTACTTACTTTAGAAGACAGACTGCGGTTAGGGATGTTTTTCTTGCGATATCAGGAAAGCCTAAGCTTCGGAGTTTATACTCCTGATATCTTAAAAAAAACAGGTGAAGTGACCCCCAAAAGTTAGACACGGTTATTTCATTAGGCAGCTTTCTCAAAATGAGTTCGGTACTGTACCGGACTCATTTTTAATTTTGCCTTTAACCGTTTGGTATTGTAGTATTCAACATACTTTTTCAGTTCTTCCTTAAAATGTTCCACACTTTCAAACTCTTTGTAGTACAGAAACTCCGACTTGAGAATGCCGAAGAAATTCTCTATGACGGCATTGTCGTAACAATTCCCTTTTCGTGACATGCTTTGGAGAATGCCACTCGACTT
>NZ_JBNDYG010000038.1:0-209530 GCF_049893405.1 Paenibacillus sp. Dod16
GAATGCCCAGACGGCAATGGAAGAAGAGTTCAAGAATCCGGAAAACTTTGAAGAAAGTCCGGACGGAATGCCCAGACGGCAATGGAAGAAGAGTTCAAGAATCCGGAAAACTTTGAAGAAAGTCCGGACGACGTGCCGGTTGAAGGTTCTATGGTCATCATAAACCAGGAAACCGGCGGTATCGTCGCCATGTCCGGTGGACGGGAATATACGCGCGGCGGGTTCAGCCGGGCTACCGACAGCCGTCGTCAGCCGGGATCCGCCTTGAAGCCGATTGTATCGTATGCACCGGCGCTGGAATCCGGGAAGTTTACGAAGGACTCCAGATTAAGTAATAAAAAGCAATGTTTTGGCAGCAATTACTGTCCGAACAACCTGCACGGTTACTCGGAGACCATTGGCATGCCGGAAGCGATTCAGCGTTCCGAGAACATTCCGGCCGTATGGCTGTTGAACCAAATCGGCGTAAAAGCCGGATTCGAGTTTGCACAGAGTCTCGGCATCAAGATGACCGAAGGCGATGCGAACTTATCCCTGGCCCTCGGCGGAATGGATACAGGTACGAACACATTTGAGATGGCACAGGCTTTCAGCGCTTTTGCCAATGGCGGAGAATTTAAAGAGGCTTTTGCGATCAAACAGATTAAGGATAACAAAGGCAAGGTTGTGCATGAGAATAAAGGCAGCAAAGGGAAGCGCGTAATGAGTGCTTCGACGGCTTCGCAAATGACAGACATGATGAAGCGCGTCGTAGAGGACGGAACGGGTAGAAATGCTCGAATCAGCCGTCCAGTAGCCGGTAAGACCGGAACCACGCAGAGCGGCTATAAGGGCGTCAGCTCAAACCGCGACGTATGGTTTGTCGGATATACGCCGGAGTTAACGGCAGCTGTATGGATGGGTTATGACAACCCTGACCGGCAGCATCTGCTGAAACGAAGCAGTTCGATCTCGGCTTCCCTATGGGGCAAAGTAATGGAGAAGGCGGTTCAGGGATATGAAGCCAAGAGCTTCCCGAGTACCGAGCCGGTACAGCCGCCTGTAGAAGAAACGACATTAACTGCAGTCAGCGGTTTGACGGGCTCCTATAACGGGGAGACTCAGACTGTATCACTGAGCTGGAATCCGGTTCACGGCAACATTCAATACCGCGTGTACCGTAAGGAAACGTCGGAATCGGAATACACCCGCATTCTCGATTCCTTGGGAGGAACCGCTATCGAGGATATGAGTGCGATGGAAGGTTTGACTTACGATTATTATGTGACGGCCTTCGATCCATCAACCGGCGATGAGTCGGAACCTTCGAACATTTTGCAAATCGTGGCTGTATCCGAGGAATTGCCGCCTGAGGATCTGGAACCCGATCCGGGGGACATTCAGGAACCGCCTCCGGTTGATGAAGGTGACAACGGAGCTGGCAATGAGTTCCCTCCTGGAAATGAGAATGGCAACGGGAACGGAAACGGCAACGGTAATGGCGAGCCAGGCAATGGGAATGGTGAAAGCCCAGGCAATGGCAACGGAAATGGTAACGGTAACGGTAATGGTAATGGAACAAATCCTCCTGACAATGGAAACGGGGCCGGGAATGGCCAAGATGGTCAATTTCCTGGCGATGGATCGGATGGCTCGGGAGATGGATCTAACAATGGCGACACAGGCACTGGAGGAACCGACACCGATTCGGGCAATATTCCTACGGTACCGGGAACCATTGTGGAGCCGTCGGATCCGGTAGACGGATCTGACGAGTCCCAGGACAGCCCATAATGAATTTGAAAGCCTCCGAATGATTGCGGAGGCTTCTTTGTTTTGAGTGTGAAACCCAAATGTGGTAAGCTGGGAATACGAATGGGGAGGAAAAGTTCCATGAAACGTAAATTCGGAGATCGGGCGAACTGGCGCCGTATCACCCGCCGGCACTTCACTTCCCGGTATGTGGAATGTGAGCAATTTACAGGGTATCTCACGTTATATACCATATATGGCCTGAAAGAACCGTTGTGGAAGACGTATGGCCGTCATACTTACCGAATCGCGGACAAAGGTTATTCATGGCTGCAGTATTATCCGAAGGACAGCCATTTCATCGTGACAGCCATGTTTGATGACAAACGAAATATTGTTCAATGGTACATCGATATTTGCAAGAAACAAGGGGTAACGGATCAGGGTGTCCCTTGGTTTGATGATCTGTATTTGGACGTTGTTGTCGTCAAAAATGGTGAAGTGTTCTTGCTGGATGAAGATGAGCTTGAGGATGCCTTAGGGCGGAATGACATTACGCGGGATGATTACAGGCTTGCCAAGGTGACCGCGCGGAATTTGCTTCGGGCCATCGACGCGCATGAATTCCCTTACTTTATGATGTCTCTGAAGCATCGCGACCAGTTATTTCATAACGGAGAGTTCAGGAGGAAGAAATAATGCGTCAGGAAATACATAAGAATCTGCCACGAGCAGGCACTAAGAAGAGAGCATGGTATCGGAGAGGGATGATTACCCTGCTCTCTCTCGTTGTTCTTGGAGTGCTCTGGTCAGGTTATGCATATTGGAAGATCGAAAGCGCCGTCAGCAGTCCGTCGGAAAAGGCGGATGTCGGCATCATCTTGGGCGCTTCCATGTGGGGAGATCAGCCAAGCCCTGGGCTTCGCGAACGGCTTGAGCATGCACTGGTTGAATACCATGCAGGCCGTTTTGATACCTTCATCGTTTCTGGCGGCCTTGATAAGCCCGGGTATCCATTTACCGAAGCCGAAGGGATGAGAAATTTCTTGGTCGACGCGGGCGTACCCGAGGAACAAATCTTCCTGGAGAACGAAGCTACGAGCACTTACGAGAATTTACTCTTCAGCCAAGCAATAAKGGAGGAGCATGGGTGGAAAACCGCCATTATAGTAACCCATGACTATCACGGGACGAGGGCGATGGAGGTTGCGACAACCCTTGGTTATGATCGTCCTTCTATATCGCTGACGGAATCTACCGTTTTGCCGATGGCCAAACACAAGTCTAGGGAAGTGCTGGCGTATACGAAATGGACGGCCGATCGGCTGTTGATCGCCATGGGTGTCCTATGAGGACGAAACTTCTAATAAGCAGGCTGTAAATAGAATACATTGGAATAGATAGTCAGCCCTTTGGATAAAGAGGTGAGGAGCAATGAACGGGCGTGTAACGGCCGCTAACGGCCGATCTGAAGGACGGCCATCCAGGCAGATTAATGTCGTGCTCCGCAGCGCGGAACCTCCACTCATCAGCAGTGCGGTTCCGGAACGCGAACCGGCCCCTTCGCCAAACCCTGTTTCCCAGCACAGTCTATTCCAGGAAATACAGAAAGAGCTGGATCAACTGGTAGGTCTTGAACAAATCAAAGACCTGGTATTTGAAATCTATGCTTTGCTTCAAGTGGCCCAGATGCGTTCGGAAGCAGGCTTATTAAGCGGCGGTCATGTGTACCATATGATTTTTAAAGGAAATCCCGGAACAGGGAAAACAACAGTCGCCCGTATCGTGGCAAAGCTGTTTCAGAAGATGGGCGTGCTTAATAAGGGTCATCTGGTCGAAGTGGAACGGGCGGACCTCGTAGGTGAATATATCGGTCACACGGCACAAAAGACCAGAGAGCTGGTTAAAAAAGCGCTTGGAGGGATCCTGTTCATCGACGAGGCTTACAGTTTGGCGCGCGGTGGCGAGAAGGATTTTGGCAAGGAAGCGATCGATACGCTGGTCAAGGCGATGGAGGATCATAAAAACCAGTTCATTCTTATTCTGGCAGGCTACAGTGATGAGATTGATTTTTTTATGGATTCGAATCCCGGCCTGTATTCCCGTTTTCCGATCCAGATGGACTTCCCGGATTACAATCTGGATCAATTGATACAGATTTCGGAGCTGATGGCGAAGGAGAGGGATTATATCTTGATGCCACAGTCGCTGAGCAAGCTCAAGGAACACCTGCAGATGGAGAAGGATCACGGACTGCACGCCTTTAGTAATGCGCGTTATGTACGGAATGTCATCGAGAAATCGATAAGGAATCAATCGGTTCGGCTGCTGAATCAGTACGTAACCGGTAATCCCGGCAAGCTGGAGCTTATGACCCTGCGGCCGGAGGACTTTAAGTTAAACGGAAAAATACAATGATTTTAAGCTTGTCTTCGAACATAATGAAGGGGTAGCGCTGCTTTCTTTGGATCATAATGTTTATTGCGGGCAGCAGCGGTTAGTTAAATTAGGAGACGTAATGTTAGAAGGAGTTGGCTATATGACAAATATAACGCATGATACCCGGACAGAGATCGAAGATAAAGCCGTTTTGGTCAGTTTGGTGACGGATGCGGTTAAACGCTCGGGAATAAACCCGGAACACTCGCTCCAGGAGTTGGTTCAGCTTGCTGAAACCGCAGGAGTGGAGGTGCTGGATGTCATTACGCAGAATCGCGAAGTTCCGGATTCCAAGTGGTTTATCGGCAAAGGAAAGGTCGAAGAGCTGCGCATGGCAATTGATGGCTTGGGCGCAACAACGGCCATATTTGATCAGGAATTATCCGGTGCGCAAGTTCGGAATCTGGAAGAAACGCTCGATGTTAAAATTATCGACCGGACTCAATTGATTCTGGATATTTTCGCTCAGCGGGCGAAGACCCGTGAGGGGATTATCCAGGTGGAATTAGCGCAGCTTACTTATTTGCTCCCGCGGTTGTCGGGACATGGCAAGAACCTGTCCAGGCTAGGAGCAGGGATCGGGACACGCGGACCGGGGGAGAGCAAGCTTGAAACCGACCGCAGGCATATTCGGGACAGAATCAGCGACCTGAAGCGGCAGCTGGATGAAGTCACCCGGCACCGGACGCTCCATCGGGAGCGCCGGAAGAAAAGCGGGGCCGTGCAGGTTGCTCTCGTCGGTTATACCAATGCCGGGAAGTCGACATTGTTGAACCGTTTAACGGCAGCAGACGTATATATTGAAAATCAATTGTTTGCTACGCTGGATCCCACTTCGCGCGTGCTGGAGCTTCCGAGCGGCAAAGAAGTCGTCCTTACGGATACCGTAGGATTTATCTCCAGGATCTGGGGGCGGCGGATAAACCGCAGATCGTTCTGTTTAACAAAAAGGATGCTTGTGAGCCGGGCCAGCTGGAAATGCTGCCGACGGGGGATGGACAATTAAAGATCAGCGCGTATGAGGATCAGGATTTGGAAACGGTACGCGAAGCGATTCAGGACCAGCTGTCCGGAGGGAACGTGACGTTCCGGATTCCGGCTGACCGCGGAGATCTGAATTCGGTTGTATACCGTGTCGGAGATGTGCTGGAGCAGTCTTTTGATGAGAATGATATCCTCTATGAGGTTCGGATCAATAAAGCGGATTATGAGAAAATGGGTTATTTGCTTCATGATTACGTTCAGAATGGATCTTAGTCATAGGTAGGAAATGCAATATAAGCCCCTGTACAGGGGCTTATATTGCGTGTTCAGGGCGGCTCGAGGTGGATGAGTTCTATGCAACAAAAATATATGTTAAGATGTGAGACATCATGTGTATAAGAGGAGAGAGCAGTTAGTCATGGCAAGATTTTCGCAAGATATACTCGAATTGAGCAGTGAGATTGAGTCCAAAATCGGTCAGCGTATACGGGAGATCGACGCTATTGTTGATTTTAATCAGTGGAAGGTAATCGATGCTTTCCAGAAGTTTCAGGTGAGTGATTTTCATTTTGCGGCTTCCACCGGGTATGCATACAATGATCGCGGCCGTGAAGTGCTGGATGAAGTCTATGCGGACGTATTTGGAGCCGAATCTGCCCTGGTAAGGCCGCATTTTGCTTCCGGTACCCATACGATCTCAACAGCACTGTTTGGTGTGTTAAGGCCTGGAGATGAGCTGCTGTATATTTCGGGCCGTCCCTATGACACCCTCCATAAAGTGATTGGCGAACCCGGGGACGGCACCGGGTCCCTTCGAGATTTCGGAATCGGTTATCAGGAGGTTGCGCTAACGGAACAAAGGGAGATTGATTGGGAGCGGGTAGAGAGGGCCATCACGCCTTCAACTAAGGTGATCGGTATCCAGCGTTCCCGAGGTTATGATTGGCGTTCTTCGTTCACGGTATCGCAGATTGGTGACATGGTCAGCCGGATCAGGTCTATACGCAAGGATTTGATCGTTTTCGTTGATAACTGTTACGGCGAGTTTACGGAGCGATTGGAGCCGACGGAGGTGGGCGTTGACCTGATGGCAGGTTCGCTTATCAAAAACCCTGGCGGCGGCATTGCTGAAACCGGCGGCTACATATGCGGTAAAGCAGCCTATGTCGATAAGGCGGCCTATCGGCTGACTGCTCCCGGCATCGGACGAGAAGTGGGGGCTATGCTGGGAACGACCAGAGGGATCTATCAGGGATTATTCCTGGCACCATCCACGGTTGGACAAGCGGTTAAGGGCAGCATTTATGCTGCTGCGATGTTTGAGGCGGTAGGATTCACAACCAAGCCGGGCTGGCAGGATGAGCGAACCGATTTGATTCAGGCTGTATCGTTTACCGGTGCGGATCATCTGATCGCTTTTGTTCAAGGGATTCAGCAGGCCGCGGCGGTCGATAGTCATGTGGTGCCTGAACCTTGGGATATGCCTGGGTATGAACATCCCGTAATCATGGCGGCAGGTACGTTCATTCAGGGAGGAAGCCTCGAATTATCAGCGGACGCGCCGATCCGATCACCTTATATCGGTTATATGCAAGGCGGCTTAACCTACTCCCATGTTAAATATGGTGTGCTTATGGCCCTCCAAAGCATGAAAGATCGTAAATTGTTGTGAGTTATCCTTACATGCGGTTGACGTGGTTGATCAGGAAATGTACAATAGGATCAGAATAGACCACTTGGAAGGTTGATGAGATATGGGTGATGAGATTCGGAGGAATATGGCGTTATTTCCGATAGGCATTGTTATGAAGCTTACGGATCTATCTGCCAGACAAATTCGCTATTATGAGCAGCATAACTTAATTGTCCCAGCCCGTACGTCGGGCAACCAACGCCTGTTTTCCTTCAATGATGTGGAGCGACTGCTAGAGATTAAGGCTTTGATTGAAAAAGGTGTTAATATCGCCGGCATTAAGCAAGTAATGAACCCTGTCACGAAGGAGTCAGAAGAGGCTACCGTCATTACTCCTGATACCGAGAACAGACGCCGTGAGATGTCTGAGTCCCAGTTGCGACGTTTGCTGAAGCAGGAATTGATTACCGCTAAAAGACCGGGTCAGGTTTCATTGATTCAAGGGGAATTATCCCGGTTTTTTAATAAATAAGGATTGCCATGCTGTAATTCATCATTCAATCTAGTTTTATTTAAAAAGGAGAGGATAAAGTGAGTTATACCAGAGAGGACATTCTACGCATTGCCAAAGAAGAAAATGTTCGATTTATCCGCTTGCAATTTACAGATTTGCTTGGAACGATTAAAAACGTTGAAATTCCTGTCAGCCAGCTGCCTAAAGCGCTTGATAATAAAATGATGTTCGACGGTTCATCCATCGAAGGTTATGTACGGATCGAAGAATCCGATATGTACCTGTACCCGGACCTGGATACCTTCATGATTTTCCCTTGGGTATCCGAGGATCGCGTTGCGCGTCTGATCTGTGATGTCTACATGCCTGACGGCACACAGTTTGCAGGAGATCCGCGCGGCATTCTGAAGAGAGCGCTGAAAGAAGCCGAAGAGATGGGCTTCACTTCCATGAATGTCGGTCCGGAGCCTGAATTCTTCCTGTTCAAAACCGATGAAAAAGGCAACCCGACCATGGAGCTCAATGACCAAGGTGGATACTTTGACCTCGCGCCTACGGATCTTGGCGAGAACTGCCGCCGCGATATCGTATTGACACTGGAAGAGATGGGCTTCGAAATCGAAGCTTCTCATCATGAGGTTGCTCCCGGCCAGCACGAAATCGATTTCAAATATGCAGATGCGATTAAAGCAGCTGACCAGATTCAAACGTTTAAATTGGTAGTGAAGACGATCGCTCGTCAGCATGGACTGATTGCAACATTTATGCCAAAACCGCTATTCGGTGTGAACGGCTCCGGCATGCACTGTAACCAATCGCTCTTCAAAGGCGGAGAGAACGCGTTTGTCGACGAGAGTGATGAGCTTGGCTTGAGCGTAACGGCTCGGCACTATATGGCGGGTATTCTTAAGCATGCACGCGCGTTTGCCGCGATCACCAACCCAACGGTTAACTCGTACAAGCGTCTCGTGCCTGGTTACGAAGCACCTTGCTACGTTGCATGGTCTGCAAGTAACCGCAGTCCGATGATTCGTATTCCTGCGTCCCGTGGTCTCAGCACGCGCATCGAAGTGCGTAACCCGGATCCGGCGGCTAACCCGTATCTGGCTCTGGCTGTCATGCTGAAAGCAGGCTTGGACGGCGTTAAGCGCGAGCTGTCGCTCCCGGCTCCAATTGACCGTAACATCTACGTGATGACGGAAGAAGAGCGCATTGAGGAAGGCATCCCTAGCTTGCCTGCAAACCTGAAGGAAGCACTCAACGAGTTGATCCGCAGCGAAGTCATCTCCGATGCACTCGGTGATCATGCGTTGGCTCACTTCTATGAGCTGAAAGAAATCGAATGGGACATGTACCGCACGCAGGTTCACCAATGGGAACGCGATCAGTACATTACGATGTATTAATAGAGGAATCCCTTGCGCCGTAAGGCGTGAGGGGTTTTTGTTTTTGGGGGCAGATGGTGGTGGAATGATAGTTATCTTGTTTCACCCCCAAAATGCCCCTATTTTAGAATGGGTAGCTCATTTAAACAGTGCTTGTAGGATTTAGTTGAAATCATATAAAGTAGTGGGGCAGGATGAATGTAGTGGATGAAACAAAGGAGATCAGTAAATGGCGACTCTAAACGACCATGAAGAGAAAGGGACCCGAGCTGATTTCACCTTTATATCTCGTATTCCTGGTGAGGATGAAGGATGCCAGGTCAATTTTAAGTTTTATCAGGATAAACGAATCATTTATGATTTGAATTTTGGGTGGACGAATTTGACGATCCGGAACTTTATCTCGGTAACTGCTGAATTTCCGCTGGAGTACTTAAATGGTTTTAAATTAGATGGTGTATTTATGTCATTTGAAAAACATTTATATCAGCTGAGCTGGAAGCCCATGGAACAAGAAGGAATCTATCAGTTGCGTTTTTACGGATCGGAACAGGATTTTCAGTTAAAGGCCGACAAGGAATCTGTCCGGAGATTTGGTTCCCAATTTAAACAGGACTGGGATGAGGCTCCGCTGGTTTAATAATAGTCATCATTTTGACTTATGGTTATGGAGAATCGTTCATAGAATGCAACTACTACAGAATCACCCTCTATAAGGGGAGATTCTTTTTTTTGTTTTTTTCGGAAGAGGGGAACCTTTGCTGACCTCCATGACTCTAATTAGATGAGGTGAATCGGTTGGAGCTGGAATACTTGAAGCAGATGACGGTGATGGACACACAGACACTGGATAAAATCATGAGCTTGTACGGAAATGATATCTGGAATTACGCTTATTTTCTGACCAAACAGCAAGCACTGGCAGACGATATTGCTCAAGATGTGTTTATTAAAGCTTATTTTGGCATACATACATTTCGCGGTCAGGCGTCGTTAAAAACGTGGCTGCTCACGATCACACGACATACCGCGTTCCGGTACAAAAAGGCTTTTTTCTTTCGGAAAGTGACCCTTAAGGACAGACTGCACATCGATGCGTCAAGTCGGTCCGCGGAACTGGAGTATCTGGACGGGCAGTACACGGATGAAATATGGGCCATGATTATGACTTTACCCAGGAAGTTTAGGGAGGTGCTCATCTTGGACCTTTACTATGAGATGTCAATCAATCAGATTGCGGAGTTCCTTAACCTAGCGGCGGGTACCGTAAAATCCAGACTGTATCGGGCAAGGAAAAAAGTGCAGAACCTGTTAAAGGAGAATGGAGATGAATGAGGATAAACCAGACTGGTATTCCCGGGTTTCAAAGAGACCTTTTCCAAATGATAAATTTACTGCTGAAATGAAAAAAAACGTCCAGATGTCCGTGATCCGTGACGAAGGTAGGCCTAAGCGCCGAAAGTATCTACAAGTTGGCTTTATAGGCGTGCTGCTGCTTCTGGTTATGTTACTTGCCATACAGCTGCCTTTTGACGTTGAGGAACAACAGAGAGCTGGGGATGTACCACCACATAACGAGGAGACAATTCGGGCGCAAGGCTTTACAGATCAGGGAAGGCTTAGTGTGGTTGCTGTGGAAAAGGAAAAAATCACGACACTGGGAGCTCCTAGCTGCTTCGGTATCGAAACGGACCAATCGTTTACCGGAAACTACATCGTACGATATAGCTATAATGAAGTTACGGATGAAGTAACCACGCTGGATGATCTTACTTTTATTCAGCCAACTTCTGCAGCTGTCCATATGGTTCGATTGCCGTTTCAGGATGCGGATGTATTTATACTTGCACCGCAATATCAGGACTGTCATGCCATACAGATCTACGCATTCGCCGTGGAGCATGATACGGGCAAGGCTGTGCAGCTCAGGTTTCAAGATGAATTAACGGTGTCCCATACTTCCTATTACAGACCAGGTACTGCACCCATGGTGAAAGACAATAAGCTTGTTCTGCAGTCCACGGAGGGACCGGGTGGGGAAGGCTCGCCGGATTATAAACCTACACGGATGTATCGGCTGGATCTTAAACAAGGCATTATGGAGCATACAAACTAGCTATGATCAAGTTTCGTGATCTGTATAGAAAAAGCAAGAGGTTACCATCCAATTAAGGGAGGTAACCTCTTATTCATAGATCTATGAGATTAGTGGACATCCCGGAAGAGTCCGATTACTTTACCGAGAATCGTAACATGGTTCAGGCGCAGTGGCTCGTAGGTAGGATTCTCCGGTTGCAATCTTACATGATCCTTCTCCTTATAGAAGGTCTTTACAGTTGCTTCGTCTTCTTCTGTCATCGCTACTACAATGTCGCCATTGTCTGCAGTTTGCTGCTGGCGCACAATGACATAGTCACCGCTGTGAATGCCAGCTTCGATCATACTGTCACCGACAACCGACAACATGAAAACCTTATCGTCTCCTACATAATGCTGCGGGAGCGGGAAATAATCCTCAATGTTCTCCATGGCTGTAATAGGAACACCTGCAGTGACTTTACCAACAACAGGCACTCTGGCAATGGTGTGGGTAAACAGATTCGCGCTATCGGACTCTTCTTGGCCAAGCAGCTCGATTGCTCTTGGTTTCGTAGGGTCACGGCGAATTAGGCCTTTCTTCTCCAAACGGTCAAGATGTCCATGGACCGTTGAACTGGAAGCTAGTCCGACAGCCTCTCCGATTTCCCGGACAGAAGGCGGGTAACCCTTGCTACGAACTTCGTTGCGGATAAACTCTAAGATCGCCAGCTGGCGGCTGGATATTTTCGACATGCCGTATCAACCCCATTTAGTAACGTTTGGGAAAATTATAACATAGAACTTCCGTTCGTACAAACATAAGTTCTAAATAAAAATAGAACAAATGTTCTTTTGGGTATTGAATCAAACAAGTGTTCGTGTTAATATAAATCCATAAGAGAACACTTGTTTGGGAGATGATGATTCCATGTTGAAATACAGTACATACCGCAGCATTTATGAGAACGTTCCAGTGCAAACGATGAAGTCCCCGGAGACTTGGATCCACCAATTAAAGTCCAGAATGGCATCCATTCCTTTTATAAAGCTTTTATTCATCCTGTTGATCGTAGCTTCTTTTTGGACAGGGGCATACTCTGTTTTTGCCGGGGGGATGGACAAGCCTACTGGGGAGAAGCAGGTTATTGTTCAATATGGTGATAGTTTGTGGCGGATTGCTTCCCTTCATAAACCGGCAGATATGGATACACGAGTATATCTGGATAGCATCCGAAGAATGAACGGATTGAAAGGTCCGGATATACAGGCCGGAGAGGTGTTGTCTTTACCAGTCTGGTAATGGGATGATACTACGAGAGGCTCTTTCCTTATATATGTCTCAACTTCTCGCTTCATATTTGTAGTCTTGCCTGACGATGTGATTTCACGCAGTATAAGCGTGTTTATAATAGACGAGTATTGATTTCTTAACAATGAGGAACCCATATATAGGCATCATATGTTCATATTTGTTCTTAATAAGAGTTTGTGAGGGCGCTGTTGCCTTGACAAGCTCTTTTTCACATGTTTAAGTTATACATGATATCGGAATTGGAGGAGAAGTCATGGACATCGATACTTTGGTTGAACGCATCAATGTACTAGCAAGAAAACAGAAGAGTGAGGGATTGACCGCGGAAGAGCTCAAAGAACGGGCTGAACTTCGGGAAATATACCTTAACAATATTCGCAGTAACTTTAGACAACAGCTGGAATCGATCGAATGGGTTGATGAAAATGAACAAAAAGGCGGCCCGCGATTAAAGCATTAGTCGATGAACTGGCATCTGGATCTACAACAGTGGATTCAGAGACCAGATAGAAGGATAGAATTATAATACTTGGGGTGCCGATTATTCGTGGGAATCGAATACGGTGACCCCAAGTTTATATGGATTGGTAATATTTTGAAATTGAGTCCAGGGGGAACCATATGTCACGATCATGGGAAAGAAAAGTCAACAAAAATATGTCACAGCTCAACAAGCAGCGTAAGAAGCAGGGGCTGACCTCGTACCAAGGCTCTGCCGTTAATGATAAGCATGACGTGTTTAAAGGGCGTAAGTATGTACTTCCGTTAGTGCTTGTTGCATTGGCTGGTTTGTATGCGCTTCTCGGAACGGCGACGTCACAGGCAGCCGGCGGAAGCAATGACGTGTTGAATTGGGTTGGTGTCAGCTTGTATATTCTGTTGGCGCTTATGATTTTCTTACGCAAGCCTTACTTGAAGATTGAGCGTGCTTCCGTATCCACGATGAAGTTCAATCGGGAACGTCGTTTGGCTGTATCCGATATCGAGAAAATCAAATTGGCTTCGGGCTCTGTTGTGATTCAAGGCAAGGGAAAAGCAGGCAACTGGGTATTCTCGCGCATGATGAATCTTTATGATACGAAAGCGATGGGCGAAAGATTGGAAGAGTTCGCAAAGACTCATCAAATTCCAGTGGAGCATAATTAACAAATAAAATAGATCACAGTGTATATGAGGAGTGGGAGAGACATGCCGATAGCTGCGGTTTTGTTTGATTTGGACGATACGTTGTTGTGGGATGAACGTAGTGTGGAAGAAGCGTTTGAAGTGACTTGCCAGGCCGGAGCGGACGAGACCGGCGTTGATGCAAAAGCACTGTTGGCCGCAGTACGGGAAGAAGCGAGAGCATTATATGAATCCTATGATACCTTTGCTTTTACCAAAATGATCGGAATTAACCCTTTTGAAGGCTTGTGGGCTAATTTTACGGCTGGATCACAGCCTGAATTCAGACAGCTGCAGGAGCTGGCACCCGTATACCGCAAGGAATCATGGCGGCGCGGACTTCAGCGCCTGGGCGTTGATAATGAAACCTTGGCCCAGACGTTGGCCGAACAATTCGCTGCTGAACGCAGAACGAGGCCATACGTATATGAAGAAACGTTTGAAGTTCTGAAGGAATTGCAGGGGAATGTAAAACTGCTGCTTCTTACGAACGGAAGCCCGGATCTGCAGCAGGAGAAGCTGGACGGTGTTCCAGAACTGGTTCCTTATTTTGATCATATCATCATCTCTGGCGATTATGGCAGAGGAAAGCCGGATGTTTCCATCTTCCAGCATGCACTCGACTTGTTAGGTGTCGAGGCGGATCAGGCCGTGATGGTAGGAGATAAGCTGACCACAGACATTAAAGGCGGAAATGCGGCTGGACTGCATACCGTTTGGATCAATCGGGTAAACCGACCTCACGATCCTTCCATTCAACCGAAGTTTGAGATCAAACATTTATCGGAGCTGCATGCCATCGTAGCATCCCTTTAAACCATGCAATAAAGAGCTTACACCCATATACTTGGTATTCGATTGTACATAGGAACAGCCATAACTGCGGAATTCTGCGGTTATCGGCTGTTTTTTTGTTGGTTATACGATCGGACTTTAACTTTACAGCTGGCTATGATAAACGTCACACAATTGTAAGCTGCATGAGATAGAAGTAACAGAATAATGAGATATAATGGAATAGGTAACTTAACGAGGTTTGGAAATGACCATTACGTGAATGAACCAATACATAGCCCTATTTTGTAAAAGAGGTGTAGAGCATGACCCGAAAAAAAATGGCGCTAATTGCAGCTATGGTGCTGATGGCAGTTGCGCTTGCCGCATGCAATGACAGCAAGGCAGAATCCGGTGACGATGTGATGGCCGAACCCATCATCGTCGAGCTGTCTCTGACACCGGAGAGCATTAAGGCTGGCGAGAAGGTATTGATCGAAGCGAAGGTAACGCAAGCCGGAAGTCCGGTGGAAGATGCGAACGCTGTGGAATTTGAAGTCACGCTGGAAGGCGGCGGCGTTCAGGCGAAGGTCCCGGTTAAGCATGATCAAGGCGGGGTATACAAAATGGAGAAAACCTTCGATGAGGCAGGAACCTATCGGATTGTTTCACATGTCACGGCGAGAGGACAACATTCCATGCCGTTAAAGGAACTGAAGGTAGCAGAGTAACGCATCGTTAATAAATAAGGCAGCGCATGATCCGGGAAGCGGATTGTTGCGCTGCCTTATTTCATTTTCCTGTTCAATCAGCTTCCATGGGCCCTAAGGCTTATTGGAATTGAGGATCTTCTACCGGTGTGGCTACCCACCCGTTCTCCTCAATGAAAAGACGAACGGCGATGATTTGCTTGTTCTCCATCAATGTGAAGAAGTGAGGCGTGTTTTCCGGTACGGAAATGACATCGCCTGGCTCAAGCTCTACATTAAAGTAACCGACATCGTCGGAGCCCTTAATAATGAAGATTCCTTTACCGCCGACAATCGCACGGATTTCGTCTTCCGAGTGGGTGTGAACCTCTTCGAATTTTTTCAGCAGGTCCTCTATATTAGGCGTGGACTCGGACAGTGTGATGACATCCCAGATTTTGTAGCCGCGTCTTGCAGCCAAGTCACGAATTTCTTCATCAAAGATGTCCAAAATGCGCTTCTTATCGTCATCACTCAGCTTGAAATTTTCTTGAAGCGCTGCCGGGAGTTTTTCCATATTCCAGTGCTCGTAAACAACCTCTTGGTTATTCAGGAATTCCCGAACATTCTCTTCCCCAGTAATGCGTTCGTTCGTGTTGCGAATCACAATCTCTGCCATAGCTTTAACCCTCTTTCTCCCGTTGGATTAATATGTATTATAGCCCTCCTCACAGCATTTGTCATCTGCAAATGTGGATTTGTACCCATTGCAACGCAATATTTCGGCTTTTCTATTGAAAAATATTCTGATACACTAAGATTTAACGTTTTCGGGGGAGGTTTACGAGTTGAACAAGCCTAGCTTACAAGAAGTACTTAAAGAACGAATATTAATTCTTGATGGTGCCATGGGCACAATGATCCAGCAGGAGGACCTCTCAGCTGAAGATTTTGGCGGTCCGGACCTTGATGGCTGCAATGAAATGCTGGTCATTCATCGGCCGGATGTCATTCAGAAAATACATGAACAATATCTTGAAGCAGGTGCCGACCTGATTGAAACCAATACGTTTGGCGCAACCTCGGTTGTGCTTGCTGAATACGATATACCTGAACTTGCCCGGGAAATCAACCTGAAAGCGGCTCATTTGGCCCGTGCAGCGGTTGAAAAATATTCCACGCCGGACAGCCCGCGCTATGTGGTAGGAGCGATGGGTCCGACAACCAAGACGCTATCGGTTACCGGAGGTGTGACCTTTGCCGAATTGATCGAGAGCTACGAGGAGCAAGCCGTTGCCTTGATTGAAGGCGGGGTTGATGCGCTTTTGCTCGAAACATCGCAGGATACATTAAACGTGAAAGCCGGGAGCATTGGGATCCGCCAAGCGTTTGATAAAACGGGAGTCACGCTCCCAATCATGATATCCGGAACGATCGAGCCGATGGGCACGACGCTGGCCGGACAAAATATTGAAGCTTTCTACATTTCATTAGAACATCTGAATCCCGTATCCATTGGCCTAAACTGTGCAACGGGCCCGGAATTCATGCGTGACCATATTCGCTCCTTATCCGAAATGTCCAGAAGCGCGATCAGCTGTTATCCTAACGCGGGTCTCCCGGACGAGAATGGGCAGTACCATGAATCTCCTGAATCGTTGGCTCAAAAGATGGGGGCTTTTGCTGAAAAAGGCTGGCTTAACATTGCCGGCGGTTGCTGTGGGACAACACCGGACCATATTCGCGCATTAAAACAAACGATGGATGGCTTCTCCCCACGACCGCTGGATGGTGGACATTTGCCGGCATTATCCGGTATCGAGCCGGTATATATCGAGCAGGAAAACCGACCGTATATGGTAGGGGAGAGAACGAATGTTCTGGGCTCCAGAAAGTTTAAGCGTTTAATCGTAGAAGGTAAATACGAGGAAGCCTCCGAGATCGCCCGTGCACAGGTTAAGAATGGCGCACATGTCATTGATGTGTGCGTACAGGATCCGGATCGTGAAGAATCTGAAGATATGATTAAGTTCCTGGAGCTCGTAGTTAAAAAGGTTAAAGTGCCGCTTATGATCGATACGACGGATCCGGCAGTAATTGACTTGGCGCTGCAATATTCGCAAGGTAAAGCGATTATTAACTCCATTAACCTTGAAGACGGTGAAGAGAAATTTGAGCATGTGATCCCGTTGGTGCATAAATACGGTGCCGCGGTTGTTGTTGGAACTATTGATGAGACCGGTCAGGCAATCCATCGCGATGACAAGCTCAAGGTGGCCCAGCGTTCATATGATCTGTTGGTGAATAAATATGGGGTCTCGCCAGAGGACATTATTTTCGACACACTTGTATTCCCGGTAGGTACGGGGGACGAGCAGTATATCGGATCAGCCAAGGAAACGATTGAAGGCATCCGCATAATTAAAGAAGCCATGCCAAAAGTGCATACCATTCTCGGCATCAGCAACGTTTCCTTTGGATTGCCGGAAGCGGGTCGTGAAGTCTTGAACTCCGTTTATCTGTACGAATGTACGAAGGCCGGATTGGACTACGCGATCGTGAATACGGAGAAGCTGGAGCGTTATGCCTCGATCCCTGAAGAAGAGCGTCGTCTAGCCGAGGACCTGATTTACAGAACCAATGATGAGACGCTGGCGGCTTTTGTCGCGGCATTCCGGGATAAGAAGGTAGAGAAGAAGGTTAAGGTATCCAACCTGACGCTTGAGGAGCGACTTGCATCCTATGTGGTGGAAGGTTCCAAGGAAGGCCTCATTCCGGATCTAGATGAAGCATTAACCAAATACGGCGCGCTGGAGATCATCAATGGACCTCTGATGGCCGGGATGACCGAGGTTGGACGTTTGTTCAACAACAACGAACTGATTGTCGCGGAGGTGCTGCAAAGCGCCGAAGTGATGAAAGCCTCCGTGGCGTATCTCGAATCCTTTATGGAGAAAAACGAGTCGTCGGTCAAAGGGAAAATCATGCTTGCCACCGTGAAGGGGGACGTGCATGATATCGGTAAAAACCTGGTGGAGATCATCTTATCCAACAATGGTTACCAAATCATTAATTTGGGTATAAAAGTACCACCAGAGCAAATTATCGAGGCATACCGCCGCGAACAGCCCGATGCTATCGGCTTGTCCGGATTGCTCGTGAAGTCAGCCCAACAGATGGTATCCACCGCCCAGGATTTGAAGAACGCGGGCATTAGCGTTCCGATCATGGTAGGCGGGGCGGCTCTTACACGAAAATTCACGAAGACCCGCATTCGTCCCGAGTATGACGGCATGGTGCTTTACGCGAAGGACGCAATGGATGGTCTTGCGTTGGCCAACCAGCTCAGCGATCCGGTCCAGCGGACGAGAATCGCGGAAGAGATCAAGGCAGAGCAGGAAGCCGATGCTGCGGCTCCGCAAGTGGTTAAAGTAATGCCGAAGCTGTCAGAAGGACTGCGCTCCAAAATTTCGACCGATGCTCCTGTATATTTACCACCGGATATGGAGCGGCATGTGCTCCGAAATTATCCGATTTCGCATATTCTGCCATATATCAACATGCAGATGCTGTTAGGACATCATTTAGGTCTGAAAGGTTCAGTGGAACAGCTGCTTAAAGCCAAGGATCCCAAGGCGGTATCGCTTAAGGAAACCGTTGATGGCATTCTGGAAGAGGCCGTTCAATCGGGGATCATACAGGCGCATGCGATGTACCGTTTCTTCCCGGCACAGTCTAGAGGAAATGACATTCTCATATACGATCCAAAAGATACAACAAAAGTATTGCATACCTTTACGTTTCCGAGACAGCAGGTTGAGCCGTACCTGTGCTTGGCGGATTTCCTGAAATCCGTAGACAGCGGGGTTATGGATTACGTTGGATTCCTTGTCGTTACGGCCGGTCACGGCGTCGGAAAATTGTCCGGGGAATGGAAGGACAAGGGTGACTATTTGCGCTCCCATGCACTTCAATCGGTCGCGCTGGAAACGGCAGAAGGGCTGGCGGAGCGGATTCACCATATGATGCGGGATACTTGGGGATACCCCGATCCGGCAGACATGACAATGAAACAGCGCTTGGGTGCGAGATACCAAGGCATTCGCGTATCCTTCGGATATCCGGCCTGTCCGGATCTGGAGGATCAGGAACCGTTATTTAAATTGATGCAGCCAGAGGATATCGGCGTTCATCTTACCGAAGGTTTCATGATGGAACCGGAGGCATCGGTATCCGCTATGGTCTTCAGCCACCCGGAGGCTCATTATTTTAACGTGGATAAAGCTTAACATTTGAATACCGGTACAGCCGGTTTGAAATCCTCCGAATGTTTCGGGGGATTTCTCCGGTTTACAACCGAAAGGGGAGAAGAGGGATGGAACTCTATTTTTTAGGGACAAATGCGGGGGTTCCTACGCTGCAGCGTAACGTGACCTCGATTGCACTGCGTTTGCTGGAAGAGCGAAGAAGTCTGTGGCTGTTTGATTGTGGAGAAGGCACGCAGCATCAAATATTGAAATCCCCGCTCAAGCTGTCCAAGCTTGAGAAGGTATTTATTACCCATATGCATGGTGATCATGTGTTCGGTTTGCCAGGTTTGCTGTCCAGCCGAGGTGCTCAAGGGGTAACTTCGCCCCTGACGATATACGGTCCCCCAGGTATAAAGCCCTTCATTGAAACTACGCTGAGCATCAGCCAATCGCGCGTACCCTATACGATGGAGGTCATTGAGCATACCGGAGGCATGTTGTTTGAGGACGATCACTTCCTCGTGGAATCAGCAAAGCTGGATCACAGGGCCGAGAGTTACGGATACCGTATCGTGGAGAAGGATCTTCCCGGCAGTCTGGACCTGAAACGGTTGGCGGATTATGGACTCAAGCCAGGACCGCTTTATGGCAAGCTGAAAAGAGGGGAAAGCGTGGAACTCGGCGACGGACGATGGATTCATGCCTCAGATGTGCTCCTGACACCGAAAAAAGGGAGAGTGGTCACGATTCTCGGGGATACAAGGCCATGCCCTGGGGTGGAGACCCTGGCCAAAGGCGCCGATTTGTTGGTTCATGAAGCCACTTTCATGGAGGATCTGTCTGAACTCGCGCACGAATACTATCATAGTACGGCTAAACAGGCAGCAGAAGCAGCGAAACGGGCTGAAGCAAGATCGTTATTCCTGACTCACTTCAGCTCCCGATATAAGGATATAGAGCATTTGCAGCCGCTGCTCAAGGAAGCGCAGGAGATTTTTGCGAATACACGCTTGGCAGAGGATTTTGGCCTGTACCCCATTCAGCGCAAATCATGAGCTGACACCGCTGTTATTTACAGGGAAATATCGAGTGATTGAGTGAATTATTTTCCGGGAAAGCGCAGGAAATGACAAAGCGGTTTATAATCACTAACCCTTGGACAGTCTTCGATCTCTTTCGACTATTTAGACGCCGGACTGAAGAGCTGTCCACGAACCTTGCAACCGGAAGTAGCCTTCTTTACAATAATACTAACCGGGGTTTCTACGTATGCAAACATCTGCTCAGAGTATGAACCATGGTTATACATATTTATTTTGAAATATGACGATGAGTAACGACACGGCGATGCCGAGAACGCTAGTACTTTAATCAATGAATCATTTATGGCGTGAAGGAAAGAAATAAAGAAGGTGCTATCAATTCATGGAAAAACCAAAACCAAAAGGATTGCTGATTGACCTGGATGGAACGCTGTATCATGGCCGTTATCGGATTGAGGGGGCAGACCTTCTCATCGAGCGGCTGAAGGAATTGCAGATTCCATTTCTGTATGTAACGAATAATTCATCACGAACACCGGAGCAAGTGGCGACGCATCTGATGGAGATGGGAATACCCGCCTTGCCGGAGGAAGTATGCACCTCCTCCCTGGCTGCTGCTAAATATATCGCTGAGGAGTCGCCGGGTGCCAGAGTGGCAATGCTTGGCGAAGAGGGGCTCCGTGAAGCGCTCTTGTCCGCAGGTCTGAACATCGTGGAGCAGTCCCCTGAATATGTCATTCAAGGAATCGACCGCTCGTTCCATTACGAGAAGTTAACCCGTGCCGTTCGCTGGATTCAGGAGGGAGCCGCGTCGATATTGACCAATCCGGACTTGCAGCTTCCATCGGATACCGGCTTGATGCCCGGTGCAGGATCGCTCGGCGCTGCGATCGAAGCTGCTTCCGGAGTGAAACCGACGGTCATCGGAAAGCCGTCCTCGATATTAATGAAATTTGCTTCGGATCGCCTTGGTTTGGCTCCGGAGGACACTTATGTAATCGGAGATAATATACGTACGGATATCGCGGCTGGCGCGCATGCCGGCTGTAAGACGGTGCTCGTTATGACCGGAATCACGACCGATCTCAATATGGAGGCCCATATGGAAGCCACGGGTGTCACACCGGATTTTATCTGCCGGGATTTAAGTGAAGTGAAAGATCTGCTGTGTTCATAATGAGTGAGAGTGTACATGTAAACTTTTGTGATTGACGAAAGGGAAGATGAATGATGCCGGAACTGCCGGAAATGGAAAATTACCGAAGATTGTTATCGCAGAGCATTTTGAATGTGCCGATTACAAATGTCGTCGTGAACCGTGAAAAATCACTGAATGTGACCGTTGATGAGTTTACTTCCGTGTTAAAGGGAAGCAAGGTCATTTTTGTGGAACGTAGAGGCAAGCACCTCATATTCCATTTGCATAACGGAGGCAGACTGCTGCTTCACCTTATGCTGGGCGGCATTTTGTATTTGGGGCATAAAGATGAGGAGCGTCCATCAAGGTCGACCCAGGTCGAGATCACCTTTGGCGATCAGGTGCTGTACTTTATCGGACTGCGTCTGGGTTACTTGCATTTCCTGACAGCCAGAGAGACGGAAAATGCGCTTAAAGAGCTTGGTCCTGAACTTCTGGATCGGCGAATGACCAAAGCGCGCTTTGTCGAACGGATTGGAAAACGGCGGGGCGCTTTAAAAACTACGCTGGTCAATCAGCAGGTTGTCGCCGGGATCGGCAACTGTTATGCGGATGAGATTGCCTTTGATGCCCGCATTCACCCGCTGTCCAAAATCCAGGATTTATCGGAGCAGTCTTTAGAGCAGTTATACGAGAGTACCGTTAAAGTGATGCGCGAGGCGACGGATGGCGGCGGATATATGGAAATGCCGTTTCAGGAAGGGGATACCCTGACAGGGGCTTACAATGACGAGTGCAAGGTGTATGATCGCGAAGGAGAGCCTTGTGTTCGCTGCGGTACGCCGATCGTGAAGATGGAGCATACCTCGCGCAAAGTGTTCTTTTGTCCGAACTGTCAGCATGAAGCCTAAAGTCCGAATTGGGAGCCATGTCAGCACACGGGGCGGATTTCTCGCAGCAGCCCAGCATGCAGCCGGGATCGGTTCACTAGCCTATCAGTATTTCCCGAAAAATCCGCGCAGTCTTCACTTAAAGATGCCGGACGTTCGCAATGCCGCCGCCTGCTCCAAGTTTTGTCAGGAACAAGGACTCGTTTCGATCGCGCACACCCCATATCCGACGAATATGGCGGTTGGCTTAACCCGGGGCGAAGCGTTTTACCAGTTGACGGTAGATTCCCTGAAGAATGATCTCATGATTGCCGAGGCTTGCGGATCGCTGGGTATCGTGGTTCATTTTGGGCATCTCAAGAGCCAGGATATCCTTGAAGGGTATCAGAATATTATCCGCTGCATGAATGATGTGTTGTCTTCCTGGACGGGAAGGGCTAAGCTGCTGATCGAGAATCAGGCGGGGGATCATGGATCTATGGGGATGACGCTTGAAGAGAGCGTGAAGGTCAGACAGCTTGCTGATTATCCGGAGAAAATAGGCTTTTGCCTGGATACCTGCCATTTGTTTGCCGCCGGAGGTTGGGATATTTCGAATACGGATGAGCTCCTTGCCAGGGGCAAATCGCTGGGCTATTGGGAATCTGCCGTTGCCGTTCATTTGAACGATTCGAAATATGGGGCCGGCTCAAGAAAAGATCGCCACGCCCGCATCGGACAAGGTATGATAGGAACAGAAGCGCTGAAACGTCTGGTTCTGGCACCGGAACTTGCAGGCAAGGCATTTGTCCTGGAAAGTGAAAAAGGGGCTGACGGCACGCATAGGGAAGACATCGCCAAGGTGCTGTCCTGGTCCTGATTAAGGGAGAGAGTAATATGATTCATCTGTATTTAGACGACTGGCGCCCCAATCCGAAAGGATTTGCGCTGGCACGAAGCGGGGAAGAGTGTTTGCTGATGCTCCGTGAATGTGAAGTGGATGTTCTGTCCCTTGACTTTGAATTGGGACATGGCCAAATGAACGGCGGAGACGTGGTTGCAGCCATGATCGCCGAAAATCTGCAGGCCCGAGAAATATATTTGCATACCTCAAGCCCATCTGGCAGAAGAAAAATGTATGAGCTGCTCTATGAGCATATGCCGGAAAGCGTCCGGGTTCACAATGGACCGATGCCGGAATCCGTTCTGCGGGAAGTCGCCCAGGGTTCAAGATGATAGAGGTAACGCAGCGTGAATTGACGGAGAGGCTTGAATGGCACGAGCGCCTGACGAAAAGGGATGCGAATGCGGACCCAGTCATCGTATTTTTGCATACGCCATTATGCGGCACATGTGCCGCTGCGCGTAAGATGATCAACATTGTAGAACATGTGGTGCCGGATGTACAGCTGCTCGAAGCCGATGTGAACTTTCTTCCGGACATTGTGGAACGGTATCAAATCCGCAGTGTTCCTGCATTGCTGGCTATTCAGTCGAGTCCCCTCCCCGCACCGGAGGTGCTGTACCGGATGGGTTCCGTGCAGGATATCGTGAGTTTTGTGAGGAGCGTGAAGCCATGATTTCGCTGCAGCATTTGTCGCTCGTCAGAGGGAGCCGTCAGATTCTGGATGATGTTAGTATCGAGATGAAGCCGGGACAGAACTGGGCCATCTTGGGCAGGAACGGATCAGGCAAAACGACGCTGCTGGAAATGATGACAGGATATATGTTTCCTTCCAGCGGGCGTGTGGAGGTCCTTGGCCATGTTTACGGACAATGCGACGTTCGTGAGGTCCGCAAATCGATCGGCTATATTAGCCAGTCGTTATTGGAGAAATTGACGCTGAGCGACCCGGTCTGGGAGGTTGTGGCAACAGGGGCTTACGCCTTTCTGCGCTTCTACCAAGACATACCGGAAGAGGCCAGGAACCAGGCCCATGCCCTGTTGAACGAAATGAATTTCGGCCATCTGGCGGAGCAGCCTCTCGGAATATTGTCACAAGGTGAACGTAAAAAGGTAATGCTGGCACGCTCCCTCATGGCCGATCCGAAGATTCTGATTATGGATGAACCGTGTGCGGGCCTGGATTTGTATGAACGGGAGAAGATGCTGCAGGAGATTGACAAGCTGAGGCAGCGCGAAATTACGGTTGTGTATGTCACGCATCATATCGAGGAGATTGTCCCTTTATTTACTCATGTGGCGCTCATGAAAGACGGCCGCTTAACGGGTGCGGGAACAAAAGAAGACGTATTAAACCATGAACTTATCAAACAAACTTATGATATCGACGCTCAGCTGGAATGGGATGGCGGACGTCCCTGGATCAAAGTTATTTCTGGAGGTTAATCCGTTTGGATGAATTAAATGTTATGCAAGAGCTTGAGGAACAGAATCAAAGTCATCGGGATTTTCACAGCAAGTGGGTATGTACGGCAAACCATGGGTTTGCTCCTTACGCCCAAGAAGAGCTGCGCCGGATGTTTGGCAGTATAAAGAGCACGATGATGATACCGGGTGAGGTGTTTTTGGCGACAGTCGGCAGCTCCGAAGATGAGGCGAAGCGGCTGATTACGTCTTCCCCGCCTATTTTTCTGCGGCATTTGTTTCCGGTACATCTGGAGGTGACAGCCGATACCGCTGACGATGCACTGCATGCTGTCGTTGAGCATGTCATGAAGCGGGAGGAAATCGGCCGCAGCCGTGTATCCATCCAGATCCGAAAGACGGAGAACAGCTCGTGGAAGGAAAACCCCGCGGCCCTTCGGGATGAATTACAGCATCGCTTGGCTGCGCTAGAACTTGAATACACGGTACAGGCACCGGAGTGGATCATTTCACTATTCGCTGCCGACAGTGTCTGGTATGTGGGCGTGTCACGGCCGGAGGACAACCTGTCGGATTGGAACGGAGGCGCCGTCCGCTTTCAGCGGGAAGAGGGACAAATCTCAAGAGCCAAATTCAAGCTCCTTGAGGCGGAGAAGCAGTTCGGAATTCCGTTTGATTCCTTCCGCAAGGCTGTCGATATCGGAGCAGCGCCTGGCGGATGGACCTCCTTTTTATTGGAGCGCGGCCTGCAAGTTACGGCCATTGATCCGGCGAAAATGCACCCATCCCTCGATGGTCACAAAAACCTCCGCGTGATTCACAAGAATGCAGCGGACGTATCGTTTAGAGATTCTGAGTTTGACCTGTTGGTGTGTGATATGAGCTGGAGTCCTAAACTAATGGCCAGAATGGTAACCGGGCTGCTGCACAGTCTTCAGACGGGCGGCACTGCTGTCATTACGGTTAAGCTGCTGACTAAGAAACCGATGGCGCTGGTGAAAGAGATCATGTCGGTGTTTGAAGAGTCCAGAATGCAGATTCAGGGAGCAAAGCAGCTGTTCCACAATCGGGACGAGATTACGCTTTATATGATTAAGTATTAAAAAACTCTTTACAAGTCAATGTATCTTGTTCTATAATGATTCCAAAATTAACCAACGACAACGATAGGGAAAGCATCCCGCTATTCATCACGATTCAGTGATGTGGCGGAGTGCTTTCCTTTTTTTGTTGTGTTTGTAAGTCAGGGGAGAGGGCGTTGAAATGAATCAGCCTTGCAGATTAGTACATGGGGAAGTGTTGGGCGAGCGTTACGTGATTGACCGCGTGATCGGTGAAGGGGGCATGAGTTGTGTATATCTGGCCGAGGATCTGAAGCTGCCCGGGAAGAAATGGGCAGTGAAGGAGAGTTTGTCTGAACCCGGTATGCAGCGCACCGTTCAGGACGAGGCACAACTTCTGATTAAACTCAGTCACCCGCGTCTGCCGCGCATTGTCGATTTTTTTCATGCACAGGCTACCGGCTACACCTATTTAGTTATGGATTATATTCAGGGCATGACATTGGAGAAGTACTTTCGGGGATATCGAGGGAATGTGAATCCGGACTTCATCATGGAACTGACGGAGCAACTGCTGGATGTTCTGGAGTATCTCCATAATCACGAACCTCAGGTTGTATTCCGGGATTTAAAGCCATCAAACATTATGCTGACCGATCAGCTGGAGGTTCGACTCATCGATTTTGGAATCGCCAGAAGCTATAAACAAGAGAGTGGGGAGGATACCGTCAAGCTGGGCACGGTTGGATTTGCGGCGCCGGAGCAATACGGAGGTAGGCAAAGCGATGCGAGATCGGACCTGTATGGGCTTGGAGCGCTTCTGCTATATCTCTCAACCGGCGGTAAATTCAGTGAATGGATAACGGGCGTGGAGCGACATATCCGTGGCGATTTGCCAAGAGAACTTGTACCCGTTATTCGAAAGCTGCTGCAATATGCTCCGGAGCATCGATATCAATCCGCGGCAGAAGTTCGTTCAGCGCTCAGTCGGCATCAGCCGATCACTGCGAATATATCAAGTGCTCAGTCCAACACGCTAGCCGGGACGCTTGTGACAGCCGTATTGGGGGCATCATCCGGTGTAGGAACAACCCATAGCTGTATCGCATTCGGGCATTACTTGGCTTCAAGGTACGGGAAGGTAGCGATCGTAGAAATGAGCGCAAAATCTACCGCCTTTACCCGGATTCAGGAAATTGCCGAGGGCGGGAAGCTGGGGTCTATCCGAAAGTTCGAAATCAACGGGATTCACTTTTGGCGGCAAACAGCCAGAACGGAAGTTATTTCGCTGCTCGGGGGCAGTTACGATGCGGTGGTGTTGGATTTGGGAGCATACCGGGACAGCGAACGGCTCGAGGAGTTTCTTCGGGCCGATCTCCCTATCGTTATCGGATCAGGAGCGGAGTGGCGACAGCATGATGTGGTAACGCTGGCCCGGATGCTGTCAAGACATCCTCAGCCGGCCAGGATCTACGCACTGCCTCTTGCTGGGGAAGAAACGATTCAAGAGATGAGAAGAACGCTAGGAACGAATAGAGTTCATTCCTTGCCCCTGCAATTGGACCCGTTTGAATTGCCTGACAGCAGCCGGGAGGCATTTGCACAGTTATTTCTGGATTACCTGCCGCGGGCAGAAAGGAAGCGAAGATTCAGGTTTCTAAAGAATTAACTGCATATGAACTGAAGGAGATGAAGCAATGCCAATTATCAGGAGGCGCAGCCGCAAACTGATATTTGCTGGCTTAGCCGGCGCAGCCGTAACAGGTGCCGTATGTGCCGGCGCAATGTTGTATTATGTGCACGGCTATAAAGAGCAGCAGAGTATAGAGCGTACTAAATACGAGCAGCGAATCAAGGAGCTTGAAGAGACGCAGCTTCAGCAGCTCAATTCAATGAAGGTTGCATGGGTCCCGTTAAAAGATATTCCGCCTGGTCATTTCATCGATGCAAAGGATATTAAGGAAGTGCGTTTGCCTGATGACGGTTCTTCCGGCAATCTGTTCTCGGTCAAGGAAGAGATTGCCGGGAAGGGGGCCAAGATCGAGCTGCTGCAGGGAACACCGATTACCCGCTCGATGCTCTTTGAAGAAGAGCCGACACCGTCCGATCTTCGTCATCGGGAGATGAAGTCCGTATATCTGCCAAGTAATTTAAGACAAGGGGACGTGATCGATGTAAGGGTCCAGTTTCCAAGCGGACAGGATTACATCATTTTATCCAAGAAGAAGATCGACAGGCTTCAAAATCCGGCGTTTTGGACAACGTTAAGCGAACGGGAGATTTTATTGCTTTCCAGCGCTTTGGTGGATGCTTATCTGCATAATGCCACACTCTATGCACTCACCTATGTAGAGCCGGAGCTGCAAGAGAGGGCAATACCTAATTATCCTCCAAACGCTGAAGTAACGAAGCTGATCGGAAGCAACCCGAATATTGTGAAGAAAGCCGAGAAGCACTTCGAGGTTACGCTGCGAAACACGCTGGAAGAGGATTTAAGCAAACTTCAGCCGAATCAGCAGGCACAGGTATCCGACATGCATCACAACTCCATCTTCGCTAGTGGGGCAAGAAGTCCAGACTCCTGGAGTCCTGCGTCCAATTTAAGCTCCCAATCTTCAACGGATACAAAACGGAATACTGCTGACATCCGTCTTGACGACGAGGATCATACAGAGACTCCGCTCCGTGAAGAGCGGGATTCAGAAGCGGAGCAGATTCTAGGATCATCCGGACCGCCAGAAGCCGAGGCGGGCAGTGATAAGGAATCAGAAGAAGCGGAGTTGATATTCTCAAGTCCTTAGTAAAGACAAAGCTAAGCCCTAAGAACAGATGAGCGATTGAAGGAGTGTAATCAAAGTGAAGACGTGGATATTTACAGGTATCTGTGATAAGAGCGACATGCTCCTCTACATGTGCAAAATATTAGCCAATGGAGACAATAGGGTACTGCTCGTGGATGGTGCGATGGATGCGAAGTACAAACATTGCATAGGCGTGATGCACCCGAAGTTGCCGGTTATGGAGTTTGCCGGATTCGACGTGGCAACCGGATTTGAGAATTATACTTCACTCATGGACTATCTGGAAGAAGCAGACGAGAAGAAGTACGACTATATCGTCATGGACGTGGAGAAGTCGGAATTCCTGGACAAGATGCAGTGGGATACAGCAGATGCCCATGTTTGGGTTAGCGGGTTCGAGGTAACCGGACTGCGCAAGAGTACGGCATTGCTTGATGAACTAAGAGCCGCACGAACAGATGATCCGCTCCCTCCTTTCCATCGGGTATATGTTCAGGTCATTGAAGATTTGATGGATGAGTCCTATATAGAAGGTTATCTGGAAGACAGCCGGATTCAGTGGCTGGGTCCTCCCGTGAAAATGCCGTGGGATGAATTGTTCTTCGCCTTGAAAATAAAAAATGAACATGCAGGAAGACTGGGTATTAAGCCATTATCCAGACAGTATAAACGATCGCTTACCGAACTTCTCCGCCTGTTAACGGAAATGGAGCAGCGGCATATTCGCCGGGCACTTCGGCAAGCAGGAAGGAGGCATGCATGAGTCTGATTGCTGTATGGAGTCCCTTGAAAAGCGGCAGCGGCAGTACGATGCTGGCCTCGAGTTTACCTATCGTATTGGCGTTTGAATATCAGGTCAAAGTGCTGCTCGCCCATGGTGGACATGCAGGGGAGCGAGTGGAACAAGCTTTTTCCTTTAAGCAGGAATCATTTGATTTTATGACAGCATTTCAAGATACCGGAATGGATGCCTTGGAAAGACTTTGTACAAGCGGGAGGCTGAACCCGGAGAATGTACGCAATTATACTTTGCCGCTCCTGTCTGATCGGCTAGATCTTTTATGTGGACCGAAACTAATGTCCGCCGATGATATACAGACCGCAAGCAGTGCGGAGGACAGAAAACAGGCGGAACTTATGACCAGAGTTATGGAGTTCTCCAAGCGAAGTTACGACGTCACGGTGGCCGATGCAGGTAATGGAGTTCCGGGAGCGGTAGATCGCGCGATACTTCAAGCTGCCGACTTCATCGTGGTTGGTTTGAATCAAAATTTGCATGTACTGGAGAATAAGCTTGAACAGGAGGGGCTACCCCCTGAACTGAAGGACAAGGCAAGCCTATATATCGTCGGCAAATATGACCGGGAGAGCCATTGTACACTGCAAAATATCAAGCGCCGCTTTGGCATCAAAACGACGGTGCTTGGTGTTCCATATTGTTCCGGCATGACGGATGCATGGAATATGCGCTCCGTTATGCCTTATATGCAGCGAAGTCGGAGAGGCGCTGACCTGAAACGGATGAGCTCACTGTATGTTGCCGTTTGTAACTTGGCGGATGCCGCGGCTGAACATCTTGGTCTTCCTTCCGGCGGTTCGAAAGCGGGAGGCCAGCATGCTCTTGGGTAATTCCTTTAATACGATATGGATCATCATCATTATTTTGTTTGTACTGCTGTTTGTATATCTGCGTTATTTGGATACCCGAAAACCGACCGCTGCTATTTCGCGGGGGTCCGACCCTTATTCTCTTGAAGCCATGACTGCGTTTGTTAAAGAAAGCCTCCATCAGCTGACGCACAGCCAGTTGTCTGATTTAGGGCTGCATGAAGAGGAGTATCGCCGAAGGCTGAACAAGCGAAGTGAATTGAGAAGTGCCCTCAAGGGCTGCGTATCCGGAGATGTGCTGGATAAAGCTTATGTAAAGGATTTTTTAAAGCAGCTGCTGGTCAGAGATCTGGGTTTGAACGAGTCCAACATTCATGCGGCCATTCCATTCGAAAACCTGACCGAGTTAACAGCCCAGGATCAATTCGAGATCATCTTATACCTGTATAAGCAGAGGCACGGAGAGAATGCTTTATCCGTACTTCTTGAGACGTATGATCTTGCAGGGCCTCGCGTGATTCCCGGTTATGGAGAGGGCAGCGTATATGCGGTAACCGCAGAGGATATTGCGTATATCTATGAGTCAGAGCAGCGACCGCTCTTGTTTCCGGAGAAGCTTGATATCGTCGTTCAGCGCATTTATCAGCAGTACAAAGGCTTTTCCGTCGTGGATGAAATCAGGGATCAACGGATCGACGGGATCAGTGGCGGGGTAAGTGGCATTTCTGTCAACCGTGACAGCGGACAGTATATCTTTCACGACCAGGATGAGTTTTTGGGGCTTGGCTTTTCAAATATCGAATCACCAGCAACAGGCTGCGAGAGTGTCTGGATTTTTTATCGAGGGGTGTCGCTGCATCTAGCTTTTTTATCGTTTGGTTCGATGCTGGAACTGAAGAGAGTATGTCAAAACATATACAAATACAATCATCCCGGGCAGCTTTCAGAAGCCAGCGGTTATAAAGTGAATGAGATGAAAGATGGCTCCAGGGTCGTTGTGGTTCGGCCCCCGTTTGCCGAGTCCTGGGCGTTCTTTGTCCGCAAGTTTGATCTGCCCAAGGCTTCGCTTGATCAGTTAATTACGGGAAACGGTTCGGAATTGGTAATCGGTTTGTTGAGGTATTTAATGAAAGGCAGCCGGATTACGGCAATCACCGGTGCGCAGGGTTCCGGAAAAACAACGCTGCTCATGGCGATGGTGGGTCATATTTATGCCTCCTATACCCTTCGGGTGCAAGAGATGGCCTTTGAGTTGCATTTAAGGAAAATCTATAGCCGCAGAAATATTCTCAGCTTCAGGGAAACCGAGCATATTAGTGGGCAGGCCGGTCTGGATCTGCAGAAGAAGACGGACGGTACCGTTAATATTCTTGGTGAGGTTGCCAGTGACGAGGTAGCGTCATGGATGATACAGATGTCTCAAGTGGCAAGTTTGTTTACCGTGTTTACCCATCATGCCAAGACATTCAAAGACCTTGTACAATCCTTGCGCAACTCCTTGCTCAAGAGCGGCGTTTTCAGGCAAGAGCATATTGCAGAGCAGCAGGTGGTCAGCGTGATCAACTTTGACATTCATCTAAGAAGAGACGCTTACGGTAACCGCTACATAGAACGTATTACAGAGTGCATCCCGGTTGAGAAGGGATCCCTGCCACCATTCGAGGGAACTTCAGAAAAGCGCTGGAAGAACAGTATGGAGGAATATTTTCAGTTAAGTACAGAACATATGCGGAGATTGAACGAAGTAAATTATTTCGTATCTCGTAATGTGATTGAATACCGGGACGGTAGCTATATCGCTGCCGCCAAGTTATCCGAAAGCAGTGTTCGCGAAATGACGGAGCATATGCATCCGGAAGATGCCGAAGAATTCAGAGTGTTTCTGGCTTCGGGTTGGGGGGAACAAAGTGTCCTCTAAAGATGTATTAATTCTGATTTTAATCATATCTTTGGCACTATTTTCCATCACATTCGGTATCGTGTCGTGGATGAACAGAAGACGAGGGTATGGTGAGGTAGCTGTCGTAGAGGTTGATGCGGGCGAGGTAAGGTCATTGCGCGGGATGTACCGGCAATGGTTTCAATTGGCCTATAGGTATGGAATGAAGCTTCCTATAATCAAAGCCTATCTTAAACGGATCAGACAGCGGATCGCGATCATGCATCCCTATGACGAAATATCACTCCGGTTTGAAACCGTGAGATTAGCCTTCGCGATTACCGGTACGATCGGGTTAACCGCCATGCTCCTTATATGGAGTCATCCGGACCTGGGGTTTATTGTCATTGTTATTCTTGCAGCAGCGGTTATTAACAATATGCTTGTTGAGATGTTCATTAACCGACTGGAACGAAAAATACTTGTCCAATCGGTTGATTTGTTCTCCTCCGTCCGCCATCACTATCAGCAGCATGGAATGGTAGAGGAAGCTTTGTACGAGGGAGCGGAGACTTCAGGGCATGAAATTTCTATGCATGCTCATCGGATCTATAATGCCTTGGTATCCAACGATCCTGATGACGAGTTGGAGAGGTATTATGAGGTAGCGCCGAACCGATATCTTAAAGCGTTTGCGGGTATTTCACATCTTGTCATGGAGTTTGGTGATCATGCGAGAAAACAAGGCTCTATCTATCTGCATGGCCTAAGCGGGTTGACCAAGGAGATCCAATTGGAAATATTGCGCAGAGACAAGCTGGATTATTTAATGAAGGGCTTGAATGTGATTGCGTTGGCTCCGGTCTTTTTCACCAAACCGATTGAACGCTGGGCCAGGAGCAGTTTTCCGTCGATGGATGAGTTTTATATGAGCAAGCTCGGGTTTATGACCAAGATATCGATTTATATCATCATTCTAATCTCTTACATCTTGCTTCAGAAGCTCCAGCAAAATCGGGAAACGGATTACCGCGCAGAGGTTCAGAAGATGACCCTGGAAGAAAGAATGTACCGGATTGCTGTTATGCGTTGGCTTGTGAAGGTAATGGCTCCGACACCCGGTACGGTGAAATATGACAGGCAGGTACGCTTATTAAAGGAAAGCAACGCGAGAATCAAGTTCGAATGGCTCTATATCAGAAGGGTGACGTTCTTCTGCCTGGCTTTCTTCCTGTCGCTATCGCTGGCTACAGGTCTGCATGTGCAGGCTAAACATCATCTGCTGTATGTCCCCGTTTCTTTGAATCATTCCCTGTTCGGCCAGATGAATGAGATCGAGCGTCGGCAGGCAGAGGAAACGGTTGAGCGCGATCGGCTGCTAATGGAACAATTGCATATGTCGCCGGAAGTGACCGATGATCAGGTCAAGCAGATGATTAGTGAGACAGATCCTACTTCATTGACCAAGGAACAAGTTGAGATCATAACCGATCGAATTATGACTAAACTGCAGCGCTATGACAGCGAGTATTTGAAATGGTGGGAGCTGCTGCTATCCTTTCTGGCAGGTGTGGCTGCATATGCGGCGCCATTATGGCTGCTGCATTTTCACCGGAAAGTACGCAATATGGAAATGAGGCATGAAATTTATCAATTTCAAACGGTCATATCCATACTGCGCGGAATGGAGCGCATCTCGGTTGAGGCCATATTGGAATGGCTTAATCGGTTTGCTGTTATTTTTAAGATTCCCATTCAAAAAAGCTTGCTTCATTACGAACATGGCGCCCAGCTGGCATTGCTGGAGCTGAAGGAAGACGTCTGGTTTCCTGAATTTCAGCGGCTGGTGGACAAGCTGCTGCTTGCGGTAGATAAAGTACCGATCAAGGATGTTTTTGATGACCTCGATGGAGAAATGATATACAGTTTCGAGCGACGCAAGCAGGAGTACGAAGCGATGATCGATACGAAGGCCGCATGGGGGCGAATGATCGGTTTTACTCCGATGTATGCGTTGATCTTTATGTATCTTGTTATCCCGCTTATCGGCATGAGTTTCTCCCAGATGGAAACGTATTATGAGCAAATTCAACGATTATAACGATACGTGGATTGGCTCAACCGGAATCATGATCGACAGGATCAAAAAATAATTGAAAGAATGAGGGAGATTTCAATGAATAATGCATCATCCGCTTTAAAGGTTGCAGCAGGCATATTTCTGACCATAGCACTGATTACCATTGTTGTTATTTTGTTTATTTCGGCGCAGGAGGCAACCAAAACCGCTCAAAACAATTTTTCAGATATTCAGACAGAGCTGTCCCAGGCAGCATTTACCGTGTATGACGGAACAACCATCAGCGGTTCTCAGGTGACAAACGCACTGCGTAAATACAAGGATAAGGATCAATTTGGAGTTTTCATAGCAACAGGGAAAAATAAAGCAGGGCAATGGTACGGCAATGTGTTGGAGAAGGACGGTTCGATTCTCAATCCGGATTCAAGACAAGGGAATATCGAACTCGTCATGGATGAGAAAAGCCCAGAGTACGTCAATCCAAGCGGCAAATTTAAGGCGACCATCGTTAAGGATGATTCTAACGTAATCAGAGGCATTAAATTCGATCAATAGTTATGAATGGAAAGGTGACTTGCCTTGCGTGGACAAACGATAAGCGCACTTGAATTGGCAGCAGCAGTGGCATTATTTCTTGGCGCAGCCCTGTATGCCTTCCATATTCAGACGATGGTGGATGGCGGTATATCAGCCGTAGGCAGAATGACTCAGGAGCAGCATGCGGGTGTGATCACCGTAGAGATGACGAACGAGAACAGAAAGCTCATTTATAAGGGAAGCGAAGTCGTATTCACGCTGCGAGAGGTTCAAGCTGGCGGCTTCAATATGTATGTGGATGGCGTGCTGTTCCAATCAGGCAGTAATCCGGAGGAACTGGATCTTTCGATCATAGATATGGAAGCCCATTATGATGCCGAGTACGTTCGGAGGATCGATGGAGAAGTGGAGAGCATCCAGTTTGTAAAAGTGAGGTAACAACAATGTCAAACTCGGTTTCGAAATGGTTTGCTGCCTTTCTGGCTCTTCTTCTGCTGTACTTGGTTCCCGCAGGCGAGATGGCCAGAAGACAGGATGATCTGTCACGACTCGTTGTTTATCAATCCGTTACCAAATTCGTGGATAGTGTTCGTACGAAGGGGTATATTACTCCGATCATGTACAATGACTTCCTGCAAGAGCTGGCAGCCACCGGGAACATTTACAATGTGGAAATGGAACATCATCATAAGAAATACCACCCGGAATATGCCGATCCTTCAGATCCTGGAACATTCTTGAACCGCTATTCCGTCGTATATGATGCTTATTATCAGGAAGATGTTATGGGATATCTATTCCCGGAGTCGAATGTCGATAAACAGGATGACAGACGCCGATACCGTCTAACGGCTGGAGATCACTTTCAGGTAAGTGTCAGTACTCTGAATCGAACACCCGGATTGATCATGTTCGATGCGTTGACCGGATCAAATTCTGGTGGCAAAGCAGCAATCGCATTTCCATACGGAGGTTTGGTACTGAATGAAGATTACGTGTGACTTGTTCTGCTATAACCGCCTTGAGCGGGAAATGCAGGGACTTATCTACTAAGTCCAACTCTATGGTCGAGAATTGGAATGACGGAGCCATGTTTCCTGAAACAATTCCATTAATCTCCTGCGTGCGTGACATGGGCAGCATGTCAGGTACGAAGCACAGGTGAAGTCGGCAGAAGGAAGGCTAAAGCCACTCCAAGAGAAGGTATGCCTACTGATATGCCGGATGGCTGAAAAGCTAACTATGGTGAGAATGATCAAAGGATCTGACGAATCTCTGAATGTACGGGTCTAAATTCATAGCATATGGAAACATATGTCCTGATACTACTCAGGGTGGATAGCGTAAAGTACAACTGTAGTCTAGGAAATACGCTATATCGAACTAAGGCGATATCAAGTCCACAGGCTCAAAGGAGACACCTACGGTTAAGCATGGATAGCTAGCCCTTAGGGTACAAGGAAAGCAAGGGACGTCGCATTACGGGACTGCCATCCCAGACGGTTACTATAAGGTCAGTATAACGACTGAAATGTATTAATCCTTGTGAGAGTAGAGGCACGACTGATGAAGTATCTGTAATGGATATGGAGGAACAGCCTCGAGTCTTTCTAGATTAAGATCAATCTTTCCAAAAAGTGAATTGCACCGATCTGGCAGGAATGTGGGTCTCCATCAAGGAGGTGAAACCACAGTGCAAGCTCTGCGTTACTGGGACTACTATGACATGACGAACACTTTTACTGAGTTGTACGAAAATGCCCAAAAAAAGATATGCTTCCATAACTTATACGACCTAATTACCACAAAGCAGAACATTCTGCTGGCATATCGGACAATAAAGTCCAACAAAGGATCGCGTACACCAGGCACAGATGGCAAAACAATTGAAGACCTAAAAACACTAACGGAAGAAGAAATTGTGGAGCAAATAGGTTGTAAACTCTCGAATTACCAGCCTAGGAAGGTGAGACGAGTCCATATCCCTAAACCCAATGGCAAGAAAAGGCCATTAGGTATCCCATGTATAGAGGATAGGATTATCCAACAGTGCTTTAAACAAATCCTTGAGCCTATCGCAGAAGCATACTTCTACCGACACAGCTATGGATTCAGACCAATCAGATCAACACACAATGCCATAGCGAGAATTCAACACCTAGTGAACACGGCTGGCTTACACTACGTGGTCGATGTAGATATTCAAGGCTTCTTTGACAACGTTAACCATACGCTGCTCATCAAACAGCTTTGGAATATAGGGATCAGAGATAAAAGGGTACTACGAATAATCAGCAAAATGCTGAAAGCGGAAATCGAATGGGAAGGCATTCCAAGCAAAGGTACGCCACAGGGTGGTATCCTATCACCACTCCTTTCGAACATAGTCTTAAATGACTTAGATCAATGGGTCTCCGGACAATGGGAAACCTTCGTAACGAATATCACTTACGCAGGAAAATACCATAGAAACAGGGCGCTAAAGAAAACTAACCTTAAAGAAGGTTACATCGTCCGTTATGCAGATGACTTCAAAATTCTAAGTCGAGATTGGAAAACCGCACAAAAGTGGTACCACGCTGTTAGGCTATATCTCAAGGGTCGGCTCAAACTCGATATCTCACCCGAGAAATCCCAAGTAGTTAATCTTAGAAAAAGAAAATCGGAATTCTTAGGTTTTACTATATGGGCAGAAAAGAAAGGTAAACGAAGAGTTGCATATACGGGGATCAGCGACAAGAAGAAAAAACAAATCAAAAATGATGCAAAAACACGCATCATGGCATTACACAAGAAACCCATTACTCAAAACGCTCTTCTTTACAACAGCTTCGTCCTTGGGGTGCACAACTATTTTTCAAAAGCAACACACGTTAGTGTTGAGTTCTCACGTCTTGCCTATGATCTAAAAGCATTCACTTACAATCGTCTAAAATCAGTCGGGAAATACCAACATCCAGGAATTCCACCTCCGACTTATAAAAAGTTCTATAAAAGCAACTACAGAACTTTCAAAGTTTGTGGAGTCCTTCTCTTCCCACTCAGGGATGTAAAAACGGTGAACAACCTCAACTTTCAGCAAGGTCTAAATCCGTTTACACCCGGTGGTCGAGCAATCCTAATAAAAGAACTGAACCCGGACATTCGTGCTGAGATATCCAAACTTCTGAAATCCAAGATACCGTACCGAACAGTTGAGTACATGGACAACAGACTGAGTAGATACAGCATGCGGGCAGGGAAATGCGAAATAACAGGTGTTTTTCTATTCGCTGATGAGGTGCACTGCCACCATTATCTCCCCCTACATTTAGGAGGGTCGGACAGCTATAGCAACCTGCGTATCTTGCATAAAAACATTCACAGGATTGTTCATGCGAGTAAACCTGAGACGATTGTTAAGCTCATGTCCAAATTCGATTTCGACGATACAATGATCCAGAAAATCGAACAGTACCGTAAAATGAGTAACTTGGAACCTATTGATAATCTAATCTAGAAAGATGGAGCGCCGTGTGCGATGAAAGTCGCACGCACGGTGCGGAGAAGGGGAAAAGGTGGTGATCGTATCAAATCCTTACCTATTTCTATTGATCTTGCCATCGTATTTACCGCCGTGTTTTTCCCCATGTTTATAATTCTGGGCATGCGTGCCGAGAGTTTAGAGGATGTCCGGTACGTAGAAATGAAATATTCGGCTGCTCTGCGTACAGCCGTTCAAGACGGCGGGATGATGCTGAACGATAATGAGACCCAGGACAAAGAGTCGGCATATGATTCTATAAAATTTATGCGTGCGGATAAAGAACGAGCGCTGGAGTCCTTTTCCCGGACGCTGTACATCAATATGGGGATCGCGGATGATCCGGCTGCTCAGTCAGCTCTGTGGTGGTATATTCCTGCTATCGTTGTTCTGGATTATGACGGGTTTTATTTGTATGTTTCACAAACCTTCACCAACGCGTATGGGGAGGAGCTCATGGAGCATAGATGGACACCCAAAATCCCTTATGCCTGGAATGATGGCAGGGCCAACAGCATCCAGTTTACATTGGATTCCTTCGTTCAGGTATATGAATCAGGCGGAGGATCTTCCATCTGGCACTCCGGCTATCGGGAGGATCTGAGTGGCAGGACGGGTATAGCTTTGCTGGAAGATAAGGATAGGTTTGAACAAGTCAGACGGATCACGATTGTGAATAGCGTTCAAGATCATCTTGCTTATTACATACAGCGGCACAACCAAGTGGCGCTCCGAAACGGAGTAGCCTATACGTTCGCTCTTCCGTTGATATCTCAGGAAGAGTGGGTGAATACGATGGATGATATCGGTATGATGGCATTCATTCAAGGCATCCCCATGGGCGATCAGTATTATAATAACTATGCCCTTGGAGGAGGCAGACTTGTTAAAGCTCCTGTTTATTTCGGAGGGGTGGATAGCAGGGGGCTCAAATATTATTACCGTGATGCCTGTCAATTCAACTATCGCGTGGAAGAAGTGTTCCCGAGTGCCAAAGAGGCAGCGGCAGCAGGATATCAGGAGAAAAGCTGTTCTAATCCCGGTGTCCTCTAATCCCTGAAAGTTATGGTTTCTGCCGGACTCCATGATGTGATACAATAAACTCTTGACTGTGTATATTTCGCTAAATTAACATGAAATAAGTTCATTTTATACAGACAGGAGTTACTATAGCCATGAGTTTATTGACTGTAGAGAACGTATCACATAATTTCGGGGAACGTACTCTATTTAAGAATGTATCCTTTCGTTTGCTGTCAGGCGAACATGTGGGTTTGGTTGGAGCAAACGGCGTAGGCAAATCAACACTAATGAATATTTTGACCGGGCAGCTGTTAAAAGACAGCGGCAAGGTGGAGTGGACACCGAAGATCCGGTACGGATACTTGGACCAGCACACCAAGCTGACAGCTGGCAAAACGGTTCGCGATGTGTTAAAGGATGCCTTCCTGCCTCTACTGGAGCTTGAAAAAGAAATGATGGAGATCACCAATAAGATGAGTGATGCTTCTCCTGAAGAGTTGGAGCTGCTGCTCGAGCAAATGGGTGAAATTCAGGAGCAGCTGGATATCGGGGATTTCTACATGCTGGACGTAAAGGTTGAGGAGATGGCGAATGGTCTTGGGTTATCCGTCATTGGCCTGGATCGCGATGTCGCAACATTAAGCGGGGGACAGCGTACCAAAGTATTGCTCGCGAAGCTTCTTCTGGAGAAGCCGAATGTACTGCTGCTGGACGAGCCTACCAACTATCTGGATGTTGAGCATATTGATTGGCTCACTCAATATTTGAAGCAGTACCCATATGCTTTCATTTTGATATCCCATGATACGGAATTTATGAACCAGGTGGTGGATGTGATCTATCATCTGGAATTTGCGAAATTAACTCGCTATACAGCGAACTACGAGAAGTTCCTGGAAATGGCTGATATCAATAAGAACCAGCATATTGATGCTTACGAGAAGCAGCAGGAGTTCATCAAGAAACAGGAGGACTTCATTCAGCGGAACAAGGCCCGTTATTCCACCTCTGGCCGGGCGAAGAGCCGGGAGAAACAGCTGGATCGTATGGAGCGGATTGACCGTCCGGAGGAAGCGGCTAAACCTGTGTTTAACTTCAAGGAAGCCCGTGCCAGCGGTAAAACGGTATTCGAGGGAATCGACTTTGAGATCGGATACGATCGGCCATTGCTCCCCAAAATGAATATCCTGATCGAGCGTGGAGAGAAAATTGCTATTGTAGGCTGTAATGGCGTAGGTAAATCAACGCTGCTGAAGACCATACTTGGCAAAATTCCAGCGCTCTCGGGGAAGACCTATCAGGGGGATTTCCTGGTGCCTGCGTATTTTGAGCAGGAAGTACGTCCAGGGAATATTACGCCGATTGATGATGTGTGGAACGAATTTTCCCATTTGAATCAGCACGAGGTTCGTGCAGCGCTTGCTCGCTGCGGGCTCAAAAACGAGCATATTACCCGTCCAATGAAGGCACTTAGCGGCGGAGAGCAAGCCAAGGTCCGTCTGTGTAAGCTTCTGATGCGCGAAAGCAACTGGATTCTGTTTGACGAACCGACGAATCACCTTGACGTTGTGGCTAAGGAGGAACTAAGACGTGCTTTGAAAGAATATAAAGGCACGATTCTGCTGGTTTCCCACGAACCTGAGTTTTATGAGGATTGGGTGACCAAGATCTGGAACGTCGAAGATTGGTCCAACCAGAATTCCTGATTCAATTCAGAATCCCCATCCTGCCCTCAGCAGGATATATCTAAATGAAAACTTTGATTAGAATGAATGTATTAGTATTTTTATAAGGAGGATGGGCAGATTACTGCCTGTCCTCCTTTGGTATATTCGGTAAGATGGACATTCGGTTTATGGTTTATTTGTGATATGCTAGAAACAACCTGAAATGAACGGAGGAGATGTTGATGGAAGACATGGACTTATCCATCGGGGCATTATTATATGAAGGGGATTCGCATCCATAGCCCCGTTAACCCGTGTAATTCCCTTCTGAAGGGGAGACGTATTTAAAATGAATTCGGAACATAACTCCAGTCAGGGAGAGGACGTCGTGCTTTCTCCTGAAAAGTCGGTTGTACGGAAGGGCCAGATTGTGTACCGCCCATCAGGACCTTGGACGCCGGCTATACACTCATTGTTGAGGCATCTGAGGCAAACAGGGTTTACATCGATTCCGGAAATTATAGGCTCTGGATGTAATAAGAAAGGCCAAGAGATGTTAAGTTATATCGAAGGCGAATTTGTTCATCCCGGGCCCTGGAGCGACGAAGGCATCATCGAAGTAGGACAATTATTGCGTAAACTTCATGACGCTTCGTCTACATTTAAATCGCAGCCCGGGAGTGTCTGGAAGCCGTGGTTCCTGCGTGAGCTGGGTGACAGCGGACTTGCATACAGCCATGGTGATATTGCACCTTGGAACATGGTTACCCGTGATGGGATGCCAATTGCGTTAATTGACTGGGAATACGCCGGACCTGTACATCCGCTCGTCGAATTAGCCCGTGTGTGCTGGCTCTTTCCGCAGTTGCACGATGATGATGTTGCGGAAAGAGTCGGTTTGCCGGATGCTAATGCCCGTGCAAGGCAGCTCCGTTTAATGGTTGACGCCTATGGCGTCGATCCGTCCCTTCGAACGGCCCTGTTTGATATGATCGTTGAGGTGGTCGTTCGGGAAACGGCAGAGGAAGCGATTGAGCTGCAGGTCACGCCGGAATCGGAAGGCCCTCTGTGGGGATTGGCCTGGAGGGCGCGGAGTGCAGCCTGGATTATGCGTCATCGCGGTGTCCTAGAGAAGGCGCTGAATACAAGGTTGTTTTAGGCTGAAATAGTAAACAGCCCATCCTCTTCGGGGGATGGGTATTTCTAATCATAGGTTGTCATTTAAAAACTTCGTGAAGTCTTCTCTTATTCGTAGAAGATTTGCAGATATTGATCGGAGGATAATTCATGTCTCGTTTAAACGATAACAGGGAGGAAGTAAATCGTACGTTGCCTCACTTCATGGCAGCCTCGGAGTCCACGGACCGCGGTGTCACAGTTCCTATGGAACGAGAGGATCGATATTCTAGGCAAGAGCGGTTTACCCCATTTGGAAAAGAAGGTCAGCTTCGCCTCCGAAAGAGCCATGTGCTCGTTCTTGGTGCCGGGGCGCTGGGAAGCGCCGTAGCGGAAACTTTGGTTCGCGCAGGTGTCGGGCATGTAACCATCGTGGATCGGGATTACGTGGAATGGAGCAATCTGCAGCGTCAGCAGCTGTTTACCGAACAGGACGCGATCGATCGATTGCCGAAGGCCGTAGCAGCGGCTAAGCGCTTATCTGCGATTAATTCAGACGTTATCGTGGACGGTATCGTTATGGATGTACGTGCGCAGGAACTGGCAGTACTCAGTCAAGGCGTTGATTTGATGATGGACGCTACCGATAATTTCGGAACCCGGCTGATCCTGAACGACATCGGATTTAAGTATGGAATCCCGTGGATTTACGGAGGCTGCGTCGGAAGTTCAGGCATGAGTTACACATTTTTACCGGGAGAGACGCCATGCTTGAACTGTCTGCTTGGGACGATTCCCTTGGGCGGCGACACCTGCGACATTAACGGAATTCTTCCGCAAGCGGTACAGATGGTCGCTACTCATCAAACGATGGAAGCGATGAAGCTTTTATCGGGGCATCGACATGTTCTTAGAAAAAAGATGCTGTCCTTCGATTTGTGGCGTAATGAACGGGTGGAGTTTGGCGTAGACCGAGCGAAAAAATCGGACTGTCCCACATGCGGGGAGCATCCGAAATATCCTTACTTGACGGCTGAACACGCGGATAAAAGCGAAGTGTTGTGCGGCAGGGATACGGTGCAGATCAGGCCAGCCAGACCCCTGCAGCTTCAATTGGACGAAATGGCTGAGCGGTTGAACAAGCTTCATCAAGGAAAAGCAACCGTAACGCCGTATATGATCATCTATCAGGTGAATCCACATCGTTTGGTTATATTCCGGGACGGCAGAACCCTGGTGCATGGCACATCGGATATCGCCAAGGCCAGGTCGTTGTATAATCAATACGTTGGTGGTTAATCTGAAACTAACCCAACGTTACTTATCTAATCCATCAATATCAAAAGGAGGAGTCGCAATGGACTCCTCCTTTTTGTGATGTTTAAGCCGGGTTATTGCACGATTAATTGAAAACCGTTCTGAATGAAAAACAAATCGGGATGAGCGATGTTCTGCGTGGTCAGATTGTTAAATGTTGCCGACCCATTGCCCGTATAGGTGTAAATTGCCGCACCTGGATGAGGATTCGAGAATCTGGAGGATGTGACCCCGTCAAGCCCCGTACCGTCAATATGGATGTTGTTAAACACGATGTTCTGAAAACCGCCGCCATAACCAAGCTGAACGGCACTGCGCTGGGTGTTCAGGATATCGATGTTGGTAAACGTGACATTGCGGATCGCATCATTTGACGCTTCCAGATCGATGGCGCCGCGCTCCCCATCGTACAGGTCTTTACTGGTTCCACTCCCAATGATCGTGGTATCGGAGAACAGAATGCCGGTATTGTTCTGGAAATGGTAACCCGGGAACACGGTATTCATTCGAATACCGGAACCGCCTACGGTGTCAACAATCAGGTTGTGAGTAGCCTTATGACCGCTTCCCCCAAAGAATGCGATAGCTGCCGCACGCCAATTATTTTCGATGGTGTTATAAGAGAAGTTGTTGTTAACGCCCGCAGGCGCGCCATTCACGTTACTCGTCCATACGGCGAGACCATCGTCTCCGTTATTACGAATGCTGCTGTTACGTACAGTTGAATGGCTGGTTCCTTGGGCAAAATTAACACCGTCGGCAAGATTATTGCGGATCCGGCTGTTTTCAATGATCAGCCCCTCCGCGATGATGGCTGGGGTGTGCGCATAATCGCCTACCCAAAATCCACACTCAAAATGTTCAACCCACACATTGTGGATTTTGGAGTTGGTGCCGAAGTTATCCATAAATCCCTTGTAGACTGCGTTTTGATTATAACGTGAACGCAGATTTGAGTTGAGGTAGATATGGCTGAAATCAAGCTGACCCGCGATCCGAAGCGATATCCCGCCAGAAGCGGCATTCGGGTTGGTAAATTGAATGTTTGTATGCCAAATGCCTGCCCCTATGATCTTGATGTCATCAATCATATTCCCAACCGAGCCGATCTTCCACATGTTGCCCAGATGGAATGTCCCCTCAGGAATGTATAAGGTTTTGCCGGTTGAAGCGGCAGCCTGCACAGCATCTTCAAACGCCGATAGGTCATCTTGGCCGTCGTTCGGCGTTGCACCGAAATCCGTTACGGATACCGAGTTAGCCGGGCGGGCGATTGCCGCGGKGACCGGCYCGATTTCGATAAAATCAACGCCATATTCCAGGTTATCCGCATTGGATTTCTGAATACGGATTTTGTCACCCGGCTGGAGCGGCGTATCCATCTTCCAGTGTACTTCATCGAACCGGAAGAGCGGGCGTCCTCCACCTGGGGCGTCTGCAGGATGATCGCTGGAAAAATATTGCCAGCTGTAGTAAGAAGTTAATGGAACGGTTTTTTTCTTCGCACCATTTACATAAACGTCGAGCGAGCCGGTTAACCCCATGCCGTTTGATGAGTCCGGCATCGTATAGCGCATAGTGACGCCGGCTCCGCCCTCACCTGGTCGAACCGTCCACTCCAGATTGGACCCGTTGGAAGGAAGCGCGACATAACGCTGCCCGGATGCTTCCGATGCTGTGAGAGCTTGATCGAATGTCGGTGCCGTCTTCAGCTGAGCTCCGCCGCCGCGTAATGCATCATCCGTATCGTATCGGGTATATGGCATACTGGCACCGCGAGCGGAATATACCGTGAGATTCGCCTGGCTGACGTTGTTCTCCCGTTTGAGGGGTACTTCGTTTGTGTCGGGTGCCACGGTTGTTGTTACTGTATAGCTGCCATTTGCCGCTGTCCATGTGCCCGGAATATGGATAGAAGCAGAGGAACCTGCAGCGAGGGCGCCATCATAACTTCCGGTTAAGGTTTGAATCGTTGAACCGGCCGGATTCTTCAGAGCGACGGATATCGCATGGGATCCGCTTGCCGTGGCTTTGTTGCCCTGGTTCTTAAGATTAACGGTAAAGGCTACTGCGTTCCCTGCGACTGGAGTGGCGGGTGTCCATTGTACAGTTCCTACCAAATCGGAACTTTCAACGGCACCGATGACGAGCGGGGACGCATGCGAATAGCTGTTATTTTCATCATTCTGTTCCATGATTTCATTATCCTCATCAACCTTGGCACTGACGGAATAGGATCCAGCGGCCTTGGTACCGACTTGTAGAGTTACCGTGGTGGAAGCACCTGCCGCGAGCGGAGCTACCGGGGAGGAGCCTGCTTTATCCGCATTTAAGTAATAATTGAGCGTCGTAGCCCCGGCTTCCACGGCCCCAATGTTTTTAACCGTAGCACGGAGTGTAATGTCATCGTTTTCAATCGGAGAAGATGGGGTCCATGACATATCCGTAATGGTCAGGTCCGGATTCTGGGCGGCTGTGCCGTAAACTTCGAATTCCGCAATCTGCCCGGCCGGTGCGCCGGTATTGGACGTTATGTTTAATTGAAGACGTTTCACGGTTGCCGTTACGGGAATCGTCACAAAGTTGCCGGACGCGGGGTTGAACGTATAGGACTGCGTCGATACCAAATTGCTAAAATTTGTTGTGCTCTGATCATGTCCGAGCACTTGTATGGTTTGCGTGCGCGTGCTCCATGCCGGAGAAGGATTCAGCTTCAGTACGATGGAGGTGATATCGTGATTCGTTCCCAAGTCGAGCGTCAGGGTGCTTGGATTGCTTCCGCCTTCCCAGTAGGTTTGGATGTCGTTGTCGTTAGCTTGGGTTGCAGTGTACGTAAAGGTGCTTGAGGAGGCGGTAATCGGTTTGCCGCTGGCGATATTGTTTCCCGTTGGAGGCGTTGGCGGGGAGACCGATGGTCCATAAATCTCGAACTCAGACAGCTGCGCAGCCGGCCACGTCGTGTTGCTGGTTACGGTCAGGCGAACATATCTCGTGCTCGCTTCATCAAAACGGATGGTCACCGAGTTTCCTGATGTAGAGGGGTTAAATTCATAGTCGGCCGAGTCCGCCAAATTGGAGAATGTCGAACCGTTCGAGCTGCCTTGTACGGTTAGCGTTTGTGTCCGAGACTCCCAGGTGGCAGGAAGTTTAAGAACGACCCGGTTGATGCTGGTGTCAGCGCCAAGATCGATTTGAATCCACTGCGGAAACGCATGATTGGTGCTTTCCCAGTACGAACCCTGATTGCCATCGATAACGTTAGCTGGCCCGTAGGTTTGGGATTGACCGCTTGCTGTTACGGCTTTGCCAAGCGAGAGGTTGGTTTCGGCTGCTGCCGAAACCGGGGTTGGCGGCACTGCGGCACTGCATACGATAGATATCAGCATAGCCATGACAAGAGGCCATACCACGAGTTTGTTGCGCATGTTATTTTCCTCCTCCAGAGTGTTCACTCGATACTTTTCGATTAAATGAGCTAATCGGCGAAAATATCCCCCTTTCCTAATCCTTTATCCCATTATAAAAATAGCGCCGCTTCGGAGATAAGATGTATTACTACGGAAAACGTGCGTGATCCGAGCATCTTTTGGAGTGAAAGCAGGATGAAACAGCCATACTTACATTATTAAGCGTTGAAAGCGGGGGGGAACCCGTGGAGAAAGTAATACTGATCGCGGCAGATCATCAAGATCGGGTCCAGAGCGTTATGGAGATATTGGAACAATCGGGCTATAAGGTTAAACATGTCATGAATTATTCGGAAGTGGTCGCCGTTTTGCAGCGTTCAGGCGCAGACCTGCTGCTTATCGACAGCAGATTGCCGGGTATGAGCGAATTCAATCTCGTGGAGCGATTGACGGGCAAAAGGGAACAGATCCCGATCATCATCATCGGAAATGACGGTTCTGATGAAGCCATTCAGGCATTGGAGGCAGGTGCCCATGACTACATCCCTAATGATAGAGATACAAGGGAGCTGTTGGCGCGTATTGCCAATTTACTGAAACTATTTCAGACTGGTCGCATGGAACAAGAAGAAGTCATCCGAATCGGAGATCTGGTGATCGATCCTCTGAGCCGGAATGTATCCCGAGCAGAGGAAGCGATCGAGCTGACTCATCGCGAATATGATCTACTGTTGTTTTTGGCTAGAAGGCAGGGGCAGGTATGCACGCGTGAGGATATATTAAAACAGGTGTGGGATTACGATTTCCATACAGGCACCAATGTGGTAGATGTTTATATTCTTCATCTGAGAGAAAAAATCGATCGAGGACGCAAACAAAAGCTGCTGCGAACGATTCGGGGAACCGGATATAAACTGCTATCGGAGGAAGAAATCAATGCTGCAAGCAAAAAAGACCGCCTTCCGTGAGAGGAAGACGGTCTTTGATATAATTCTAATTCCATAGTAACAATGGAGTAATTAAACTACTACAGTACGCGACGAGCTTTCAGGTAAGTTTTGCTCCAGTTGCCAGACAGGCTGGAGATGGTTACGCCAGGCTTGCCGTAGGTGTGCAAAATTTTGTTGTTACCCATATATACGGCAACGTGAGTCACGTTTCGGCCATTTGCACGGCTTCCGCTCGAGAAGAATACCAAATCGCCGGCTCTCAGGTTCGATTTCGATACCGCTTTACCCACTTTGGATTGAGCAGCAGATGTACGAGGCAGATTCACGCCGTATTTTTTGAAGATATGCTTCATAAAGGAAGAGCAATCAAATACTCTTGTAGTGGATGTAGATGCTCCGAATTTATAAGGTGTTCCCATATATTGTTTACCGAAGTTAACGACTCGAGTTCCTGTGCTTACCGATGCTGCTTCTACAGGAGCTGGTGGTGCAACAGTAAGAACTGCCCCTACACCCAAAGTTGCGCTCAAGCTGATTACTACGGCCTTCTTAATCCAATGCTGTCGATTCATGTTGTTATTACCTCCAAGCAGTTTTGTTTTTTGCGATGAACCGAGTATATCAGATTTGAAACCGACTATATTTTGGTTAATCGGCGCAAACCCTTGGGCCGCATGAAATGAAAGCGGATTATTAAAATATCATTAAAAGTTACAAAATATTAAGAAATGAGTGCAGTCGATGAGTTGGGAATGAGAAAAAACCCTTGATACACAAGGGTTTTTAACGATGAATTTGATTGTTAATATTAGCGTGTCAAAGATGACAAAATAGTAACGGTTAGCGGTCCTTACTCTGAATAATAAGGAGCAGACCGCCTTCGATCCGGACCGTCCCTTTGTCCTCAGCCAGCTTATTGCTGACTCCTAGTGACTGCCCCAATCGCAATGTGGCGTCGTGGAGCGGGTACTCGAATCCTTCGAGATTAATCCCGGTAACTTCCGTAGTCAGCGGCAGCAGGGAGACATATGTAAACCCTTTGTTCTCGACAATGCAGCTGGAGCCTGTCAGGGTAATAAAATTGTTCTCATCTAATATAGAACACGGAATATGATGTTGGAGTCCGCGAATCAGCATGTGGATATTAGCCAGCGTGTGATCGAGGCGTGTCCCTGTTGCTCCCAGAATCATGATGGATTCGGGGGAATGCTCCAGTGCCAGCTCGAAGGCAAGCTCGGTGTCGGTTAAATTTTTATCGATCGGATCACAGTCAATCACCTTGCCGCTATTGGAGCGTATTCGATCCATCTGTTCTGGCGGAATGGAATCAAAATCTCCAACGGACAGGTCAGGTTTCATCCCATGTTCAATCAAGTAGAGGGCTCCGCGATCAGCCCCTATAATGAAGTCCCCGTTTTGAACCTCATCCAGGAATCGTGGTGACAACTCCCCACCTGTAAAGATCAGGACGCGAGTATGTTTCATTATAATTCCTCCTTTTTCGAGAGAATTGTCATTGTATTCTAGTATAGAGCAGTTTTCATGCTTGCACAATTTTAATAGGCACGGCTACAATGTAGTATGTAAATTGACGGGGGAGCGGGGGAACTGAATTTTGGACATGCATGTGTTTGACGTATTCAGTATCATTGGCACCATTGCGTTTGCCATGTCCGGAGCTTTTGTAGCTATGGAAGAGGAATACGATATTCTGGGGGTTGTGGTATTAGGTTTAGTAACAGCCTTCGGCGGGGGTATTATAAGAAACGTACTGATCGGCGTGCCGGTTACCACCTTGTGGGGACAGGGCGATTTAATCATGCTCGCGATGATTTCAGTATTTGTAGCGTTTGTGCTGCCGCTCGGCTTGATTCAGCACTGGAAGAAAACGGAGGCGCTGTTCGATGCGATCGGACTATCTGCCTTTGCGATTCAAGGGGCTCTATATGCTACGCAAATGAATCACCCCATGAGCGCGGTGATTGTGGCTGCTGTGCTTACCGGAAGCGGCGGGGGAATGGTCCGCGATTTATTGGCAGGGCGGAAGCCGCTGGTGCTCCGTGATGAGATCTATGCGGTGTGGGCCATGATAGCAGGGGTCGCCATCGGCCTTGGCGTGGCCACCAAGACTTGGGAGCTGCTTACTCTGTTTGTAGTGGTGATTGTATTCCGGATGCTGTCCGTGCTTTATAAATGGAGACTGCCCAGAAGGTCGCTGCACGAAGGCCATCCTACAGCAGCCAGTGGAAAAAAAGTCAGTTCAGGTTAATGGATGGTAGGTAACGTCATGCATGAATTAGAATTTCCTCGTGAAATGACGATGAATTATAGCGTGAAGGAGAGAGGATTATGGTATCCGTCTTGTTTGTATGTCTGGGCAACATCTGCCGCTCACCGATGGCGGAAGCGGTGCTGCGACATAAAATTGAACAGCGTGGACTGCAGGATAAGATCAGTGTGGATTCTGCCGGCACAGGAGATTGGCATATCGGAAGCGTTCCCCATGAAGGAACCCGAAAGCTGCTGGACAGCTGGCAAATCAGCTACGAGGGAATGGTCGCCCGCAAAGTGGTAAGCCAGGATCTCGTCAAGTTCGATTACGTTATCGGCATGGATGATTCGAATGTGACGAATTTGCGCAAGCTAGCGGGAGGCGACCAGGCCGCGATTCTGAAGTTTATGGATTTGCTCCCTGATGAAAAGCTGCGCGAGGTGCCGGATCCGTATTTCACTGGAAATTTTGATGAAGTGTATCGTCTTATTGATGCGGGGTGTGACATCTTACTGGACAAAATCATGAAAGAAAAGCTATAATCGATTCGAACAAGCGGTGAGTCTACCGCTTTTTTGACGAGAATAATTGAAAGCGATACCAAGAAGAACGGGCTGCTGAACATAAAAGATGAACAATGCACATTCCAGAAAAAATGCGCGGTTGTTCATCTTTTTTTGAAGTGAAGCAACAAAGAGCGCATAATTTGCGCTTCCTGTTGCATCATAGGTATTCTTTTTTGCCAACAGCTTTAAATCGTAACTCGTAAAAAGTCCCCAGTGGGACAGGCCATGAACTTTGCTGTAACAGGTCATTTAGATAAGCCAACGGATTTTGCCAATCAATCGATTAATCCAGGAAGTACGCCTTTGTTGAACGATTCAATTCAACGAAGTTATAGACACCTGTATCGGTTGCATAGTTGTCTTCTTGCAAGCCTACAATCATATAGATGTCGAGCCAGGACAAATCTTTCTCTTCTCTGATCATATTCTGGGACTTCTCATAGAAGGCGCCGGACAAGCTGATGATTCGGGTGAAGAGATGCGGGTAACGCAAGGCTAGATGCACGGATACGCTTCCGCCAAGGGAGTCGCCGGCGAGTACTCTTTCGGCAGGCTCTTTGCGCACAGGATATTTTTGTTCGACGAAGGGAATAATCTCTTCGGCGAAGCAGGATAGGTAAGCGTCGAACCTGTTGCCGAATGGCGCGTACTCTTCGGTGCGAACTTTGGTGTTCACTTCCACGCCTACAATGATGAACGGCTCCACGCCTTCTTCGAGAATGAGCTGGTTGGCCCAAGTCGCGATGCGACCAAAATTGAAGAATTCCTCTCCATCCTGACAGTACACGACGGGATAGCTGAGAATTTCATTGTATCCGGGAGGAAGGTAGATGCGCAGCGTTCGATTCTCCTGCAGAAACTGGCTTTCAATCACTTCTTTTACGATGGTTCGCTTCAATAAACGTTCATTCGTCATCATTCGTCACCTTTTTCGGGTTAGTTTTTGAAATGCGGTAAACAATAAGTTAAAATTACCCTGACATGTTGAAGTTGGCTGCTGTTCTATGATGTTTGTCATACTGTTATAGTATTATCCACAAACTGTTATACATACAAACGTTAAGAAATGTGAAATTTTATCCCGTATTTCTTTGACGAATGGAGTAAAACAGGTGTATAATAATTCTATAACAGCGGAACTTGATATTCAAATATTTATTGAGGTGAAAAAAATGACCAAGGTTCCTTATGAAGTATATACCGAGGAAGTCGATACTCTATCTGTACTTTCCCCGGATGGCAAAATCGTAAACAAAGATCTTCTGCCTGAATTGTCAGACGATCAACTGAAAGAAATTATGTACCGTATGGTATTTACCCGTACTTGGGACGACCGTGCCGTAAATCTCGGCCGCCAAGGACGTCTCGGTTTCTATGCTCCTGTATCCGGTCAAGAAGCAACGATGGTAGGTAGCGAATTCGCGCTTGAGAAAGACGACTTTGTCTGCCCGGGCTACCGTGATATGCCGCAAATCGTATGGCATGGACTTCCGCTTTATCAAGCATTCCTCTATTCCCGCGGACATCAGCATGGCGGACAAATTCCGGAGGGTGTTAACGTATTGATGCCTCAGATCATCATTGGCGCGCAAATCTTGCATGCTATGGGTATCGCTATGGGTTACAAACTGAAGAAGCAAAAACAAGTGGTTATTACGTATACCGGTGACGGCGGCTCTTCCGAAGGCGATTTCTACGAAGGCTTGAACTATGCAGGTGTGTACAAACTGCCGGTTATCTTCTTCGTGCAAAACAACGGTTATGCCATCACGACTCCATTCTCCAAGCAGACTGCAGCATTGTCGATCGCACATAAAGCTGTAGCAGCTGGTATCAAGGGTGTTAAGGTTGACGGCATGGACGTCCTCGCTGTGATCAAGGCCGTTCGTGATGCTGCAGAACGCGGCCGCAATGGCGAAGGCGCAACGCTTATCGAAGCTGTGACATACCGTTTCCGTCCGCATTCCCTGTCTGACGACGCTTCGAAATATCGTACGAAGGAAGAAGAGGGCGAGTGGAACGAGAAGGATCCGATCGCACGTCTTGCGAAGTACCTGGAAGCAAAAGGCCTCTGGACAGAGGAAGATACAGCTCGCGTGAAAGAAGAAGCGAAAGCGAAAGTCAACGAGCAAATTAAAAAAGCAGAACAAACGGAAAAAATGACAGTACCTGGTTTGATCGACAGCATGTTCGAGCAAACGCCGAAGCATCTGGAAGAGCAGAAAGCTGATTTCCAATAAAAATGACGGCCGATGATTGTCAAAGGTTTGATCCTGGATAATCATCTGGTTTTGTCATGGCGGCATCAGGTCGGTTTTTGAACGTTTTGACATCGATATATACACTGGAATTTTTAGTGAACTGTATTTCTTAAGGAGGAAATGAAGCAATGGCACAAATGAACATGAAAGAAGCGATTCGCGACGCCATGCGCGTTGAATTGAGCCGTGACCCTAACGTTGTCATCTTCGGTGAAGACGTAGGTAATGTCGGCGGTGTTTTCCGGGTAACGGAAGGCCTTCAAAAAGAATTCGGGGAAGAGCGCGTATTCGATACACCGCTGGCTGAGTCCGCTATTGGCGGTTTGGCGGTAGGTCTCGGTATTCAAGGCTTCCGTCCGATCGCTGAAATTCAATTCGTTGGATTTATCTTTGAAGCGCTCGACCAAATCGTCGTTCAAGCAGCGCGTATGCGTTACCGTTCCGGTGGACGTTACAACTCCCCGATCGTATTCCGTACGCCATTCGGCGGCGGGGTTAAAGCGGCTGAGCTGCACACCGATGCACTCGAAGGTTTGATCACGCAAACCCCGGGTATTAAAGTTGTAGTACCTTCCAATCCTTATGATGCAAAAGGACTCATGATCGCAGCAATTCGCGACAATGACCCTGTGTTCTTCATGGAGCACTTGAACCTGTATCATGCGTTCCGCGCTGAAGTTCCTGAAGGTGATTACACGGTTGAGCTTGGTAAAGCTAACGTGGTTCGCGAAGGAACCGACGTTACGATTATCGCATATGGTTTGATGGTTCATACCGCAACGAAAGCGGCGGACGAACTTGAGAAGAACGGAATCAAAGCGGAAATCATCGACTTGCGCACGATCTCTCCAATCGACATCGATACTGTGCTTGCTTCGGTTAAGAAAACCAACCGTGCCATCGTGGTTCAAGAAGCGCAAAAATCTGCAGGCGTAGCCGCAGAAGTTATCGCTCAAATCAACGAGAAGGCGATTCTGCACCTGGAAGCTCCAGTGCTTCGTGTGACTCCGCCGGATACCGTGTATCCATTCGCGCAAATCGAGGACACTTGGTTACCTACTCCAGCACGTATCGTGGATGCCGTCAATAAAGTAATGAATTTCTAATAGCAGCAATTTCTAGGGAGGTTTTTCAGTTGGCAAAATTTGAATATCGTTTTCCAGAGCTGGGTGAAGGTCTGCATGAAGGTGAAATCATCAAAATGCATATCAAGCCAGGCGACAAAGTAACAGACGACGACATCATCATGGAAGTACAGAACGACAAGGCGGTCGTAGAAGTTCCTTGTCCCGTGAACGGTACGGTTCAAGAAGTTTTTGCCAAGGATGGTCAAGTATGCCGTGTCGGTGAAGTGGTAGCTATCATCGATGCTGAAGGCGACATTCCTGAGCAAGAGGCTCCTGCTGAAGAGCAGTCTGCGCAAGAAGCTGACGCAGCTAAAGGCAGCGCGGATACAACTTCTTCCCCGGCTCAAGATGCACCGGCTGACGCTAAACAAGGCGGAAACGGTGGAGCAGCTGCTCCAGCAGCACCTAATCGTGAAGTTCTGGCTACACCTAGCGTGCGTAAATTCGCTCGTGAGCAAGGCGTAGACATTGCACAAGTGCAAGGTTCTGGCAACAACGGTAAAGTGACTCGCGAAGATGTTGAAGCCTTCAAGAACGGTGGAGGCCAAGCAGCAGCTCCAGCGCAAGAAGCGGCTTCCGAAGCGAAAGCAGCTCCTGCAGCAGCATCCACAGCGGTGGACACTCGTGCAGAAGAAGAGCGCGTACCATTCAAAGGTATCCGTAAAGCGATCTCGAACGCTATGGTTAAATCGGCTTACACAGCTCCTCACGTTACGATCATGGACGAAGTGGACGTAACCGAGCTGGTAGCGTTCCGTACCCGCATGAAACCGATCGCTGAGAAGAAAGGCACGAAAGTTACGTATCTGCCATTCATCGTTAAAGCACTCGTTGCGGCTAGCCGTCAGTTCCCGGCTTTGAATGCGATGATCGACGAAGAAGCGAACGAAATCGTGTACAAAAAATACTACAACATCGGTATCGCTACGGATACAGACAACGGTCTGATCGTACCGGTTATCAAAGATGCGGATCGTAAGAGCATTTGGATGATCGCTGACAGCATCCGTGATCTGGCTGCTCGCGGCCGTGAAGGCAAACTGTCTCCTAACGAAATGAAGGGCAGCACGATTTCCATCACGAACATCGGATCTGCAGGCGGCATGTTCTTTACGCCAATCATTAACTTCCCAGAGGTTGCTATTCTCGGTACCGGCCGCATCAGCGAAAAGGCGGTTGTGAAGAACGGCGAGATTGTAGCAGCACCTGTTATGGCATTGTCCTTGAGCTTTGACCACCGTATCATCGACGGCGCAACGGCTCAAAACTTTATGAACTATATTAAACAACTGCTCGCTAACCCTGAGCTGCTTGTTATGGAGGTGTAACTAATGGTAGTTGGAGATGCTTCTTTAGATATTGATACTCTAGTCATTGGTGCTGGTCCTGGTGGTTATGTGGCGGCGATTCGTGCCGCCCAACTGGGTCAAAAGGTTCTGATCGTTGATAAATCGGAACTCGGCGGTGTTTGCTTGAACCGTGGTTGTATTCCTTCCAAGGCTTTGATCGCTGCAGCTCATCAGTTCGAGTCCGCTAAGCATGCCGATGCATTCGGTATTTCCGTGGAGAACGTAACGGTTGATTTCGCGAAAACACAGGAATTCAAAAACGGCGTTGTCAAAAAAATGACTGGCGGCGTAGCCGGTTTGCTGAAAGGCAACAAAGTGGAAGTTTTCAACGGCGAGTGCATGTTCATCAACGAAAACGAAGCGCGTGTATTCAATGATCATGAATCACCGCGTTACCGCTTCAAGAACTGCATCATTGCTACAGGTTCCCGTCCAATCGAACTGAAGCCATTCCCGTTTGGCGGACGCATCCTGTCTTCTACCGAAGCATTGAACCTGCCTGAGGTACCGAAGAGCATGATCGTAATCGGTGGCGGCTACATCGGTGCCGAGCTTGGTCAAATGTACTCCAAATTCGGTTCGAAAGTAACGATCATCGAAGGTCTGGACAGCGTTTTGGCTGGCTTTGACAAAGACATGACAAGCCTCGTTACGAAAAACATGAAGAAAACCGGTATCGAAATTATCACAGGTGCTAAAGCTGAAAGTGCCGAGCAAAACGATAAAGAAGTTACCGTGAAATACTCCGTGAATGGCGAAACCAAAGAAGTAACAGCAGATTACCTGCTGGTTACGGTTGGCCGTCGTCCGAACACGGATGGAGAGCTTGGCCTTGATCTGATCGGCCTCGATATGGATGAGCGCGGGTTCGTGAAAGTCGACCATCAAGGACGCACAAGCATTCCTCATATCTTCGCGATCGGGGATATCGTATCCGGTCTGGCGCTTGCACACAAAGCTTCCTACGAAGGTAAAGTGGCTGCTGAGGCCATTTCCGGAATGCCGTCCGTCGTGGATTACAAATGTATTCCAGCTGTTGTGTTTACGGATCCAGAATGCTCCAGCGTAGGTTACACCGAAGCTCAAGCGAAGGAAAAAGGCCATAAAGTGAAAGCAGGCAAATTCCCTTACGCAGGTAACGGACGTTCCGTATCCTTGAACCATCCGGAAGGCTTCGTGAAGATCGTAGCTGAAGAAGGAACAGGACTTATTCTCGGAGCGCAAATCGTAGGTCTGGAAGCTTCCAACCTGATTGCAGAGCTCGGTCTTGCTATTGAGATGGGCGCTACGCTTGAAGATGTAGCCTTGACCATCCATGCGCATCCGACGCTTGGCGAAATCGTAATGGAAGCTGCGGAATTGGTTATGGGTCATCCGATCCACATCATCGCCCGTTAATCCAAACGACGCTCGTTTTTTCGAGTCATTATATATTCGGCCAGGAGGCAGAGAACGCGCAGGCGGTTTTCTGCCTCCTGTTTTTTTATGTGGATGCCGCAAGCGATATCCGGCCTCTTTCGGCAGGGTTATTTTAAGCATCCCAATCATTCCACGAACATGGTAGACTGTTGATATGAGATTCTAGTGAGGTGACTATACATGAAACAATACTTGGAGCTGCTGCAAGACATTCTTGATCATGGCGTAGAGAAAGGGGACCGCACGGGGACGGGAACGTTATCCGTATTTGGAAGACAGCTGCGGTTTGACCTTTCTAAAGGCTTTCCTCTGATGACAACCAAGCGGATTCACTTAAAATCGGTGATACACGAGCTTCTGTGGTTCTTAAGCGGGGAGACGAATATCCGGTATCTAAAAGAGAACGGCGTGCGGATATGGGACGAATGGGCAGATGAGAACGGCGATTTGGGACCGGTCTACGGCTCGCAGTGGCGAGCGTGGGAAACGCCGGATGGACGCCATATCGACCAGATTGCCAACGTCATCGATTCGATTAAAAACAATCCCGACTCCCGGCGGCATATCGTCAGTGCCTGGAACGTGGCAGAGATTGATAACATGAAGCTGCCTCCATGCCATTTTGTATTCCAATTCTACGTGGCGGGCGGGAAGCTCTCCTGTATGCTTACCATGCGTTCCGTGGACAGCTTCCTCGGGCTACCGTTCAACATTGCGAGTTATGCACTGCTTACCCATATGGTTGCCCAGCAGTGCGGCCTGGAGCCGGGTGAATTCATCTGGTCCGGTGGCGACGTCCATATCTATTCCAATCATATGGAACAGGTCAGAACGCAGCTTGAACGCGAGCCTTATGAGCTGCCGAAGCTGGTCATCAAGCGCAAGCCGGAGAGCATCTTTGATTATACATTCGAAGATTTTGAATTTGAGGGTTACCAGTATCATCCAACCATTAAAGCGACCGTAGCTGTGTAAATAAACAAGTGGTACCGATATTCGGCGCAATCTATTTGTACAAGGAAGGAGTGACGGTGTAATGATATCGATGATATGGGCAATGGGCAAGGACCAGGTAATCGGGCTGAACGGCACCATGCCGTGGCGATTGCCGCGGGATATGGCCTTCTTCAAGGAGACGACCCTGCACAAAACGATTCTGATGGGGCGCAAGACCTGGGAGTCCTTTGGCAGTAAACCTCTGCCTCACCGAAAGAATATCGTGCTGACGAGAGACCGAAGTTTCACGCTGACGGACGATCAGGGCATCGTGATCCATGATGTGGATGAAGCCCTTCCCTACGCGGAGAACGCAGAGCTGATGGTGATCGGCGGATCCCAGATTTATAAATTGATGCTTCCGAAAGCGGATCGGTTGTACTGCACGTTTATTGATGAAACTTTTGAAGGGGATACGTTCTTCCCTGAAGTGAACTGGGACGAATGGGAAATTGTCGAAGAAGTTCCCGGCATAACGGATGAAAAAAACCCGTATGCCTACCGGTTTGTTACGTTTGAACGAAAATAATGAGCTTGATGACGAGCTTTGAAGGGATAGACATACTCCAATCCATCCATGTTGACAACGTTTTGTTAGTAGGATAATACAAATGATCATGCATATAGTCCATTTAACAGGGGAAAAGCGAAATGCTACTATATTTTTAATGTTTATACAAATCGCTGCTTAAATAGCCGCTAATCATGGGGTTTCATGCTCTGATAAAAAATTTTTTAGCATAAATAGAAAAAATAAATCAGACTGAAACCTGTTTCTTGGGTCATCTGAAGGTCGATATCGGATGATTTATGATATGATAAATTGTACATGGTAACCAGCATGGATAGAACGGATGGGGGTAAAGCAGTATGTCTACACCAACAGGATTTATGGAATATCAGCGCCAGCTTCCGGCAGATCGGAGCCCGGCCGAACGAGTTAAAGACTGGGAAGAGTTTCATAAACATTTAGAAGAAGAAGAGCTCCAGACCCAGGGAGCACGCTGCATGGACTGCGGTACGCCATACTGCCATACAGGAATCGATATGCTCGGCGGCACTTCGGGCTGCCCGATTCATAATCTGATTCCGGAATGGAACAATCTTGTATACCGGGGCTTGTGGAGAGAAGCCTTGGAGCGTCTCCACAAAACAAACAACTTCCCTGAGTTTACCGGACGCGTATGCCCTGCTCCTTGTGAGGGTTCCTGCACCGTCGGTTTAATTGGGGAGCCGGTCACGATTAAATCCATCGAGCAAGCGATCATCGACAAGGGCTTTGAAGAAGGCTGGGTCGTTCCCGAGCCGCCGGCGAAGCGTACGGGACGCCGCGTAGCCGTTGTCGGTTCTGGTCCGGCAGGGCTGGCTGCGGCTGCTCAACTGAACAAAGCAGGTCATTCCGTAACCGTCTATGAACGTGCCGACCGTATCGGCGGATTGTTAACTTACGGGATTCCATCCATGAAGCTGGACAAGGGTGTTGTTCAGCGCCGTGTAGATCTGCTCGCAGCTGAAGGCGTCAAATTCGTTGTCAACACCGAGATCGGCAAAGACATTCCCGCCAAGCAGCTGATGGAAGACTACGATGCCGTCGTACTGTGCGGCGGTGCAACAAAACCGCGTGAATTCAATATTGAGGGAAGTGACCTCAAGGGCATTCATTATGCGATGGACTATCTGAACGGAACCATCAAGAGCCTGCTGGATTCGGGTCTCGAGGACGGCAACTACTTGTCGGCAAAAGACAAGGACGTTATTGTCATCGGCGGCGGCGACACCGGCTCTGACTGCGTCGCAACAGCGCTTCGTCACGGCTGCAGCAGTATTACCCAGTTCGGCACGCATAAACAGGCTCCGCTGCAGCGTGATCCGATTGCGAACCCTTGGCCGCAGTTCCCGAACGTGTACACGCTCGATTATGCACACGAGGAAGCCAAAGCGCTGTTTGGCAGCGATCCACGCGAATTCTCCATTATGACCACGAAATTTGTCGGGGATGAAGAGGGCAATCTGAAGGAGCTTCATACCGTTCAAATCGAGCGTATTGTAGACGAAACCGGCCGTAAAGTGTATCAACCGATTCCGGGCACGGAGAAAGTATTTCCTGCTCAAATGGCGTTCATTGCCATCGGTTTTGACGGACCGGAGCATACGTTGGTCGAGCAGCTTGGACTTGAAACGGATCGCCGTTCCAATGTGAAAGCACCGTATGGCAAATATACTACCAATGTAGATAAAGTATTTGCCGCCGGAGACATGCGTCGCGGACAAAGCCTCGTGGTATGGGCCATCAACGAAGGCCGCGAGGTAGCGCGCGAGGTAGACAAATATTTGATGGGTGCGACCGTACTGGTTTAATCCTTCTCCTAAATATGCTATCATACTAATAGTAGTTAAAAGGACTTCGCAAGAGCGAAGTCCTTTTTGGAGTTAGCCACCGCGCCATGGTTACTCATCGGGGAGGAGAATGTCATTTGAAAACGTTGGTCATTGCCGAAAAGCCGGATATGGGACGGAACATCGCTGCGGTCATCGAGCCGCGGGCCAAGAATAACCGTACATATCTTGAAGGTGAGCAATACATCATAACTTGGGCTATCGGACATCTGGTTGGGCTGGCGGAGCCGGATGCATATGATCCGAAGTACAAACGCTGGAATTTACGGGACCTGCCCATCATTCCGGAGCAATTCAAAATCATCCCGAATCCGAAAACCAAGGATCAGCTGAAGGTCATTGGAGAGGTCGCCAAGCGCTGCAGCCATATCGTAAACGCATGTGATGCGGGACGAGAAGGACAATATATTTTCGCTCTTATCCAACAACAACTAAAATTGAAACAGCCTGTAAAAAGACTATGGATTTCGGATTTAACGGCGGAAAGCATCGCCCGTGGCTTTGCGGAGCTGAAGGATGGGGTTGAATTCGAGAATTTAACGCAAGCTGCGCGCGCACGCAGTGAAGCCGATTGGTTGATCGGTATGAATGCTTCGCGTGCCTTTACAACCCGTCATCAGACTTTACTGTCGGTTGGGCGGGTCCAGACGCCGGTTCTGGCTCTGATCTATGACCGGCAGAAGGAAATTGAAGCCTTTGAATCGCAAACGTTCTACGACGTGAAGGCCGTGTTCAAGCAAGAGCAGCTGGAGTATACCGGAACATGGCAGGGAGAGCGGCTGACCTCGCAAGAGAAAGCAGAGACGATTGCAGCCAAGGTTAATGGGAAGAATGGGCTCATCACCAAATATGAAGTCAAAGAAACGAAAGAATATCCGTTTAAATTGTATGATTTGACCCTTCTTCAGCGTGAAGCCAATGCCAAATACGGATACTCTGCCAAAAAAACGCTGGATCTTGCGCAAGCGTTGTATGAGCGTCACAAGGTCATTTCATATCCGCGTACCAACTCCAATTACGTGAATGAACAGAATATCGAAGGCATGCACAAGGCACTTCACATGTTGAAATCGACCTCCTATGCATCGATGGCGGAAGGAGCGGATCCTAGCCGGGTGCACATAAATAATAAAGCGGTATGCAATCCGCAGCGGGTTGAGGATCACCATGCCATCTTGCCGACGTTAAAGCGTCCTGGCACGCTCAGCAAGGAAGAACAGCATATTTACGATCTGGTCATCATCCGGTTTCTCTCGCATTTTTACCCGCCGGCCATGTACAAGCAGCATACGGTGCTTACCGAGGTTGAGGGCGAAACGTTCAAGACGGGGATTAAGGAACTGCTGTCGCTTGGCTGGAAGGTGCTGATTGCCCAGGATAAAGAGCAAAAGAAAGCCAAGTCTTCCAAGAAGGGAAAAGAGGACGAGGAAGAGGAGACCCAGGAATGGAACGACCGTTCCTTTGATCTGTCCCCGGATGAGCCGGTGCACTGCAAGAAATCCGAAGTGAAAGAAAAGGCAACGCAGCCGCCTAAGAGTTATACGGAAGGAACGCTGCTGAAGGCGATGGAAAGTGCCGGAAAATCCATCGAGGATGAAGCGCTTCGGGATGCGATGAAAGACAGCGGGCTTGGAACGCCGGCTACCCGTGCAGCGACCATTGAACGCTTGAAGAAGGTCGGATATATTACGATGCAGGGCAAAAGAATCACGGTTACCCAAAAAGGAAGGACGGCGGTGGAGCTGATCCGTCATGCAGGCGTAGAATTACTTGCTTCGCCTGAGATGACGGGCCAATGGGAACGGCGCCTTCACCAAATATCCAAGGGCGAGGCTTCCGCCGACGTGTTCATGCAAAACGTGCAGAAGTTTACCATTTCGATCATCAATAAGGTATCCTCGCAGCGTCCCGCGCCTTCGTCGCTTTTCGGCGGAGATGAGGACAAGTCCAAAGGAAGAGGGAAGCGAAGCACAGAAAAAGCTGCCGCAGCCCCACGCGACAAGGAAGAACGAACGGCTAAGCGGACTCCGAGATCCAATGCCTCTACTTCAAACGAAACGTCGTCCGTACGTTCTTCATTAGGCCGATGCCCTAGACCCGGATGTGAAGGGCATATTATTGAAGGGCGCAAAGGCTATGGTTGTGCCAATTTCAAAATCGGCTGCAGCTATGTCATCTGGAAGGAATTTGCCGGTAAACAGGTTTCGCATGCGATGCTGAAATCCTTGCTGCTGCAAGGCAAGACCCAGGTATTATCCTTTAAAAACGAGGACGGCAGCACGTTTAAAGGCAGAATTGTCCTAACTGCTGAAGGGAACGGAAAGCTTGCTGTTCAGGCAGAGGACTCGAGTGAAGCCGTGAAATCGTGAAACGGCACAGTTAAATAAAAAAACCGAGCCCATCAGGGATGCCATCCTTGATCGGTTCGGTTTATTTTGATTAATCCAAATGCTCTTCAATGACCTCGGGCACTTCGGTCAGCGCCGATACGGTATATAACACGTTATGAGGCTCCTGCTTCAGCTCGACCAGGTTATATTGCCATTCGCGCTGCTGTTTGATATAGATGCTGTTGATGCCGGCCGTCAGCGCCGGAACGACATCGGTGCGAAGTGAGTTGCCGATCATCCAGGTATCGGAGCGGGAGAATGTCCCCATCGTGAGGATTTCTTCCAACGCCGCAATATTTTTATGCTGGCGAATGTAGATTCGGTCTTTGAAGTAATCGGCCAGCTTCATCTGTTCGATTTTCCGCTTCTGAATCCGGGTCTCGCCTCCTGTGTAGAGATGGAGACAATGGCCATCCTGCTGGAGCTTCTCGAGCGTCTCAACCATGCCGGGGTAGGCTTCGATTTCCTGCTCATATACACTGAGTCCTAATTCGTAGAGAAGCTCTTCTTCCTTGGGCGAGCTTTCTCTTCCATGAATGCGGCCGAAATAATGATACGTATCGATAAGGGATTGCGGGAAGTTCGCACTTGCAAATCCCAGCTTATCTATGCCGGCTACGTCGACCTCCATCTGCTTGGCTCGGACTTCTTCGGTAGTCAAGCCAACATGTTGAAACCATTCGGTCATCCACTCGAAGTAATCGCCAAGAATCAGATCGAAATATTTGTTGCAATGTATTAATGTGTCATCCATGTCGAAGATAATATGCTGCGATGTTTTACTCATGGTTCACTCCTTCTTACTATGAAAGTCGAATGTATGACTCCAGGAACATCTGAAGTTCGGCAGCCCCATCCGGTCGCAGGCTGAATCTTTCGTTATTCTCGGATTTCAGATGGGAGCGCAGCAAGCCGGCTGCCCTCAAAATCATCAGATGGTGCATCAATTTCTCATAAGGCTGACCCAACTCGGAAGCCATTTCGGACACGGCTTTCGGTTCATCGGCAATATATCGCAGGAGACGCAGGCGTTCCGGGTCCGCAAGCGCCTCGGTCATGCGGAGGAGAACCACGGGCGGCTCATCTTCCTCTTCTTCCGGGACATCGATCGGATACTGCAGCAGGAGTACGTTCTCATAGAAGCAATAGGTATTGATCGGCCGGAAATGCGTGCCCGGGAACAAGACTACGTTCTCCTGGGGCACGTCGTCGAGTATAACGCCGCTAGAAGCGTATTCGATTAAATTTTCGTCGTCCATTTTCGGAAGGAGCATTCGCTTCTCTTCGGCATCTTCTTCCAGGAGTTGGTACAGTTCAGGCTCCACTTCCGAGAAGTAGTGCTCATGCCACAACTTCATCAACGGTGTGTAGTTTTCTCGAATTCTAGATGTTTCATCCAGCGAGAGAGACGGCAAGTGCGGCAGCAGCAGGTCATGCAGCTCTTCCACGGCGGAAGATTCGACCCAATTCAGAAAATCCGGGATTTCAATGTGCTCTCCCCGAAGCATGATCAAGGCGTATAACACATCATAATCCGCTAGTGGCCATGAACGGGCTCGACTGAACTGGACACGAACAGGTTGAGGTAATCGCTCGTCCATCTCCGTTATCAGCTGTTTTCCGATATCCAGGTTATCGGTCCATTTCCTTGTTGCATATATCATGAAGCTGCCCAGCAGCTCGTAGACCATAGATACATCGATACTGACTTTATATTTCATTAACGGATACCCTCCCAATTGATGGCATTGTTATTATTATGGCTTGTATGGATTGGGCTTGTCCACTATAATGTTCATCTGACTGTTTAAATTCATCGTTTTTTCACATTAGAGGAGGACTATATTTCAGTGACAGAAGCTGTAACCCCCCGTCAGGGGAGAACTCATTATTTCATTTTAATTGCCGTCGTGGTTGCGGCTGGTTTAAGCCAGGGACTGTTATTGCCGGTGCTGGCTATTTTTTTGGAACGGATGGGCATTTCATCCTCCATGAACGGATTGAACGCGGCGGCCTTGTATTTAGGCTCATTTGCGATGACGCTTGTTGCGGAAAGACTCCTCGGCTGGGTCGGTTTCAAAAAACTGATCATTTCGGGACTGGTCCTGGTGATGCTGTCACTGGTCGCCTTTCCGCTGATTCCGAGCGTGGCCTTCTGGTTTGTCCTGCGGGTGCTTGTGGGTATTGGGGACAGCGCACTTCATTATGCGGCACAGCTATGGGTGCTGATGATGTCTACGACGAAGAACCGGGGGCGAAGCATATCCTTTTACGGCATGTCCTACGGTTTGGGATTCAGTATAGGACCGCTGGGCATTCCGCTGCTAAAGTACGGCGAAGCGGTACCGTTTATAATTCTGGCGGTGCTGTTCTTGTTCATTCTGCTGGTCGTAGTCTCTAAACTTCCGAATCTGAAGCCGGAAAAAAGCGAGAACGGGGAGCAGCAGCCGGCTGGACGATATCTCAAAAGCTACCGCCTGGCCTGGTTTGCATTGATTCCCGCGTTTCTCTACGGCTATATGGAAGCAGGAATTAACAGCAACTTCCCGGTCTACGGTTTAAGAAGCGGATTTACATTGGGCGAAATATCAGCATTGCTTCCTTTTGTCGGCATCGGCGGTCTGGTGTTGCAGCTTCCGCTCGGCATTTGGAGTGATAAATTCGGCCGCAAACGGGTGCTGGCGATTGCCGGTATTGTGGGCGGATGCTGTTTCTTGCTCATTCCCGTGGCGGGAACGAATTTCTGGGCAACCTTAATATTGCTAACGCTGGCCGGCGGACTGGTTGGTTCCTTCTTCTCGCTTGGTTTGGCTTATGCGGCGGATATCCTTCCCAGAGTGCTGCTGCCGGCTGCCAACGTCGTAGCTTCCTTCCATTTTAATGCGGGCAGCATAGCAGGTCCGAATGCCGGGGGCGCCATCATGGAAACAGGGTGGAACGGGGGGATCTTCGTTCTGCTTGGAGGATTGTATATTCTGTTTGCGTGTACGGGATTATGGTTTAAAGTCAAAACTGCATCAACACAGGGATAGAACATCTGTTCTCATGGCAATTGCTTTCGCTTTCTTCTAAACTAGAGAGTAGGAATATGCACTTGACGGGGAGAGACGATAACATGATTAAAGTGGATCGGCTGAAGAAAACGATGGGTCCTGAACGCACACCGGTGTTAAAGGATATCACTTTTCAGATGGAGCACGGGGAAATGATCGGTCTGATCGGTGCTAGCGGAAGCGGGAAAAGCTTGTTAATGAGCTGTCTATCCATGCAGCAAAAATGGGACGGCGGCAAATTAACGATTGATGGCGAAGATATGATGAATCCTGCGGGAAAACGGAGAATTCGCCGGGAATGGGCTTATCTTGAGCAGAACCCGTCCTTGAATGTTAATCGAACGGCACTGAAGAATGTATTGATCGGACAATCCAGCCAGACACCGCTGTGGCGAATGGTAACCGGTATGGTCCGATCTGATGATTATATGGGAGCTATGGATACGATCGAGCACCTTGGGTTGTTGGACAAGGCCAAACGCAAGGCCGGCGAGTTAAGCGGCGGAGAGAAGCAGCGGATAGCTATTGCCCGCGCACTTGTGCATGGTGCCAAGGTGATTTTGGCGGACGAGCCGGTCACGGGACTTGATCCAGCTTCGGCCGAGCATGTATTGAAGACACTTAAAACCTTGTGCGAGGAAGAACGTTTAACCGTATTTACCGTGATACCCTTGGAGCTGGCCGAGAAGTATTGCACCCGGATCATGGGTCTATCCGGCGGAGAGCTGGCCGTGGATGTGACCGGAAGACGTTTAACCCATGGCGAGAAGTCAAGACTGTAATTATCGATCACCAAAAACGCCAGGTGAATGAATAGAAATGAGTTGATACTTATTGAAATATAGAGTGATGCAAGCCCTCTTGGCAGGCTTGTTACTATTAATCATAAGCGGCTGCACGTTTATTCAGGACCCGGTCTCATTAATGAAGAAACCGGATTTGCCGACGGATAAAGCGACGCTGAATGGCGCCATCCAATCTGCGCTTCTGAAGAATAAGCTGGATGCTGGTTCCATTATCCGGCCGCGAAGTGACGTGGACAGCAGTTCCATCCGTATTCATGACCTGGACAATGACGGAATTATGGAAGCTGTCGTCTTCTATCAGACGCCGGACGATGAAGTGAAAATCCATGGCATGATCATGCAGCAGCAAGGCGATACATGGGTGAAGCGGCTGGATTTCGATGGAGAAGGGACGGTATTGGAGTCTTTTGATTTCGTCGATTTTACGAATGACGGCAAGGTCGACATCGTAGCCGGCTTCTCCCGCGGAGAAGAGGATCTTCAGAACCTGCTGGCCGTATATTCATTCTCCGGGGACTCGCTCGAAAAAATACCGGCTTTGCCATATACACACTTTAATATCGGAGATATGAACGGAGATAAGATCAACGATATTACGGTTGTCTATCTTCAGCAGAAAGAGCTCTCGTATATCAGCACCTATCAATACGATAAGTTCGAGAACGCCTTTGTCGAGCTGAACAAGCTGGATCTGGGACCGAATATCGAAAGTTATTACAATGTTGTAGCAGGTAAAGTGGCCAAGGACAAAGAAGGTATCATCTTGGACGCATCGGTTGTATCCAACTCCTCTTATTCCAAGCTCATCATTATGGAGGATAACGAGTTTATTGACGTCCTCCAGGATGAATTGCTTACCTATAAGGAACTGCCTGTTGAGAGCGAAGATGTGAATGATGACGGTATTCTAGAGTTTGGTGTTCTTACAAGACCAAGCGGCTGGGAAGATCGGCTTATCCTGGATGAGATCCCGTTCTTCACCACGTACTTCCAGTGGGACGGAGAAGTACGGGAGAGCAATGAAAAAGAAGGGCTTCAATTCGTACTCCAGCGGTACTACGATATGAACAATCGCTTCTATCTGGACTTTCCGCCCGACATGTACAATAAGATTACCATCACACCGGAATCCAACAAAAATGCTTATTTAAACTTTGTCATGACCGACACGGGAGAGTCCGTTGCCGAGATTAAATTCTTTTCAACGGCCCAGTGGGGGAAAGCTGAATCCGATTGGGATATTTTGGTGAAGGAGAAGAACCGCGTCATTGCTTATCGCAGTCATGGCGATCTGAAACTGAGTAAAAAAGATAAAAAGCCAAGCAGCAATAATGTGGCTCCTATCGAAAGAAAGGGGAACTAGACCTTGAGTAAAGTGCTCATATTAGAAGATGAAGAATCTATTCGCAGTTTTATCGTCATTAATTTGAAACGAAACGGCTTTGAAGTCCTGGAGACTGGGGACGGCAACGAAGCCCTCCGCTTGCTGCAAACGACGCCAGATATCGATATCGCCTTGCTCGATGTCATGGTGCCAGGGATTGACGGATTTGAAGTATGCCGCAGAATTCGGGAAACGAATGAGCGGATCGGCATTATTTTTCTGACGGCAAAAGTTCAGGAGCAGGATAAAGTGTATGCTCTCTCCGTCGGGGCCGATGACCACGTAAGCAAACCGTTTAGTCCAACGGAGTTAATCGCTAGACTGCAATCTCTGCTGCGGAGGGTCAATGTCCAGCGTGCGGGTACCGCCAAGGTATCGTTTCAATCAGGTCCGTTTACACTGGATCTGATCTCCAAGCAGTTTAAGAAGAACGGGCAGCCGGTGGAACTGACGCCTACTGAATTTTCACTGGTGCAGTTTTTCCTGGAGAAAGAAAACACGCCGCTTAGTCGTGATGTGCTGCTCGATCACGTATGGGGCAAAGAATATATGGGTGACCCCAAAATCGTGGACGTGAACATTCGGAGACTGCGCCAAAAAATCGAAGGCAATCCTTCCGAGCCGGAATACCTCCAGACGGTGTGGGGACACGGCTATAAATGGAAGGGTCAGGGACAATGATCATCAAAAAAGGCATTCGGCGGCAAATCGTGCTGCACTACTTCCTGGTAGTGTTCATCGCCTTGCTGCTGATTGAGGTTATATTTCTAATCGCTTTACGATCGTATTATTACGATACGGTATACAATCATATTGTGAATCATATAAATACCGCCAACGCTTTTTATCAGCCCTTCCGATTGACGTCAACGGACAACGTCAACCAGCTGAGTGAGATGATTCGTCATTTTGAATTGTATACAACGGATCTTCAAATTTTGAATCCGGCTGGTCAGGTCCTCTCCACATCAACCGGCTTCGAAATCGAGCAGACCATCAAGACCAGTGATGTCACACAAGCGCTTGCAGGCAATACGGGCCGCTGGATTGGCAAGCAGCAAGGTACGGGGCAGATCGTAATGGCCGTATCCCAAACCGTTTCGAACGGGTTTGAGAAAACGTACATTCTTCGCTACGTGACTTCGCTGGAGTTCATTAACGACAAGTTGATGAAAATTACGCTGTTTGCCGTCAGCATCGGAGGGGCCGTGCTAGCGCTCGTGCTTGCTTTCAGCATTGGGCTGGCCAACTCCATCGTAAAGCCGCTTAACAACATTACAACGGTATCGGCGCAGATGGCCAAAGGCAAGTTTAACGTTAGAATCAAAGGCGACTATAAATATGAGCTTGGCGAGCTATCGTCAACCCTGAACTACATGGCACAGGAGATTGTACGAAGCAACCAGGTGAAGGATGATTTTATTTCATCCATTTCACATGAGCTGCGGACTCCGCTCACTAGCATTAAGGGCTGGAGCGAAACGCTAGACTCCGGCGGCTATGATCCGGAAGAAACGAAGATCGGGATGCAGATCATATCCAAGGAAACCGATCGTTTGATCGGTCTGGTTGAAGAGCTGCTCGACTTCTCCAAGCTCCAGCAGAATGAGATGAAACTTGTGAAGGGTATCGTGAATTTACGTGAGCTTCTGCAGGAGATTATGCTCAATCTGTGGACAAAGGCCGAGAAGAAGGGCATCCAGATCAAACTGGAGACCGACGAAAAACCGATCCTCTATGGAGATGCCAACCGCTTGAAGCAGGTGTTTCTGAATATTGTAGACAATGCAATTAAATTCTCGCATGAGAACGGCGTGATCAACCTGTCCTTCGCTATGGAAGACAAGTTTGTTATCGTAACCGTGGAAGATCACGGTATTGGCATATCGGACGAACATCTGCGGCGGGTAAAGGACCGGTTCTTCCAGGTTAATCCGCTTAACGGAGGAACGGGCCTGGGCCTGGCGATTACGCAGCAGCTCATTGAGCTCCATGGAGGCACGATGGAGATGGAAAGCGAGCTCGGGCATGGAACATCCGTGATCGTCAAGCTGCCGCTGCCTGAAGGAAAAATACCGATGGCCGGCGGATTAGAGAACGGTGAGGACGACGTAGCCGGACCGACCGTATAAGCTTTGCCGGGTTTCCGGCAAAGCTTTTTCTTAAGATCACAGAATTGATAAGTTTTTCACGAAGCGTAAGGATTCTGAAGTATAGACTCGACTTTGTGGGGGATTGTATTGGGGCTCCCGCAAAGTATTTTGAATAAGCGTCGAAGCAAAGGCTCTACGTTGTGGTTTTTTATGAGGGGGAGTGTGGAAGTGGGATACACAGCAGCAACGTTTTCTACGGAGCAAGGTCTGTTTGAATTAAAGGCTGCTGAAGCAGAACAGGCAGGGGAGATGCTGTCGCTTCTCAAGGAAGCGGCTGAGGTAATGGAGCAGCAAGGGCGCAAGCAGTGGAGTCCATCGCTCTTTTCCTTGGACTTGATGGAGCAGTACCTGGCGGAGCGTGAAGTGTTCATCCTATGGCATAGAGACATGGCCGTCGGCATGTTTACGTTACAGTATGGGGATCCAGCCTATTGGGGAGATCGGGACGATCCGGCCTATGGTTAGCCTATGGTTATTTGCATCGGCTGACCGTACGCGCTTCCTATCGGGGACTGGAGCTGGGAACAAAGATGATTTCTTTTGCGGAATCGTATTTGTTATCCAAGGGTAAACAGGGTTTCAGACTGGATTGCGTATCCCATCTGCCAACGCTGAATCAATTTTATCAGCGTCAAGGATTTCTGTTCGTGGCTAAGCAGGATATGGGTGGTCGCTTCGTGAATTTATATGAGAAGAGGTTTATGTAATAATTTTACCGTGTTACCAATCTATGTCGCATGCGCTTAAGACACAGTCAGCAGGGCTCGATACATGAGAAAAAGCGATCCGTCACGGATCGCTTTTTTGTATAAAAGTCTGTAGGATTTATCTCAGAGCTAATATTCTGTTGAAGAAACTCGTTTAAGATGAAGAGACATTCGCCCGCAAGCGTCCTTTTTCGTATACATCCTGAAGCAGTCGGGACGGTTGGGTACGAATGGTTGGTTTCGGAAGCACGGTCTCGTAAGGTCCAACGACCACAACGTTGCCAAGGGCTCCTTTAACAATGGCTCCATCCTTGATGATCGCTCCCTCGCCAATAATAGCATGCTCGATATGGACACCTTTGCCGATTTTGGCATTCGGCATGACCACACTGTCCTTAACGATGGAGTATTTACCGATCTCCGCACCGCAGAATATAACGGAGCTCTTGGCTTTTCCTTCGAAGGTGCATTGGTCATGAATCAAGCAGTCCGTGTGTTCCGCATTGCGTGTCCGCGCTGCCGAAAGTTTGGTCTTCCATGCACGGGTATACATGGGCCAATCGGATCTCTCAAGAACAAGCTCGTTTTGGCTTAGCACATCCATGTGGGCTTCCCAGAGGCTCTCTACGGTGCCCACATCGCGCCAGTAGCCCTGGAAGCGAAACGCAAGCAGCGACTCTTCTCCGGACAGCATCTTCGGGATGACATCCTTCCCGAAGTCATGGCTGGAGTTTGGATCAGCCGCATCCTCAATGAGGTGCTGCTTCAGATAGTCCCAACGAAACAAATAAATACCCATTGAGGCAAGGTTGCTTTGCGGTTCTGCCGGCTTTTCGGCAAATTCAATGATATTGAGATTGTCATCAACGCTCATGACGCCGAACCGGCTGGCGTCTTCCCATGGCACTTCCATCACGGAGATCGTTGCAGGAGCCGCTTGTTTCATGTGAGCTTCAAGCATTTCGCGGTAATCCATCTGGTAAATATGGTCCCCGGATAGAATAAGGACGTGTTCGGGATTTTGATCATCGATGTATGGAATGTTTTTATAAATGGCGTCTGCTGTACCCAAGTATCCATCTTGGTGTGTACTGTTGGATGGAAGCAGAGCAATGCCTTCGCGTCCTGTATGTGTTAGTCCCCAGGGTTCACCTTCACCGATATGTTCGTGTAATGATTCTGCCTCATATTGTGTAAGTACTCCAACCGTATCGATTCCGGAGTTCACACAATTGCTGAGAGGAAAATCGATTATACGATAATGTCCGCCAAAAGGAACGGCGGGTTTTGCCAGCTTGGACGTAAGGGGAGCTAATCGTTTACCCTCTCCACCGGCCAGAAGCATAGCAATACAGTCTTTTCTCTTCATCACGTTTCCCTCCCAATGTATTTTCACGTTGTACATTACATAAACGACATTCCCGGGGTTTGAAACGATTATATTGAAAAAGTAAAATGAAAATTACAAAATTATTTTTCAGGGACATTTTTTATTTTCAACATGGTTAGAATGGGGTAATAGCACTAATAATATTGGATTTTTAAGAAAAAGCGGGTGACGATGATTGAACCAAGCAGTTAGGGAAGGAAACATGACTCCGGAACAATTGTATTTATTTCATGAAGGAACCTGGTATCACAGTTACCAATGCATGGGCGCACACCGTGCAACTGAAGATGGAGAAGAAGGCGTGCGTTTTACGGTATGGGCTCCAAATGCAAGGCAGGTGGGTCTTGCCGGAGACTGGAACGGCTGGGACGGTTCCCAAGACACGTTATATAGGATACCCGATTCGGGAATTTGGAGTCGGTTTTTCCCTGGGATGCAGACTGGAACTTATTACAAATATCATATCACCGGACCGTATGGAGAAACGTTCTTGAAGGCCGATCCATACGCGTTTCAAGCCGAAGTTCGACCTGCAACGGCATCGGTTGTGACCGACCTCTCTGGATATCATTGGCAAGATGCTGCATGGAAAAGAAAGAACAAATCCCCTTACACCAAGCCGATGAACATATATGAAATGCATTTTGGAACCTGGCGGCAAAAGGAGGACGGCTCGTTCTATACATACCGCGAACTGGCGGGCCAGCTGATTCCTTACTTGCTTGAGATGAGTTATACCCATGTGGAATTCATGCCCTTGGCTGAGCATCCGTATGACCTTTCATGGGGGTATCAGGGAACCGGATTCTTTGCGTTGACCAGCAGATATGGAAGTCCCCATGATTTCATGTATCTTGTTGATCAGCTGCACCAAGCGGGTATCGGCGTGCTGCTCGACTGGGTGCCCGCACATTTTGCCAAGGATGCCCACGGGCTTCGGCTGTTTGACGGGGCGCCTCTTTATGAGTACGCAGATCCGCAAAAAGCAGAGAAACCGGGCTGGGGAACATTGTCTTTCGATTATGCCAAGCCAGAGGTGATTTCATTCCTCATCTCCAATGCCTTATTTTGGATGGATATGTATCATATTGATGGACTTCGTGTTGACGCCGTGACAAGCATGATCCGGCTGGATTTTGAAAAGCGAGAAGGTCAGTACAGCCTAAATGCGCATGGTGGGGTGGAAAATCTTGAAGCGATATCCTTTCTGCAGGAATTGAATAAAGCCATGTTTCGATATTACCCGAATGCCTTGATGATGGCCGAGGAATCCAGCGCATGGGCAGGGGTTACCGCACCCGTGCACGAGGGAGGTCTCGGGTTTAATTACAAATGGAACATGGGCTGGATGAATGATACGCTGTCCTATGTGGAGCAAGAATTCGATCAGCGGCCTACCCATCATAATTTACTAACATTTCCCATTTGTTATGCCTATTCAGAGAATTTTACATTACCGCTGTCCCACGATGAAGTAGTTCATGGGAAGAAATCACTGCTTAATAAAATGCCGGGGAGTTATGAACAGAAGTTTGCGGGGCTCCGGATTTTGCTCGGATATCAGATCACCCAGCCCGGCAAGAAGCTGCTGTTTATGGGGGGCGAGTTCGGCCAGTTCATTGAATGGAAGGATCAGGAGCAGCTGGATTGGCTGCTGCTGGACTACGAAAGCCACCGGAAGCAGCTGGCTTACACGTCAGCGTTAAACCGCATGTATGTGGAGGAGAAGGCGCTATGGGAGCAGGATCACAGGTGGGAAGGCTTTGAGTGGCTTAGCGCCGATGATCATGAGCAAAGTGTCCTATCGTACATGAGAATGGGCACAAAACCTGGTGATACACTGATCATCGTCATTAATTTTCAGCCCCGGGCATATGACCAATATCGGATCGGCTTACCGAGATCGGGGCAGTACGTGGAAATATTGAATTCCGATCACACCGATTATGGCGGCTCCGGACTGGTCAATAACGAAGTCATGAAAGCGGAGAAAACGGTGTGGCATGGCCAAACATACAGCCTCGAGATCAAGCTGCCTCCGCTGAGCATGGTGGTGTTAAAGAAAAAGCCGCGTTCCAGAAAGCCGCGTTCCAGAAAGCCGCGGGCTCAAGAGGACGTTTCACTGAAGGCGGCAGAAGTAAAAGAAAAGACGGCACGAAAAACCAAGCGAAATGAAAGGGGGAAGCAGGATTGAAATTGTTATTTGCAGCCTCAGAATGTGGACCGTACATCAAAACAGGCGGATTGGCGGATGTGATCGCTGCTTTGCCTAAATCCCTTCATGGCATGGGCGAGGATATTCGGGTGGTTCTGCCCAAATATCTGGGAATTCCTGAGGACTACCGGGAGCGCATGGCGCATGTAGGGGAAACCCGGGTTCGGGTAGGCTGGCGCGAGCAGTATTGCGGCATCGAGTCCCTGGTTGAGGACGGGGTCACGATCTATTTCATAGATAATGAATATTATTTTGGCCGCGACGGCATTTACGGCTACATGGACGATGGCGAACGCTTTTCGTTCTTCAACCGTGCCGTCCTTGAGCTATTGCCGGTTATCGACTTTCAGCCGGACGTGCTTCACTGCCATGATTGGCATACGGCCATGATTCCGCTTCTCCTTGAAGATGTCTACCGTCATGATCCCTACTATGCGGGAATACGAACCGTATTTACAATCCACAATTTGTTGTATCAAGGTGTGTTTCCGTACGAGGTGCTGGTCGATCTGCTTGGAATCCACAGCCGCCATTTTACAGCGGAAGGCGTGGAATATTACGGAAACGTAAATTTCATGAAAGCGGGCATCGTCTATGCAGACCATGTAACGACGGTAAGCCCGACTTATGCCTCGGAGATTCAGACCGGTTATTACGGATACGGCCTCGATGGGCTTTTGTCAGCCCAAGGTTCGAGATTAAGCGGTATCGTGAATGGCATTGATACCAAGAGCTACAACCCGGCGACCGATTCGCATATCGCGATGAAGTACCGGAGCGGTCTGAATAAAAAAACGCAGAACAAAATTGCCTTGCAGGAAGAGTTGAATCTTCCCGTGGCACCGCATATTCCGTTGATGTCCATGGTGACGCGGCTGGTCGATTCGAAGGGACTCGATCTGGTCATTCGGATTCTGGATGAGCTGCTCTACTACGATGAGATTCAATTTGTTGTCCTGGGAACGGGGGACCCTTCTTATGAACATTGGTTCCGGGAAGCGGCGAATCGGTATCCCAATAAAATGTCGGCCCAGATTCGCTTTAATGAACCGTTATCTCGGCGCTTCTACGCTGGCAGCGACCTGTTCCTGATGCCTTCCAAATTTGAACCGTGCGGTATCAGCCAACTCATCGCCATGCGGTACGGCAGTGTGCCGATTGTCCGCGAAACAGGCGGACTGAATGATACAGTTCATGCATACAACGAATATACGGGGGAAGGGAATGGATTCTCCTTTAAGGATTACAATGCGCATGATATGATGAACACGATCCGGCGCGCGACCGCTATTTACCGCCAGCCTGAGCACTGGCGTAAAGTGAGCAAGAATGCGTTGGGCGGAGATTACAGCTGGAACGTTTCGGCCAAGGAATATCAGGAGATCTACCAGCAAATCACCAAATCTCATGCTTAAAAACGGCAACAAGACACAGGGGTGCAAGGATAGCTGAATAACGCTGCTATCCTTGCACCCCTATGCTCGTTAAAGCCTGGTATGGATTTTACGGTGTCAGTGGTTTACATAAGATGGGTTTACGAATGTTTCAATTGTCGGCATAAAATTCGATACGAGTATGGTTCTAAATCGATATGCATCGTACCGTTTACCGGTTTTACGGGATCCTTCGTCTCGGCATCAATCCAATCGGTCGTGACAATAGGATGCGAGATGGTCCGCTTCGAGTCACTGTTGTTCATCCAGACGATAAAATGCATGGTCTCGTCCGCACGCTCGTACACAATGCAAGGATCATGGAGATTCGCTTGCAGGAAGCGGAAGCGTCCCTGTCTCAGCGCCTTATGCTTTTTCCGAAGCGCGATCATCCCTTGATAAAACTTATAGAGCTCTTGATTTCGTTTCTTAGGATCCCATTCCATGCATTTGCGGCAGTCGGGATCTCCGTCCCCTGTCAATCCGATTTCGTCGCCATAAAAGATGCACGGCGTTCCCATGAATGTAAACAGAAATACAACCGTGAGTTTCATGCGCCGGATATCTCCACCCACACGGGTAAGCAGCCGCGGCGTATCGTGGCTGCACAGCAGATTAAAGACCACTTCGTTGGTCTGCTGCGGATATCGCATCAGGATCGAACCGATGCGGTTGGCAAACGTGAGCCCGTCCATGTTGCCATTGAAGAATTCCAGGACCTTATCGGCAAAAGGATAATTCATCACGGAATCAAACTGGTCACCCTGCAGCCAGATTAAGGAGTCCGACCACACCTCGCCCACGATATAAGCTTCAGGGTTGGCTTTCTTGACTACCTGTCTGAAATCCCGCCAAAAATGATGGTCAATTTCATTGGCAACGTCCAGACGCCAGCCGTCGAGATTGATTTCCTTGATCCAATATTCGGCTACACCTAGCAAATACGCCTTCACTTCAGGATTGGCGGTATTGAATTTCGGCATATTTCCGAAAAAGCCGAAGGTGTCATAGCTGGGAATGCCATCCTTGACCTCGCATGGAAACTGGTTCACATGAAACCATTCGGCATATCTGGATTTTTCCCCGTGCTTCAGCACGTCCTGAAAGGGAGGAAACTCCTCGCTGCAGTGATTGAATACCGCATCGAGAATCACTCGAATGCCTTTTGCGTGGCAAGAATCTACTACTTTTTTCAGCAACTCATTATCGCCAAAGTGCGGATCCACCTGTTTATAATCAACCGTGTCATATTTATGATTGGAGGGGGAGAGGAAAAGCGGAGTAAAATAAATGGCGTTTATACCCAGATCAACGAGATCATCCAGATGATCCAGCACGCCCTGCAGATCACCGCCGAAGAAATTATCCACCTCCGGCTTGCCGCCCCAGGCCTCGGTTTCTTCAGGATTGGTGGCGGGGTTTCCGTTAGCAAAGCGTTCAGTCATAATTTGATAAAACACGGCTTCTTTGGCCCATTCCGGTACTTTGAATACATCGACCTCATGTATGTACGGAAATTCAAAGTAACCTGCAGGCGGATAAGGATAGTCCCATCCAATCCCGCTGTCCACCATATATACCGTCTCATCTCCGGCATGAATCCGAAAGCCGTAGGACAGTCTTTTGTATTTCGGCCTGACTCCGCATTCCCAGTAATCAAACATGTCATCCGAGGCGGCCTTTTCCATGGTGATCTCGAAGTACGTACGGTCCCAATCGTATTTGTCGCCGGTCATGGCAACAACAGAATCAATGTCGTTTTTCTTGGTTCGGATCCGAAGATGAATGGTTTTTGTATCATATGCATAAGCCCATTTATCTCTTGGAACATGATACAGTGCTTCTAACAGCATGGTTACACCTCCTATATGAGTAAAGCTATAGCTAATTAATAACCAACTGCTGGCTTGCATGAATCATGGAGTGAAAGAGACAGTCCGGGAACCGTTCATTTATCATGTGCCGGATTTCATACGCTATTATAAGATGGGAAGGGAACGGATAGATTATGCATCATTAAAAAGGAGTTTGCCCTAGATCCTCTTATCACCTAATGGGTAATGCTGAAGTCCTGTATTTACATTAATATGAAGGAAGAAATGTATGTCCCGTACTGGCTATATGGGCAAAGTATTATCCACAATATGGCTATCTACTGATTTTATCCCCTAATTTATTTGTTTAAATGATTAAAGGAATGAAGAGTTACATAATCCTATGTGTATGATGAATTGACCATTGTATTAAAATAATGAAACAAACGCAATTAGTAAGGCTTATATTAAGTATGATGATCATAAGAGCCGATGAATTTTCATTGCATATTCATGCATCCTGTTTTATAATGACTCAGTTGCATTTTTTCTATGATTGAATCTATACGTAACAGTTAGGGGAGAAACGAGACATATGAAACGTAAATTTACAGCGTGGATGACCCTGTTCATGGTGGTTGTGCTGTCTTTTGGCAGTATCGTCCATGCGGAGGGTGAGAAGAAAACGGTGATTCTCGGTACGAGTGCCGATTATGCACCTTATGAGTTCCATAAAACGATAGATGGCGTGGATACCATCGTCGGATTTGACATCGACATCGCGAAGGAAATCGCCAAGGATCTTGGCGCCGAGCTCATTATTAAGGACACCTCCTTTGATGCACTCTTGCCAGAGTTGACGAGCGGACGCGTGGATTTCGTCATATCGGGCATGAATCCGACGGAAGAACGCCGAAAAAGCATCGATTTTTCCGAGCCTTATTATGCAGCGGAACAATCGGTCGTCGTCCGTAAGGAAGATGCGCTAAAGTTCAACACGCTTGAAAGCCTGGAGGGAGCTCGGATCGGGGTTCAGAAAAGCTCCATTCAGGAGTCCATTGCAAAAACAATCCCGAAAGCCAATGTGATATCACTGGATAAAATCCCGGACCTGCTGCTGCAGCTGGAATCTGAACGCGTGGATGTTGTCCTCGCCGAGTATCCGATCGCAAAGACCAATATGAATGAAGCAACGATGGCGATCACGGACGCTAAACCGACGGCTGAGAACGACGCCTATGCCATCGGGGTTCGTAAAGGGAACGAAGAGCTGCTGAAGAGCATTAATGCTACACTTGAGCGCTTGAAGGAGAATGACCAGATCCAGAAATTTGTCGACGAGGCCAGTGACCTGGCTGCAGGCCGTAAGGCAGAGAATCTGAACACATTTGAATTCTTTTGGAAATATCGCGATTATTATGCCAAGGGCATCCAGTTTACGCTGCTTATTTCGGCACTTGGTGTATTCTTCGGATTCATTCTCGGTCTGATTATCGCTTTAATGCGGATGTCGGGTGTCAAAATCCTTAAGTTTTTGGCTACCGCTTATATCGAGATCATCCGCGGTACCCCGATGCTGGTGCAGTTGTTTATTATTCATTACAGTTTGGCGGCGTTCGATATTAAATTCTCACCGATACAGTCGGGTATTTTGACGCTTTCTATCAACAGTGCGGCATATCTGGCTGAAATATTCCGTGCCGGCATTCAAGGCGTGGACCGCGGTCAATTGGAGGCCGCACGTTCCCTCGGAATGACCAAGGGCAAAGCGATGCGCCACATTATATTGCCGCAGGCGTTAAAAGGCGTTTTGCCTGCCATCGGTAATGAGTTTGTTGTCATCATTAAGGAATCCTCCATCGTCTCCTTTATCGGTGTGGTGGATATTATGTATCAAGCACAGATTTTGCGCGGCATGACCTTTGCGGCATTAAATCCGCTGCTTGTGGCTGCCCTGATCTACTTTATACTGACATTCGTTCTTTCGAAGCTTCTGGGTGTCTGGGAAAGGAAGTTGAGTGCAAGTGATAACCGTTAAGGATCTTCATAAATCATTTGGCAAGCTGGAAATATTGAAGGGCATTAACATCGAGATTGCAAAAGGAGAAGTGGTGGTTGTCATCGGACCGAGCGGCTCCGGAAAAAGCACCTTTTTACGCTGTCTCAATTTGCTTGAAGTGCCGACCAGCGGCGAAATTTCGTTCGAGGGTGAGCTGATCACCGCCAAGAATCACAATATCAATGCTACCCGCGAGAAAATGGGCATGGTGTTTCAGCAGTTTAACCTGTTTCCTCACAAGAAGGTCATCGAGAATATTACGCTTGCTCCTATTCAGGTGAAGGGGGTCTCGGCGAAGGAAGCCGAGGCTACTGCAGACGAGCTGCTAAAGTCGGTGGGGCTGCAGGATAAGAAGGAGTCTTATCCTTCCCAGCTGTCCGGTGGACAGAAGCAGAGAATCGCCATAGCGCGAGCACTCGCGATGCAGCCGCATGTCATGCTGTTTGACGAACCAACCTCCGCACTGGACCCGGAGATGGTGGGTGAGGTATTGGAGGTAATGAAGAAGCTTGCCGATGGCGGGATGACGATGGTCATCGTCACCCATGAGATGGGCTTCGCCCGGGAAGTGGGAGATCGGATCCTGTTCATGGATGGCGGTAAAATCGTAGAGGAAGGTACGCCGGACCAGCTGTTTGGCAATCCGACCCATCCTCGTACGAAAGAGTTTTTAAGTAAGGTTTTGTAACTTTTATATCTACATTGCATCAGACGAAAACAGCGCTATACCTGATTGTTTCAGGAATTGTCGCTGTTTTTGTTTGCGTATTGGTAACAATTGCTTGCAGTATAGGTTACAAAATTGTGATATATTCATGTTCGTTGACATACTACATCCGATTTACCAAGTTACATATAAGGAGGCATCTTTAGATGTTACAACAAATGAAAGCATGGACTAAACATCGTGGACTCAACCATAAGATCGCTGGAAAAACAGCAAAATGGTTTACCATTACAGCCGTTGCGCTAGGCATGACTTTTGCCGGAGGCGGCTTGCAAGCCCATGCAAGCTCCGTACACGTAGCGAAGAACGGCGATACCTTCTATTATTTGTCCAAACAGTACGGTGTTAATATGGACAAGCTGATGAAAGCCAATCCGAAAATTAAAGCAACGAATATATACTCTGGTCTGAAAATCACCATTCCCGGCTCGGTATCGATGAACTCGACAGCGTCTGCTGCACCCATCGCTCCAGGCGCTTCCGGGTTTACGCCTAGCTTGAGCGTTTCCCCTGAGAAGAATGTAGTGGAAGCATGGGGCAAGACATTTAATTACAGCAAAACATTGTCCGTCAAAGCAACCGCATATTCTGCTGCTGCAAGCGAGAACGGCAAATGGGGCGCTGTTGATTACTTCGGAAATTCCCTTGAGCTTGGTACGATTGCTGTCGACCCAAAAATCATTCCGCTCGGCACCAAGGTGCTTGTTACAGGGCATGAGCATCCAGGTCTGCCGAAAAAGGCATTTGTGGCAGAAGCACGTGATATCGGCGGGGCTATTAAAGGGAATAAGATTGATATCTTCATCCCGGGTTCCCAATCGTCCGTGAAGCAATTCGGCATCCAGGATATCAAATTGTTCATTATCGAATAATTCAATCCATCATCATCGAAAAACAATTTTAATATGGTAGACGGCTAGTCTGGATTAATGCTCCAGTCAGCCGTCTTTTTATGTTATGGGGATCTATCTCGACTCTGACACGCCTAACATCTCCGGCAGTGTCACGAAGCTATATCCCTTTCTCCGCAGTTCGGTAATAATATCCGGGAGCGCTTCAATCGTTCCGGTTAGGTCCGATCCCACGCCACCTCCGGCATGCTGGAGTACGATCGAGCCTGGTCCGACAGCTGACAGAATGTTGCTCTTAACCTCTTCCATAGGCAGACCTTTCCAATCGAGCGAGTCAACATTCCAATTCACGACTTTGTATCCGTTTTTGCGTGCCCACTGTAGCTGCTCTTCATTTATATCGCCGTAAGGTGGACGGATTAGCCGCGGATCCACACCGGTTAGTGACTTCAAGATCGTGTTGGTACGTTCGATTTGGCCTTTAAATTTGTCCAGGCTCAACTTGTTCAGCTGCGCATGATTATAGGAGTGATTGCCAATGGCGTGACCTTCATCATGGATTCGTTTTGCGAGATCGGGGTGTTTTTTGGCCCGTTCCCCCACTGCAAAGAATGTGGCTTTTACTTGATACTCTTTAAGGACGTCCAGAACTTTGCCGGTAAATCGGGGATCCGGAACATCATCAAAGGTCAAAGCGATCTGTTTGACCCGGGGTCCGCTAGAGCGAAAGGTATCCGGGTATTTTCTCAGCAATTGACTTAAAGACGGCGCATCGTCTGAAATTTGGTTCTTGCTTTGATTGGCATGCTGACTGGACTCCGACATGACCGAAGTGTCTTGGGGGTGAAGTGACAAACGATGTACATCGGATGCATTTGCCGGGATGTCCGGCCCTATTAAAAAGAGTAACATAATCCACAACAGGTAGCTTCCTGCGCGGTATCGTTTGAACATCACGATCGGCCCCTTTAGCTTTTTAATATGGTATGCCCAGTTGATTGGGGGATTATCCTCAATATGGGAATGCGATGATTTTTAGTTTTCCCTTAGAAAGGTGTATAATAACCGGTATCAGATTTTATTACATCTTGATCATTTGGATATGGAAGGAGATAATCGCTTGGCAGACTTGTTTACACCTTACAATTTCAAGAATTTGACCCTCAAGAACCGCATTGTTATGCCACCGATGTGTCAATATTCCGTTCAAGCCGAGGACGGGATTCCGAATGATTGGCATTTTGTTCATTACGTCAGCCGTGCCGTAGGAGGTACAGGCTTAATTATTGTGGAAATGACAGGTGTCCATCCGGATGGACGGATCACGAATCAGGATACGGGGATATGGGACGACAACCAGATTCCGGCCTACCGCCGTATTGTGGAGAGCGTGCATTCTTATGGAACCAAGATTGGTATCCAGCTTGGGCACGCCGGAAGAAAAGCGCAGGATGCAGAGCCGTCGGTGGCCCCTTCTGCGATTCCGTTCAGCTCCCACTACAAAATGCCCAAGGTGCTATCCGGGGCGGAAGTGGAAGAGCTCATTCAAGCCTTCCAGGAAGGCGCTCGTCGAGCTGTTGAGGCCGGGTTCGATACCGTTGAGATTCATGGCGCCCATGGCTATCTCATTCATCAGTTTCATTCGCCGCTCACGAATCAGCGCAGTGACGAATATGGTCAAGATCTTCCGCTATTCGGCGAGCGGGTTGTTCAAGCGGTTAAAGAAGTGCTGCCTGAAGGCATGCCGATCATTATGAGGGTATCTGCGAAAGAATACGTGGACGGAGGCTACGATGTGCAGTACTGCGCGGAAGTCTGCACACGTTACCGGGATGCCGGCGTCGATATTTTTCATATCTCCTCGGGGGGAGAAGGCCAGGTCGGCGCAAATGGCGGCCCGGAAGCGAAGCCCGGTTACCAGGTGGATCTGGCAGCAGAGTTCAAGCAGCTGTTAAAGGTGCCTGTGATTGCGGTAGGAATGCTGGATGATTACCATGCCGCGCAAGAGGTGGTTTTGTCAGGCAAAGCGGATCTGGTGGCGATCGGCCGGGGAATGCTCCGGGATCCCTACTGGGCTGTTCACGCCGCCAAGGCGCTTGATGGAGGTCAGAAAGTTCCCAAGCAGTATGAACGGGGATATTAAATAAAAAATATTTTGAAACGTTTTGGATCATGGAACGTAAACATTAATCATATACCAGTATTTTAAAGTGAAAGCGAGAGGAAGAGAACGATGTCCATATTTAAAAGATTGCGCGATTTGACCATGTCCAATATTAACGCCATTATCGACAAGGCGGAAGACCCGATTAAAATGACGGATCAGTACATTCGGGATATGACGGAAGATCTTGAGGATGCCGAGAAAGCAGTAGCTTCGCAAATTGCCATCGAGAAACGCTTTAAAGCACTTTATGAAGAGCAAGCTGCACTTGTTGAAAAACGGACGCAGCAGGCTCATACGGCAGCACAAGCTCAAAACGTTGATCTTGCCCGCCGCGCGCTGGAAGAGAAGAAGGCCGCCGAGGCCAAGCGTGATGAGTACAAAGCAAGCTACGATCAGAACAAACTGGCAGCTGACAATCTGCGCGGCAAGCTGGAAGAAATGCGTAAGCAGCTTACCGCGATGAAGAACAAGCGCGAAACTTTGGTCGCCCGTTATAATGCGGCTAAAGCGCAAACCGAGATCAACAAAGCGATGAACGGGTTTGGTTCCGACACAGCATCGGCTGGATTGAAACGTATGGAAGAGAAGATGCTCGCTATGGAAGCACGTGCGGAAGCAAGCAATGAAATGTCGGCAAAAGAGAAATCCCTTGATGAAGAGTTTGAGAACCTTGGCAAGGACAAAGTCGTTGAGGATGAGCTTGCAGCCTTGATGAAGCAATACGAGAACAAGTAAAAACGGATTCAGTGGTCTAACAGGTAATATAGTTTAGGGGGCGAGGGAGAAACAGCAGGGCTGAATACAGCTGTGCTTCTCCTTCGCTTTTGTTTGATTGATCGTAGATATACATGGAGCACATCCCCTTTATGAACGTCTGTCTTCGATTGAAGCAGTTCGAGCTCAAGGAGTTTGTTTGTATGTTGAATGTGGAGGCTTAGAGATGGATTTTGATATGATCTTGCGTGTATTGCTTTGGACAGCTGTCGGTGGGCTGCTGTTGTTTGTTTTGATGTTTGTGGATTCCCTGTTCACGAAATATAACGATCTTGAAGAAGTGAAAGCGGGTAATATGGCGGTAACCACAAGACTGATACTGAAGCTGTTCGCACAAGGGTATATTTTATCCGTGTCGATCGGAACGTCATATCATCTGCTTGAGGCCATTGTGGTATCGATCATTTCATTTATCATATTGCTGGTTCTCGAATCGTTAACAGAGCTCATGCTTCGTAACTTCGGCAAGCTGAACCTTGACAAAGGGACTCGCGAGGGAAAGACGGGATACGGTTTGTTTGCAGGTTCGCTGCATGTGGTTGGGGCGTTAATTATTACCGCTTGCCTATAGAACGCATAATGGAGATAGGGGACAGGAAAGATGAGTATGTGGAAAAGAATCAGCAATTTATTTAGTAAGCCGGAGCCGCCCAAGGTAGAGAAAAGCATGCTGCAGCTGGCTCCTGGCGATATTTGCGAAGTGTCTCTGGTCACTTATGAAGTCACGGGTCGCGTGCACAATCGCGGTCGTAATGCGGTCGTCTTGACGCTGCAGGATGGCAGCACCATTGCTTACCTTCATATCGAAGAACGCGAGACGGTACAGTACGCGTTATACGCTCCGATCGATGGACGGCTGGATTCTCCCGATGAGGTACCATCCATCATCGATTTGGACGATCATGTATTTCATCTGGAAGAGGAATATGGGGGGCATGTTTCGATTACCGGTCGTACCGCGTTTACGCAAAGCGGGGAGCAGCACGTATGGCAATACCAATCGGACGATTACAAGCTGCTGCGGATTGAATGGCAGAACGGGCGGTTTATGTTGTATGAAGGCGAGAAAGTGATACCGGGGGACGTTCGAGTTATCCGGGCGACTTAGGAGTGGTGGCATGAAGGAACGCTCTTTTATATCTATAAAAATCATGTTGGTGCTGAGTTTGTTCGTATCATTATTGAGTGGATGCGGAGCGCCGAATATCAAGGATACCTATCCGCTGGAATCCGTCAATCGAGACGGAAACGCAACGTCCTATGTGTACCGGGCAGCTGATAAAAGCGTTCCGGATGTCGCAGGCGAGCTCATCGCGGCGAACACGCCGGATCAATCGTCTCCTGAGGATACCGAGCGGATGTTTCTGGTATATGGGGATGAGTATTACCATTTGCAGCAGGATCCCCAGAAGCCGACCGATACGCTGATCGAAATCGACTCCAAGGAGTATGTTCAGCGCAATTATGATTCAAGTTTCCTGCAAGGGTACTTAACGGCCGTTCTGATCGGGAATTTATTCGATTCGATGGGCGGCGGGGGTTACCGGGGGTATACAAGTAAAGATGTGTATAAACCGGCACAAGGTAACTATAAGAAGCCAACAAGCCAGGATAAGAAGATCGCTCCGCCGCTGACGGTGGACCGGAGCGGGAAGATTACCCGGCGTGGCCAGGATTCTGCCGGTACGGGCGGAAGCCTGTTCAGACGAAATCCGGATACAGGCGGAGACCGCGGCACGATCAAGCGCGGCGAAAGCGGCGGAGGTTTGTTCGATTCGCCGAAGAAATCGTACAAGAAGCCGAAGACCCGAATCGGATCTGGCAGGATCTCCCGAAGGGGACGAAGGTAAAGCAAAGAGTTCAAGCGCATGGTCAAGTGACCATGCGCTTTTTTGTCTGGTGACCCATACACACTCGGTTGTTGTGATCCTCCTACAAAACGGCGAATGGATGAGACCGGAAGCTCGGTTTGAAGATTGCGCAGAATGTAGTACAGTAAGAATGTCAGTTTTTTCTTTGAGTCAGAAAGCGAGGAATGCGTAGTGAAGGATAATCATTCAATATTGCCTAAGAAACACAATCATAAATTTGATCGGCGTGCATTGCAGGTAAGGGACGCACAAAGGCTAGCCGTTTCTAATGCGGAGCTTGGTCAGGAGGAGCTTATTCGGCTGCAGGACAGCGATGGACGTGTGCTTGCTTCCGATGTGATCGCACCCCACCCGTTTCCGGCTTTTGCGCGTTCGGGCATGGACGGTTATGCCGTTCGATCAGCGGATTTAGCCGCATGCGATTTAGGGGAACAGGTGTGGCTAGAGGTTGTCGACCAGATCCCGTGCGGATATGTGTCTTCCATTTCAATCGAGCAAGGCAAGGCTTCCCGCATCATGACGGGCGCTCAGGTGCCTGAAGGGGCAGACGCTGTCGTTATGCTTGAAGCGACGGAGCTTCGAACAGAGGATGGCCTTACCCATGTAGGCTTCAAGCGGTCCATCGAGACGGGGAAGAATATTACTCCCCTCGGATTCGAGCTTCAGGAAGGTGATTTGATCCTCCGCAGAGGAACACTCATCGGACCTGGAGAAATTTCGGTTCTGGCCACCTTTGGCATACACCAGGTTGAAGTGTATCGTCAACCGGTGGTAGGAATATTCTCGACGGGCAGCGAACTATTGGACATCACCGAGCCGCTTGAACCTGGTAAAATTCGCAACAGCAATACTTATATGCTCGCATCGCAAATTCGGGAAGCCGGTGGTGTCCCGGTGATTATGGAGGCGATCCCGGATGATATCGAGCTCGCCCGCCAAAAGGTGGAAGAAGCGCTCCAGGTGTATGACATCGTGGTGACGACAGGCGGCGTATCTGTAGGCGACTACGATATTATGGGGGAGCTGGTGACATCCGGAGGTCTGGACATGCTGTTTAATAAAGTCACAATGCGGCCCGGAAGTGTTACAACCGCGGCTGTGAAGGAGGGCAAGCTGCTCTTTGCGTTATCGGGTAATCCGGGGGCCTGTTATGTGGGATTTCTGTTGTTTGTCCGACCTGCGATCCGAAAGATGCTTGGCATGGAGCAGTTGTTTTTAACCGAATGGACGGCAGAGTTGGGTTCGGATTATTCGAAAGTGAACAACTTTACCCGTTTCGTCCGGGGGAGCCTGGAGGTGTCTAACGGCAAGCTTGTAGCGACACCTGCTTCCCTTGATGAGTCAAGTGTCATGATCACGATTAAAGACAGTGACTGTTTAATCGTGATTCCGCCAGAGCTTCGTGGTGCCGTTAAAGGCCAAACCGTACAAGTTCTCGTTCTGCCGGGGGCCTGGACATGAAGGTTTTCCAGATATGCGGTTATAAAAACAGCGGCAAAACCACATTGATTGCCAGCTTGATCCCACAGTTGAAACGGCATGGCATTCGGTCAGCCGTCATCAAGCATGACGGGCACGGATTCGAAATGGACCATGAAGGGACGGACACGTACAAATTCAGAGAGGCGGGAGCGGAGGGGATCGCCATCGCTTCACCGGGGCGTACGGCGATGCTGATGGAAACGGAGCTGGAACTTGCGTCGTTGATCCATTTGTACAGTGATTTTGATCTGGTGCTTGTCGAAGGCTATAAGATGCAGCCTTATCCAAAGCTCGTATTGCTGCGGGGAACAGAGGACATGGGGCTGCTGGATCAAGTTAAGGAGACCCGGGGTATCGTCGTGCGTCCTGAAATGCTAAAGGAACCGTCAGCCCTGCATGAGATGCAGCAGCGGCTAGCGGTTCCCCTATTTACATGGAATGACACGGAGCGGATCACGTCGCTGCTGCTGTCATGATGAAGAAGTTAGTCCTCCGAGCGGCGTTCAATCGCCTCGGACATCGTTTTGTCCGTTAAGTGGGCATACACTTCAGTTGTCTCGGTGGACGCGTGTCCCAATTGTTCTTTGGTTTTGTAAATATCATTTTGCAGATAATAGTCGGTGGCAAACGAATGCCGCAGCTTATGAACGGTCAGGGACGGCTTGCCAAAACGCTTGGCGTATTTGATGATCATCGCCTGAATCGCCCGCTTGGTCATGCGCTGCCCTTCATTCTGTCCGTTACGCAGTGCAACGAACAGAGCTTTTTCTTTTTTTGGCACCTTGTAGCGGGCCTGCCGAAGCTGCAGATAATATTCAAGATCGTCTTTGGCTTGCGCACGGAAGTAGACCGGGGTCTTAAAGGTTTCGTCGTTATTACCTTTACGATAGACATGCAGCATTTTATTGTTCAGGTCGATGTCCGCAAGATTCAAATTGACCACTTCGGATACACGAAGGCCGGAATTTAATATGAGGCTGGCGATACAGGCATCTCTGACCTTATTTTGTTCATGCGCATAAAGCGCCTGTCTTCCAGTATTTTTCCTTTTAACTTGGCAGCCGTGTCTTTTGGTTTATGAATTCGCTTAATTTCTACTTTAGCCATGATGTTACGCTTGAGAAGCGGGTAAAACTCCTCGTCTTCCGCAATCTGGCTTAAATAATGAAACAGGGAGCGCAGCGATGAGAGCTTGCGGGAAACCGTGATTCTGGAGTTGGTCCCCTCCCGGCGTGTAGTCAGATATAACCGGTAACTGGTGATGCTGTCCATGCGCAGCGTCTCCAGCTCAAGCAGCGTTACCTCGCGGTTCGAGGCTGCTTGTGACAGCCCCTCCGAACGGAGCCAATTAAAGAACGTTTCATAATCCCTTACATATTCGAGCAGGGTGGAGGGGGAGAGATCCGGGAGCTTGTAGTCGATAAATTGCTGTACAAACCAAGGCATGTCCGGCGATTTCTCATCGAGTCTTGCACGGTCGATATCTTTTTGTATATTCATGTTCCACCTCGAATGATTGTCTTTATAGCAATGACATGTGTCATTAATTACTAGTGTAACATATGGAAAGTCGATCTTGCTTGCGTGTGTCAGATCACCATGGTCGATTCTCACGAACCCGATATGGCGCTTGTGCCACAATGAGCGGATAATACGATGAAGATAAGAAGCATTAAAATGATAGATGAGATGCTTTAGGGAGGCGGCAGCATGATTTCAGATCGATGTGAACGTATGGGAATTGAGCTGGTTCCCAAGCGGAAACAAGCCGTTATCGTAAACTTGATGCAATTGTACTTATATGATTTTACCAAGTATCTGGATATTTCGGTGAATGATCAAGGGCTGTTTTTACCGTATCCGGATCTGGATGAATTCTGGAAAAAACGAGAACGTAAATATCCTTATTTAATAACGTTTGATCAACGGCCAGCCGGGTTTGCCTTGATCGAGCGGATGGATGATGCCCTAGATGCGGACTATTACATGACGGAGTTTTTCGTTATGCAAAAATATCGGCGTACGGGATTAGGGACTTGGGCGGCAACCCGGCTGTTTGATCATTTCCAGGGACGCTGGAAGGTGACGCAAATCAGCAGTAATATACCGGCGCAGGCTTTTTGGCGAAAAGTCATTGAAGCTTATACGGGCGGCCGATATGAGGAATATATTGATCCGGTTCGCCACAATCCTTCGCAATATTTCAATTCCTAGAATTGTTTCACGGATTTTAAGGAACGTTCCATTGTTTGCTTATAAAATTTGGTTACAGATCAATGCTTAGGAGGGATTCGGATGTATTTACCGAGCTTTCATCTGGAAGGGAAAAAAGCTTTTGTTACAGGGGCTGGACGCGGGATCGGACGCGCCATAGCCATAGGATTGGCAGAGGCCGGCTGCGAAGTCGGCTTGATGTCCCGAACCCGAAGCGATTTGGAGGAGACTGCAAATCTGATCAAGAGCTTGAACCAGGGTCAGGCATTTGTGCTGCCGGGTGATCTGACCGTAAGAGAAGAGATGGAGGGAGCGATTCGAGAATTTGTACATCAGGCAGGACGAATCGACATACTGGTGAATAATGCCGGGATGAACATTCGTACGCCTGCGCTGGAAGTGACGGATTCGGAATGGGACGTGATTGTGCAAACCAATCTGAAATCGGCTTTTGTCGCTTCTCAAGCGGCTGCCCGATTTATGAAAGATCAGGGCAATGGAAGAATCATCAACATCTCTTCCGTAGGCGGACACACGGCTCTTCGCACAGGCGTTGTTTATGGTTCAACGAAGGCGGCTCTCATCCATATGACCAAGGTGCTTGCGATGGAGTGGGCGCAGTATGGAATTCAGGTTAACTCGGTCGGACCTTGGTATTTCCGGACTCCGCTGACGGAGAAGCTGCTTAATGATGAAGCTTATATGCAGGCCATATTGGACCGGACACCGCTTAAGCGCGTGGGAAGTCTGGAAGAAGTGGTGGGACCTGTCGTTTTCCTGGCGTCGGAGGCTGCCAATTACATGACCGGGCAAACGCTGCTGGTGGATGGCGGTCTTAGCATTTATGGATTCTAGCAGGGGAGCATTCTTTCAAACAGAATAAATATAGTGAAATCGAAAATGTAACGAAAATAGGCTTTCAGGTTTATTCGTGTCGGGTAATGATGAATGGGATGAACAGGGAGGAGAGTGAAGGAAGATGGAACGAAGAGCATTTGGACGTACGGACATGCAGGTTAGTGTGTTGGGTTTTGGAGGGGCCGAGATCGGCCAGTCGGATCAAAAGACGGTTGACCGGCTGCTGCACAGCGCCATTGATGCAGGCCTTAACATGATTGATACCGCGGAATGTTATGGCCACAGCGAGGAATTAATCGGCAAGGCTTTGTCAGGTCGAAGAGATGATTACTACCTGTTTACGAAATGCGGCCACGCTTCCGGTTTGGATTATCCGGATTGGGATCCCGTGATGCTTGCGCAGAGCATTGACCGCAGCTTGAAGCGACTGCAGGTGGACCACGTCGATGTCATCCATCTTCACAGCTGCTCGGAAGAGATTTTGCGCCGGGGCGAAGTGATTGAAGTGTTAAGAAGAGCTAAGGAGCAGGGGAAAACGCGGTACATCGGCTACAGCGGCGATTCGACCGATGCGCTCTATGCCCTTCAAACCGGCGTGTTCGACAGCTTTGAAACTTCGCTGAACATCGCCGACCAGGAGGCGATCGATCTCACGATTCCGCTTGCCATGAAGCAGGGCATAGGGATCATTGCCAAACGTCCGGTAGCCAATGTTGCCTGGAAGAACGAAACGCTAAGCGAACAGGATTATGCTTATCCTTATTGGATCCGGCTAGGCGAGTTGAATTACGATTTTCTCGCCGATGTTCAGCAAGGCGTTGAAATGGCGTTAAGATTCACTTTAAGCACGTCGGGCGTAGCTACCGCCATCGTCGGTACGGCAAATCCGGAGCGGTGGGAGCAAAATGCTGCGTTACTGGAAAAAGGGCAGCTGCCGGAGGATATTTACGAGTCGATCCGCAACCGCTGGCGAGAGGTTGCCGGTGCGGATTGGGTGGGTAAGGTGTAAGTGATCTAAAAAAGAGCCTGTCGAGTTCTCTCGACAGGCTCTTTTTTGCGGCTTAAAAGAATACGAATGCTGGTAATAAAATTAATGATGTTATTTCAACATATGAAAAATTCACAATAGGGAAGTGCCGATCAATATCATCAGCTAGCAACTACCTTATTTTACCTGGTTTCTCGATACCTAGCACATTTTCTAGTCTAAAAGAGGAGGCGTGAAGCGAATAAAAGATTGATATGGAAATATTTCCCCCTGTAGAAGATGAATGTCCCCCTTTGAAACCAGTAGGGCTTGGAATAAAATTCTGGTAGACAGCAAGTATTTACATAGGGTTCTGAAAAAATACTTAGGGGGATTAGAAATGAAAAGGACTTCCATGTTACTCATGAGTGTCATGTTGCTGCTCTCCATGTTCCTCGCAGCATGCGGTAACAACAGTGGCACCAACACTCCTGCTGCTGGAGGAGGAGAAACTCCGAAGACGGAAACAACTCCGCCGGCCGATGATAAGAAGGATGAAGCCGCTCCGGTTTCACTCCGCGTGTTCTCGACTTTCGGAGGAACTGACGCAGCTCGCGAAGCTTTCCAGGCAGCGTTGGATGAATTCACGAAGGAACATCCGAACGTGAAGATAGACAACGACACCATGTCAGCAAATGATGACGGTTTCAGAACGAAAGTGAACACCGACATGAACAGCGGCAACGAGCCTGACTTGTTGTTCTACTTCATCGGGGCTGACGCAGAAGGATTCGTCAATGCCGGTAAAGTTGTGCCGTTGAACGAAATTCTCGACGCGGACGCTGAGTGGAAGAACGGCTTCATTCCTGATGCGCTCGAGCTTGCCAAGCAAAAGGACGGTAACATTTACGCTGCACCATTGACCGGTTTCTATGAAGGCTTGTTCGTTAACAAAAAAATCTTCGAAGAAAATGGTTTGGAGCTTCCAACAGACTGGGCGAAATTGACCACAGCTGTGAAAACGTTATCTGCCAAAGGCATTATTCCTTTGTCCGTACCATTTGACCAATCTCACTACCTGATCGAGCATACCATTTTGTCTGCAGCAGGACCTGAAGGACAAAACAAAGGTCTGCTTGACGGCATCGATCCAAATTGGGAAAAAGCGTATGCAGCTATGAAAGAATTGTATGACCTTGGCGCGTTCCCTAAAGATGCGGCAACGATCGATCTGAGCATGTCCGGCAACTATTACAGTGAAGGCCTGGCTGCCATGACCATCGAAGGATCTTGGGCCATTGGCGGTTGGAGCGATGAAACCCGTGACAACTCTACAGTACTGCCATTCCCGACAGTTCCTGACGGCGCTGGCAGCGGTAACGATATCGTCGGCGGCTTCGGTTCCGGTTTCTATCTCTCCAAAGCCACTTATGATGACGCAGCTAAAAAAGAAGCAGCAATCGCCTTGCTGAAACATCTGACTTCCCCGGCGTCCATTCAAAAAATCGCTTCGGCTAACGGCGGAACACCTGCGGCTGACGTAGAAGTGACTGGATTGCCCCAAGTAGCTCTTGACGGTTTCGCTATGGCCGCGAAAGCAGCTTCCATCAGCGCGCCGGTTGACAGTAAAGTTTCGCAAGAAACGTTTGGTAACCTTCGTGCTAGCGTCCAGCCTGTAGTGGAAGGCAAGAAAACTCCTACTCAAGCGATCGAAGAAGCGAAGAAAACCGAGGATGCCAACAAAAAATAGTTTTCATCAGAAACGGTAGAAATAAAAGTGACGTACGCCGCCCCTCTGCTTTCATTTGGGCGGCGTAGTCATTTCGGCATGGACGTTGAAGAAAAATAAACATCAAGGGTGATTAATATGAAGGGTGATCGCAAGTATATTGTGATGTTTTTATTACCCGCAGCAGCCATCATGACAATCTTTCTATATTATCCGTTCTTTAAGAGTTTGTATCTCAGCTTCTATCGCACAAGCGGCTTTTTCGATAAAAAGTTTGTGGGAGGGGCTAACTATGAGAGACTCATTACGGATAAATTGCTTGGCGCTGCAACATTGCACACGCTCGAAATCATGCTCTATGTTATCGTGTTTCAGGTGGGGATCGCGCTTGTGTTGGCTGTCCTGGTAGATAACATTTCCAAGCTCAAAGGTTTTTATCGAACGGTCTTTTTCTTCCCGGTTGTCATCTCCGGTACTGCCATTTCCTTATTATTTGTATTGTTCTACAATTACAACTTCGGTTTGCTGAACAACTTGCTGGCGAACTTCAATATTGAGAAGATTTTGTGGCTGGATGCGAAGAATGCGCTAAAGGCGGTATCGATTCCAACGGTTTGGCATTATGTGGGCTTTTATTTTGTTCTGTTCTTGACCGCGATGTCCAAAATACCCGCGGATTATTATGAGGCTGCAAAACTGGAAGGAATCACGGGGCTCAAGAAAACAACGATGCTTACAATTCCGCTCATTATGAGTGACATCAAGGTTGTTATCACACTTGCCATTACGGGTACGTTGAAGGTGTTCGAATTCATCTGGGTCATTACAAGCGGCCAGAATGGAACGGAAGTCCTGGGAACGTATATGTACAAAAAGGCCATGGTGGATCAGAACTTTGGTTACGGATCAGCGGTTGCGATATACATGGTGGTCTTTGGCGTACTGCTTGCGTTAATTGCCAACCGTTTGTTGAAAAGAGACGAGATTACATACTAAGCATTATAGGGGTGTACTGTTATGGAGCCAACCATCGTCGTTGAACACAAAACTCAGCGCGTTAGGAAGAGTCGGTTTAATTTAGGCACCACGTTGATGTACGTTGTTTTGACAGCGTGGTCCCTAACAACCATTTATCCGTTATTCTGGATCGTGAACAACTCGTTCAAGGTTTCTCGCGATGTGATGAATAATTCCTTTGGTATCGCATGGGAACCGGTGTTTGTGAACTATCAGAACGCATTTGACCGCATTAATATCGGAAGAAGTTATATCAATAGTTTGGTGATGTCCTTCAGTACCGTATTCTTGGTATTACTGCTCGGGGGATTAGCCGCTTATGTATTGTCCAGATTCAACTTCAGGGGCAAGCGCACCATCTATTCCATTCTGTATGCGACTTTGTTGATTCCAGCGTTTGCAACCGTAGTCCCGGTATACGAGCTGCTGATCAAAACGAGCCTGGTCAATACATATTGGGGCCTGATCTTCCCGCAAACGGCAGGCAATCTGACGTTTGCCACCTTGGTGATTGCCGGTTATATGGCAACCATCCCGAAAGAGCTTGAAGAAGCGGCTTTCATGGATGGATGTAACCGATGGCAGATGTTTGTTAAGATCTTCGTGCCGATCTCGCAGCCGGTATTTGCATCGGCGAGTATATTTGTATTTATGTGGTCGTACAATGACTTGTTCTCAGCGTTGATCTTTGTAAACAAAGAGAATGTCCGTCCGATCGTTGCATTGCTGAATGAGATCAGCTCCCAATACGGAACAGACTTTGGTCTGATGGCTACGGCAGTATCGTTGACCGTTATTCCGGTGCTGATTGTATACCTGTTTATCTCGAAGTATATTCAGAAAGGTTTGACTGAAGGAGCTGTCAAGGGTTAAGAAGAGAGCGAACTCAACGAATAGGCAAGTCAAGAGGGGACATTGTCGTCACCTGTTTGACTTGCCTATTCGTTGTTATATTCCATTTAGTCTTTTAATCTGAAGCAAGAGTTGAATCAGCAATTTAAGCAGTTGGACGATTAAATTCAACTAAGCGTGAGAAACCATCTTCTCCATGACCGGCATGGATTGCTCTTTGGGCAATGGCTTTTGCTGCGTTTAAAACGCTGCTATCGATGCCGTGATGTTCGGCCACGTGGATGATATGCTCCATACTTGTCATATTGGAGATGAGACTCGAGCCTTCACCAGGGTATACGCCTTGATCCACATCTTGTGCGATATAGGTCATGATATCCGGCATAATGTTGATGATATTTTGCGCATAGGGAGCGATGTCTTTCGCGGCAATGTTCTCAGCGCGTGCGATAGCCAGAGCGTGTACATAGCCGCTCATGGCTGTCCAGAACACATCCAGCAATGCAACATCATAGGCTGCGGCACGACCGGGATCCTCCCCAAGGAACGAAGCGGTCCCTCCCAGACTGGAAAGTGTTTTCAGGTGGCTGCGGTAAACTTTTTCTTGCCCGCTGTACAGAACAACGGCTGAAGGCTGCCCAATGGTCGTTATCGGCGTCATGATCGCACCATCAATATAGTTAATACCGTTCTCGGCTGCCCAAGCCGCCATTTCGCGTGCACGTTCAGGAGAGTCGGCTGTCAGGTTTATAAGGGTCTTCCCTTTCAATGCGCTAGTCGCATTAGAGAGAATGGAGCGGACTGCATCATAATTGAGTACACAGATGATAATAAGCCGGCTGGCAAGCACGGCATCCGGAACAGTCGGAGCAAGCACTGCACCTTGTGTAATAAGTGGGTCGGCCTTAGCAGCTGTCCGGTTCCACACCGTTGTAGCATGGCCATTCTTGATAAAAGCTCCGGCAAGCGCTTGGCCCATAGGGCCGAGCCCGAGCACGGTGACATGTTCCTTATTGGTGTTTTGCTTAGTTTCACGAACATTAGGTTCGATCCCATGACCTTGATTTTGATTCAATTGTTCCATCCTTTTTTCCTCCTTGAGTGTTGGCTTCGAATATAGTGTAGACCTTGACACTAATGTCAAGGTCAATCGTTATTTTTAATCTCCAAAAAGAGGTGAGTAATTCAACATATGAAAAATTCATAACAATGAAGAATAACGCTCTCTATCTCTCAATCAAACTATATACGCTTTTGAACGTACCTAATTACGACGATCATAATAAAATCAATCATAAGACTAACTAAAAGAAAGTTGTTGACAATATATTAGTGATGTGTTAATTTGTATATACAAATGAGAGGTGTCTGGTTATGAACATTGATGATTCCATACTGAGCTCATGCTTGTTTTTTACTTCAAATCGGTTTGCTCGTTCGATGACCAAGATGGCGGAGGATGCTTTTGCGAAGGCCGGCTTATCTCCTACGTATTCCTACGTTTTGGTGGTGATCCATCAATATCCCGGCATTACGCAGAAAGAGCTAAGCGATAAGTTGTCCATTGCTCCATCCACAAGCACACGGTTCATCGATAAGCTGGAGGAGAAGCAGTTAGTACAGCGCAAATCTGAATGGAAAGAAACGCATATTTTCTTAACGGATGAAGGGAAGTCGTTATATGAGGAGCTGAACCAATATTTTGAACAGCTGTATGGACAGTATGTTTCCCTCTTGGGGAAGGAACATAGCGAACAGTTAACTAAACTTCTTCATGAATCCAGTGAAATATTGAAAAAGGGAAAATAAAGCCTTTTTTTCGTCCCTCATTTGCATATACAATTGATAAAGGAGAGATTCACAATGCAGATTGGTATTATCGGTGCGACAGGGAAAGCGGGAAGTCTGATTCTCAAGGAAGCACAAGCACGCGGTCATGAGGTAACGGCAATTGTACGGAATGTTTCCAAGATCTCCGATTCGAGCGTGAACATTTTGGAGAAGAACGTGCTGGATTTGACGAATGCCGATCTTCAGGGCCTCGATGTCGTCGTGAATGCCTTTGCGGCGGCGCCCGGGCAAGAAACGCAATATGTGGAGGTTGGCCGGGTATTGATAGAAGCTCTTAAAGGCACGAATACCAGACTGTTTGTGATGGGTGGGGCCGGAAGCTTGTTCGTGGATGAAGCCAAAACCTTGCGACTCTTGGAAACTCCAGATTTTCCTAAGGAATACTATCCGACGGCATTTCATGCCAGTGAGAACTTGAAAGACCTGGAACAATCTTCCGATGTGAAATGGACGTATCTAAGTCCGGCAGCGTTCTTTAATCCGCACGGTCAGCGCACGGGCAGCTATCAGGAAGGCAAGGACCATGTCATTGTCAATTCAAACGGTCAAAGCTATGTCAGCTATGCAGATTACGCGATTGCGGTATTGGATGAGCTTGAACAGCCGAAGCATATCCATGAGCGGTATACGGTAGTATCCGAGGCGGAATAAGCCCGGCAACAACCTTTATATAAATCTCGACAAGCTGATTTCATTAGAAATCAGCTTGTTTTGATGCGAAATAACTGTTTCAATAAGTGAGTAATTCAACATATGAAAAATTCACAATAATGGAATAACCTCTATTTATCTAGCCACTTCTATCTCTCTGGCACCCCGACCATCCATATAGACCCTGTCACTTAAGTATAAATGGTGGGGAAACCTGCATACAACCAATGTTGTACGCAGGTTTTTTCAGATTGTGACTAACGGGTAAGGTATCTTCGTTCATAAGAAACGAATATTGATATCGCGAAATCGGCCTGTAGACATTTTAGGCATCTTAATTTGTAAAGTGGGCTGTTTATAGGTCGCGATGCTTTGCGCAGGAAGAATGGGGACAGGCAAGACGATGGTCTGGCTTTGATCTTTTGGCAAACCGTGGATTTTGATCTGTGTTCGATTAAGTTTAATCCATAAATTTTCCGGATGGACACGTTTGGGTACATAGCATTTCACAACCAGAAAGTTATGAGTATCAAAAGTTTCGTATCGAAGCGTATAGGGGTTAGGCAGCATTTCATTTCCGGCCGTTGCTTGTCTTATCGTATCCTTCACATAATCTTCAATGACGGTTGGATCCAGCTGAAAATCCTCATTGAGGTCATTAAGATCCTTGAATTGAAAGGAACTGTTGTTGAAAAAAGAGTCCTTCGATAACCATTCAGGGCGCTTGGATCTTGAGTTCACTAGATATCCCTCCTTCGTTCTGTAATTTCATTGTATGGGCGAAGGAAGGTTAGAGTGACATCTGGGCATCCAACCACATAGAATAAATCCAAGCGTATGATTTTGAATGAAGAGGTGGAATTGTGGTTTCGATTATCGGCAATATGAAGATTGTTAACGTGGGCCCCAGTTCTACGGTCTTGGTTGGAAATACAGGCGTCATTGATTTAAACAGCTCCACAAAAACGTATTCCGGCGCCAACTCGTTCAACACCGGTGACAATATTGGCACGAATATTGCAAACAACCAGGCCAACAGCTTGAACACCATTGATCCGGACCTGATTGATTCGGCTAATGCTTAATTAAGGTTGTGATCCACTGTGAATCTAACGGTACATCAATGTATTAACATACAGCAGCTTCGGGTTGAGGCGGTAACGAATTCTTCGGTGCTGCAGATTGGGACCGCTGGAGAGATCCGGGCATTGTCCAATATTTATAATACGGGTGGATTTACAGGCCCTGCCCCTGAATTTGAGCCTCAGCCTAATAACAATCCCCTGGTTCCTCTACCTGCTCCGACTGAAGGACTATATAGACAAGAATGAGGTGAATGGCCTGCGCATAGATTGTATAGGAGCAGGGGGGCGGTTCCATGTACGATTATTATATACAGCAATTGTTCCATATTCTTCATACCCAGTCAGAGCAGCTGAGTAGAATGGAACAAATGCTGAAGGAAATGCGCAGTGAAATAGATCGATTAAGACAGGGAAGCGAGAAAACGATAGATCGGGTGGAATATAATTTTGATTTATTGAAAATTGAAAAGTTGGAAGGCACTTTAAATATTGGACTGATGCCAAAGGATGGGCAGTCCCTGGACGATATTACCGTGAATGGTCAGCCGCCGTTAGAACTGTCCCAGTCGGGATATTCGGGCGGCGAACTGTACTCGAACATCTATCAGAATGTATCACGTTATCTAGAAGATACAGTACCCGAGCAGATCGAGCGCATGATTCCCGAAGCCCATCTTGTGCTTGGTGATGAATATGCTGCCGTTATTATTGAAGATGTGCGCAAACAACTCGGTGACCGAATTACGGTGTATTTGAAGCAATATCAAACGAACAGGGAAACCATGAACCCGCAAGAGGTAGAGCAATCGATCATCAAACAAATGAAGAGTGAGATCGCTTCAGCAGTTGAGCAGCACCTTCTTAATTTGCAACGAGGGAAGTGGCATTCAAATGAAAATGACAGTCGTCAATAAAGAGCTCCAGGTTGGTTCGATCCGCATTACGGCGATCTCAAGCTCGTCCGTACTGTTGATTGGAGATACCCATGTGATTAATAGCTCCTCCATGTATGATACACCTTCCGAATCACTGCAGATCAGCCCGCTTGTTCCGTTATCCCCGGGTTCCGCACCATGAAACGTCATTCACATGTTGATCACATGTATATCATCAATATTTCAGATAGTTCAGCATGTATATGCGGTGAATCGGGACATATCGATGCCAATACACGCGCATTGGCGGTTCAGCGGCAGGTGCCGGTGTTTTTTGAAGACGAGGGAGATTATGAGGATTACTCGATATTTTCCCGATCCATACCCACATGGCCGCCGCAATCAGACGTAGAACTAAACATTATACAAGACCATAAGAAGATTCATGTGGGATGTATCGATATTATAGCGACTGCATCTGCGTCGGTTGTACAGGTGGGTCCGAACGATACCATGGATTTGGAATCCAGGGTGAAGGCAATCAGACACTTTATTACGGGTGCGCCCGAGTATTTAAAGGATTATAAGGGAGTCATTGTCAAAAAGAATTTCGTGAAGAAGGAATAATCTAAGTCGGCTCGATTGAGACAGCTGATTCAAAATAGGTGATGTCTCATGGCTAATACGATATGTACAAAACAGGAGGAGCATTATATGCGCCTCCTGTTTTTATGTTGATCTATGGATTATTCTCCTTGCTGATGAGCAGCTTCGTCTTTGATCTCTTCCCGGAAGCCGGAAATACTCTTTTCACGACGAGCATTACGAGCTTGAATCTGTTCTTTCTCGCTTGCCGGAATTTCATCTCCAAACTCCTCGAGATAATCTTCGGCTTCACGGTAGTTCTCAATCGTGTTCTGGACCGCCTGCTGCAGATGCTCTACATTGTCTTCGCGATTATCGGGTTTAGCCATGACATTTCACCTCCTTAAATTCAACTGTCTTGCTAAAATTACACACCTCAAATAGTTTTCCATCATAAAAACATCCTTATGCATATGAGACTGACACTATCAAAAAAGCTACAGTATTGTAAATTTTGCAAGTCAGTTCTTTACATTTCTGTTGGACGGAATATGTTATAATGTCGAAAAAGCAGACTTGCAGCATGACATCGAAATAAGAGGAGGAAGAATTCTTGAGATCAAGTCGTTTTATAGTCTGGCTCAGTATGCTAATGATGATGGCATTCATGTTAGCAGCCTGTACCTCAGAACCGATAAAACAACAGCAAACTTCTACAGTAGAAGGCCCTCCTGAATCGGTTGAAGATGAAGAAGAAGGTCAGACCATTACACTAGTAACGCCGGATACGGCGATGAAAGCACCCGAGGAAAAAAGCAAATATCAGATACATACACGGTTGACGGATTTCCAACTCTTGAATGAGTCAACGGGGATTGCTTGGGGGATAACGAACACGGAATTACGTCTGTATCAGACTCAGGATTATGGCGAAACGTGGGTTGATATCTCTCCATCCTCCAATGTACAGTTCGTTGATAAGCTGGAGTATGGGAAAGACATCGTGTTTACGGATAAAAAACATGGTTGGATTATACGCAACAAGCAGAGATCAGCCGAAACGATCCTGCTCAATACGACGGACGGGGGAGACACCTGGAAGCTTTCTTCGCTGCCGGAGACGGGTGTCGTCACGGCCATGTCCTTCGTTTCGTCTCAGCAGGGATGGATTATGGCGAAAGGCGATCTATCCCGGGGCTCTGAGGAGAAGTCGCTATTTCGAACCAGTAATAATGGCGGGTTATGGGAAGAGGTCATGCAGAATACGGAGTATCCTACATCCCGTGTTCCCGGCAGCGTGATTCCACGAACAGGGTCCATCATCGGCTTAACCTTCACGGATTCGCTTGTCGGATTTGCGACCATCCGTGAAATGCAATCCTCCAAACTGTATATTACCCGTGATGGAGGCCAAAAGTGGAAGTCCTCCGGACAGATATTTAAGAGCAAGCTGCTGGATCGGTGCGGTTCGATCTTTGCCGGCGCCCCCAAGTTTCTGGGCAGAGGAAGTAACGGAAGCGAGGTTTATATACCGGTTACCTGCGTGAAGGATGATCAGGCAAGCTATTTGGGTTACTTTACGGCCGACACGGGGAAATCATGGAATTTGGTGTCATTCCCCATGACGGGTGATACCGGCAAGGGCTCCATTCAGCCTGTTTTCCGCCGGCTTCATGACGGGTGGAGAATGGTGAACGGTATTGTTTATCATACGAATGATATGGGCAAGACCTGGAAGCCATTTCCGAGAAGCAAGCTCCTGAACGATAATCTCGCCAAATATCCGAACGTGGTGAAACTGCAATTTACATCGTCTGATGTCGGTTGGATGCTGATTGAAACAACGGACAAGAATCGATCGCGTCTAATGAAAAGCAGTGACGGTGGGGAAACCTGGCAGGGTCTATAGATTGTGGCGAGAATACGTGTTTGAATATGCCAATAAAAAGACCAGATTAAAAAAGCTTTATCAACCGCGACTTTATCAGTTTTGATAAAGCTTTTTTTTCGGCTTATTTTGTGAAATTAATCACAAACTTTAACCTCCATGTATGCTACTATAAAGATGTAATCAGATACTCCAAATTGTTTAGAAGGGGACGATCCTCATGCATACCGATCAAATGACGATTAACTTCCTACGTCTTTGCTACCATTGTGATGATGCATGTTTATGCGACACCGAGGAGCAGTGTCTGGCTTGCTGGAATGAGCAGGAAATGACACCAGAGGAGCATGAAATGACAGGACAAGAAGAAACGATGAAATGGATGAGATTGGCTTACGATTGAATAATGATGACAAAGATGACCATGAAGAGTATGAATGGAAGCGGACGTTCTAGTCTTCGCGAAGAAGCTGATGACTGGTTAAGTGCAGACATCGGCTTTTTTGGTGCTCCCAGAAAAGGACAAGTTCTTTAAAATTTCAATCAAACTTTCCATGAGCTATGAGTTAAATTGTCCGAAATAAAGCATATACATATTTCAAGACAAGGTGGAGGGGGGAGCCGTATGGGATCGGGGTCAGTTTGGATGTTCGATTTTTTCGGCAGCGTTATGCCCGTGTTTTTCATCGTCGTCATCGGGATCATTCTGCTGTCGGCCGGTAAGGGAATCTTGCAATGGAGTCAGAATAACCGACAGCCTTTGCTATCGGTCGATTCCAAGATTGTGAGCAAACGAACGGAAGTGAAACATACGCAGCAGACGGATGATACGATGTCGAGCCGTACTCGTACCACCTATTATCTGACCTTTGAAGTGGAGAGCGGAGACCGCATGGAGTTTGTTGTAAATGGGGAGGAATTCGGCATGTGCGCGGAAGGAGACGAGGGACTGCTGCGTTTCCAGGGAACCCGGTACTACGGATTCGTTAGGCACCCTAGAGCGAAACTTAGCGTGGTCCGTGGTTATGACCATCCTAAATAAGAGACGGACTTAATTTTATATACACCTTCTCCTGTGGTATATAATGAAGGAGAAGGAGGGGCGGCATATGAAATTTCAGGATAAAACGGTCGTAATAACGGGCTCAGCCCATGGGATTGGCCGCGGATTGGCTGAGGCTTATGCTCTAAGCGGGGCTCGAGTGATATTAAGCGATGTACATGAAGAACAGGGCAGCCTGGCGGCAAATGCCTTGCAGGAACAAGGATTGAACGCGGTCTTCATCCCTTGCGATGTAAGGAAGGAAGAAGATATTAAACGCCTGATGAACCAAGCCGTCCAATATGCCGGCACCATCGATATATTGATTAATAATGCCGGGGTCTCCCGTTGGAAATCGCCATATGAGCTAACGGTTGAAGACTGGGACGATGTGATCAACACGAATGCCCGAAGCTGTTTTTTGGCAACGCGCGAAGCGGCGGTACATATGAAAAAAGCTGGGAATGGCGGGGCTATCGTCAATATGTCATCCACGCGTTCGATCATGTCCGAGCCGAATTCGGAGGCTTATGCAGCTTCCAAAGGAGCCATTGTCGCGTTGAGCCATGCCATGGCCGTAAGCCTGGGGCCCGATGGAATCCGGGTGAATTGTATAAGTCCGGGGTGGATTGAAACGGGAAACTATGATGAGCTTCGTACAGCGGACCATGAGCAGCACCCAGCCGGACGGGTAGGGACCCCAGCTGATATCGCCAAAGCCTGCTTTTATTTTACCGATCCGGATAATGATTTCGTAGCGGGGGCCCATCTGGTTGTGGATGGCGGCATGACCCGCAAAATGATATATGAGCCTTAGTTCACCTGAATATCTAAGAGCGTCTTCCCATGGAAGGCGCTCTTCTTCTTGATAGCCATGGGGCCGATACTCTCGAATATGATACAAATTCGTGATGCATTAACATTTTTGAAGAAAACCTGTTCATGATAAATAAAAACAGTATGATGTAATTAATGTAAGTATGAAGAAGGTCACATCTAAAGAATGGGAAGGAATGAGGGTATGGGGAAATTGACGACAACCAGTGCAAAAAATGAACGTTCCAATCGAGTGTCCGTGTTCGTTACACTGCTCATGTCCTATCTTGTGATACTGCTGATCCCGGTCATCGTGTTCTGGGGACTGTATACGCAAATCGAGCGGATTATGATCGAAAATGCCAACAACTCCAACATGGCACTGATCGAGCAGGCGAAGCAGGTGGTGGACAGCCGATTGGATGAAATGCATCTGATTTCCCGGAACATCACTTTGCATCCGCGACTGGATGCGCTGCTAAAGGCAAGCTCCCCTCAAAATGGAACCGAGAACTACAATTACTACACTTTCATGCAGGAGATGCAGCGCTACCGTAACAGCAGCAGTTTTATCACCGATTTTTACGTATATTTACGGGAGAGCGATACGGTTCTCAGTCCCTCCTTAAAAACAACGTCTCGTGTCTTGTTTTCCGATATTTACGGATATGAAAAATTAACCTATCAACAGTATCAAGCAGATATTCTGCACGGAATCCACTTTAACCGGTATTTGCCCGTGACCGAAGTTGGCAAAGGGTTAAATCAGAAACGCATGCTCACATATATGCAAACGCTTCCATTTGGTGAGAAAGCCAATCCCAAAGGCGCGCTTGTTATGCTGATTGAGGAGAGGCAGATCGCAGGATTGCTTGATGAGATTGTGAAAACAAACCACGGAACCATTTACATCAAGGATGCCAGCGGCCAAGTGATTCTTAGTGCCGGTGAATCCGAGGTTCACAGTACGGGTAAAACCGCGGATAATCCGCGTGTGATGACGGTATCGACAAGGTCTGCCCGGAGCGGGTGGGAATATGTATCGGCCGTGCCGGAAAAAGCGTTTATGGAAAAGGTCTATATGGTCAAGCGAATGGCCGTTGGCGTTCTGGCCATCTGTCTTGTTGCTGGGATTGCGGCCTGTGCGTTCATGACCTACCGCGCGTACTTCCCTTTGCGTGACATTATCCGTTTCATCCGGCAATCTCATCCGGCTAAGGAGGGTAAGGTACGTAACGAATATGATTTTATCAAATCGACGATGGCGGATTCCTTCGGTAAGCAGACGGAGATGAAGGAGCAATTGTCCAGGCAAACACCGGTGATTCGGTCCAACTTTTTGCAGCGTTTATTGAAGGGAAACGTGGACACGGCGGATATGTCCGATCATGCTCTGGATTTCATGGGGATCTCGTTCCCGCATTCGAGTTTTGCGGTTGCCTTGATCGAGCTGAGGGATGCCAGCGGGTTCATACATAATGAGCGGGAAAGCGAATGGGCCCTGATCCGTTTTGTCACCGGGAAGGTGGCGGAAGAAATTCATCCCTTTACCGCATATTCCGTGGAGCTGGAGAAGAACCTGGTTGCCATTATTCTAAACATGCCGGAACCGCTGCATGATAAGGCAGACCAGCTGTACGATTGGGCAGAGCAAGTGAAGCTGGTGATTGAACAGCGCTTTAAATCCGATATCACGATCGGGATTAGCGAAATCCGTACAGGTCTTGGCTGTTTGGCGAGCGGTTACACCGAAAGCTTGAAGGCTTTGGAATATTCCATTTTTACTGCGTATAAACCGATTTTATTGTACGAGGAAATGAAACAGAAAACGGAGGTGTATTATGATTTTCCCATTGAGACGGAAATCCAGCTCATTAACGCCATGAAAAGCGGGGATACGGATAAGGCGCAAGATATCATCCAGAGTCTGTACCACAATAACTTCAACGGACAATCCATCTCACCTGAGCTCGGCAGACTTATGTTCGCTAACCTGCTCAGTACGATGTTCAAGCTGCTGAATGCTTTGAATTTGAAGTACGAGGATATATTCGGCGAGTCAGGCAAAACGCTTGAAGAAATTACGGAGGGGAGCACGGTTGAGGAGCTCTACCGGGAAGTGAAATGGATGTTCGGCAAGGTTTGTCTCTACGTAAAAGATCAAAGAGGCGATTCCTCTTCGCTGCTGCTTGAGAAAATCAAGAGTTACATTGCGGATCATCACGATGATGCCATGATCAGTCTGGCTTCCATTGCCGAGCAATTTGATATTACGCCGCCGTATCTGTCGGCTTTCTTCAAGAAAAACAGCGGCACCAATCTCACGGATTACCTGGCCAAGATTCGGATCGAACGCTCCAAGGAAATGATGCGGGATGCCAAAAACACGATTTCGCACATTGCCCGTTCCGTCGGTTATACCAGTGACGTCGGTTTTATCCGGGTGTTCAAGAAATACGAAGGGATCACTCCGGGAAAATACAAGGAAACCCTGCATTCCCTATCATCGACCTTAAGAAATGATCATCTCAATTCTTAATCCCTGTTTATGGATGTTGAAACTGTACGGTATACGATGTAAGCGCTTCAGCGTTACGATTTGAACAGAGCGGGCTGGTTGGAACCACCTAAGCCTAATCTTATCGAATGATCATTCATTAGGGAAAAAGGGAGGCGTCGTGATTTGAAGACAAACCGGAAACGTGTTGTGAGACTTGTGATCTTTATGCTGATTGTGGCTATGATTGCCGGATGCAGCGGAAAAAGCTCGGGGGCCGAGGAGCCTGCCGGGGAAAAAGGTAAGGAAGGTACAGGCGTGGCCACTGGTGGTGACCCGGAATATCCTGAACAGTTGACCTATTGGGTATCGCTGAATGCAAATGCCTCTGCAACGATGCAGGATATGAACGGAATTGCCGCATATCAGGAATTGGAAAAAACGACAGGCACCAAGGTGAAGTTCCAGCATCCGCCGGCGGGCCAGGAGGCAGACGCTTTTAACATTATGGTCTCTTCAGGCAATTTGCCGGATGTGGTGGAGCATGGATGGGCCAACGTATCAGGAGGTCCGGATAAAGCCATTTCGGACGGGTCCATCATCCGTCTGAATGAGTTGATTGAAGAGCATGCACCAAATCTAACGAAAGTGTTGAATGAGCACCCGGAATATAAAAAGCTGATTACGACAGACGGAGGAAACATTTACGTATTTCCATTTATCCGCGGAGACGAATATTTGCTGACCTTTAACGGTCTGATCATCCGCAAGGACTGGCTTGACCAGCTTCAGCTGCCCGTACCGGAAACGATTGATGAGTGGTATGAAGTATTGAAGGCGATCAAGACCAAGGATCCGAACGGAAACGGGCAAGCGGATGAAATCCCGCTGCTGCTGGATATGGATATGACGGGCATCAATCATGCGTTTGTCGGTGCATGGGGAGTTACAACCGGATTTTATCAGGTGGATGGGAAGGTCCAGTATGGACCCATCCAACCGGAATTCAAATCTTATTTGGAAACGATGAGCAAATGGTATGCCGAAGGCCTGATCGATCAGGATTACGCGGCAACGGACGGCACGCTTAAAGATGCCAAAGTGACCAACAATCAAGTGGGTGCCTTCTCCGGTTACATGGGCAGCAGCCTCGGGCGTTATTCCGAGCTCATGTTAAAAAGCAATCCGGATGTAGAACTGGTGGGCGCTCCGAACGTTGTCCTGAAGAAGGGGGATAAACCGGTCCTTGGACAGAAGGATTCGCCGTTCAACGGATTTGGGGCGGCTGTGACGAAAGCGAACAAGTTCCCGGCGGAAACGGTGAAATGGCTCGATTACAAATATGGGGAAGAAGGACATATGCTGTTTAATTTCGGAGTTGAGGGAGTCAGCTACGAGATGAAGGACGGATACCCGACTTATACCGATGAAGTGATGAAAAATCCAGATGGGCTGTCAATCACCCAGGCGATGTCAAAATACAACCTGGCCAGTTATTCGGGACCTTTCGTCCAGGATCGCCGATACATCGAGCAGTATTCCGCGCTGCCTCAGCAGAAAGCGGCTATTGAGACATGGATGAATGCGGAGAATGACCGTTTGATGCCGATTATTTCCCCAACGGCAGAAGAAAGCACGCGTTATGCCTCGATCATGAACGATATTAATACGTACTACGAAGAAATGGTCAACAAATTCATTATGGGCGTGGAGCCGATCAGCGGTTTTGACCAATTTGTCCAAACGGTACAGGGTATGGGCATTGAGGAAGCGCTCCAGATTCAACAAGCCGCGCTGGACCGGTTCAACAGCCGTTAAGTTGTAGGCGCATGAAGAGGGAGAAGACCTCGGGATTCTCCCTCTAACTGTGAATGATTTTTTTGTCAGAGGAGGGCATACGGAGAGGTTTAGCGCAAGAGCTGCGAAGGACTTTCGCCGAAACTCCACGATTTACCTGATGCTGCTGCCGGTTGTGGCGTTTTATGCCGTGTTTCACTACGGACCGTTATATGGCCTGCAGATTGCGTTCAAGAACTTTTCGGCAGGGCTCGGCATATGGAATAGCCCGTGGGTCGGATTTCAACACTTCAGCGAATTCTTTAACGGATTTTTCTTTGAACGAGTGGTTACCAATACCATTATCCTCGGAGCGTATGATCTCATATTTGTTTTTCCCGCATCCATCGTGCTGGCGTTAATGCTGAATGAGGTACGACATCGCATATTTAAGCGGACGGTACAATCCATTACGTATATTCCCCATTTCATATCTGTCGTTGTGGTTGTCGGGATGCTGGTGGATTTCTTGTCGGTAGACGGGCTGATTAATCATATCATCACCTACTTCGGCGGCAAACCGATATCATTCATGCGGCTGCCGGAATGGTTCCGCACCATATATACCTCATCTGCCATCTGGCAAGGGATCGGTTGGGGCTCCATTATATATCTCGCAGCTATTTCCAATATCGATCCGTCCCTTTATGAAGCGGCTAAAGTGGACGGTGCCGGCCGCTGGAAGCAGATGCTTCAAATTACGCTGCCCGGCATTCTGCCAACGGTCATCATTCTGCTCATCCTGCGGATTGGTTCCTTTATGGCGCTGCAGGATGAGAAGATCCTGATTATGTACAATCCGGTTACCTATGAGACGGCCGACGTTATCGGTACCTACGTCTACCGTAAGGGGATTCTGGAAGCAAGCTACAGCTTTAGTGCCGCCGTTGGCATGTTTAATTCCATGATTAACTTTATGCTGCTCATTGGAGCCAATTATCTCAGCAAGCGGTTTACGGATACGAAGCTGTGGTAGAAAGGGGGGGCATCTATGCGAACTTCAAAATCTGTCAGTGAAGTCCTGTTTGATTCTGCGAATGTCATTCTCTTGTGCTTGCTATCGATCGTCACGTTATACCCGTTTCTCTACGTATTGTTTGCTTCCATCAGCACGCCGGCTGATTTCGTTCAGCACCGGGGAATCCTGCTGTGGCCCAAGGGCTTCTCGCTGGATTCCTATCGTATGGTATTTGAGAACCCCAATATTATCCGAAGTTACCTGAACACGATATTTTATGTGGTGGTCGGCACGACGCTGAACATTCTGATGACGGCTCTCGGAGCCTATGGCTTATCCAGGAAAAACGTGATGTGGAAGGGCACCATCATGATGCTGATCGTAATGACGATGTTTTTTGACGGCGGGCTCATTCCGAAATACCTGCTCGTGAAAAATATGGGTCTGCTCGATACGTACTGGGCATTGATTATTCCAAGCGCCATGACGACATGGAACTTGATTATTATGCGAACGGCATTTCAAGGAGTACCCGATGCGCTCGAGGAATCCGCGCGGATCGACGGAGCCAGCGATTGGACCATTCTGTTCCGGATCATCATCCCGTTATCGCTGCCGGTCATTGCCGTCATGGTGCTCTTTTACGGGGTGTGGCATTGGAATAAATGGTTTGACGCCCTCATCTATTTAAGGGACCGGGACTTGTTTCCGCTTCAGCTCATCCTGCGCGAAATTCTGATCCAGAACGATACCAGCAGCATGATGACCTCGGTAGGAGGGGGAGATAGGATGCCGGTTGGCGAAACAATTAAGTATGCAACGATTATGGTGGCTACGCTGCCGATTTTGTTTCTATATCCATTCCTGCAGAAATATTTCGTGAAAGGCGTCATGATCGGAGCCATTAAAGAATAAGGAGGCAGTTGACTCATGTGGGAGCAAGCTATTATGGATGCGGTAGAAAAAACCAAGCGGAATATCGGTCAATTTCCGATGAAGTTTCCTCATATCACGGAAGAGAAGCGTTACGAGTGGGGAGAAAGCAATGACTGGATTGAAGGATTCTACACCGGGATGATCTGGCTGTGTTATGAATACACGAAAGACCCCCTGTTTAAGGAAACGGCAATAGCACACTTGGAGGATTATAAGCAACGACTGCAGGAACAGCGGCATCTGGACCATCACGATATCGGATTTCTGTATCTTCCCTCTGCACTGGCAGCGTGGATTGTGGATGAGCATGAAGAAGGTAAACAGCTCGCTTTGAAAGCAGCGGATCATCTGATGCTGCGCTGGCGGGAAGAGGGTCAGTATATTCAGGCCTGGGGCCGGAAAGGCGACGAGAAGAACGGCGGTCGCATTATCATCGATTGCATGATGAACATTCCGCTGCTGTATTGGGCATATGATCAGACGGGTGATGAGCGATACAAGCGCGTCGCCGTAGCGCATGCGGACAAGAGTCGACGCTACTTAATGCGGGGTGATGATTCGTCGTATCATACCTTTTACTTCAATCCGGAGGATGGAACCCCCATCCGAGGAGGAACGCATCAAGGATATCATGACGGATCAACATGGACGCGCGGCCAGGCATGGGCCATCTACGGATTTGCGCTCTCATACCGCTATACCCGTGATCCGAAATATTTGGATACGGCTTTACGCGCCGCTCGTTTCTTTATTGAATACTTGCCGGATGATCATGTTGCAAATTGGGATTTTGACGTTCCGATTGAAGAGGGTACACCTCGCGACAGCTCCGCCTCCGCCATTGCGGCGTGCGGCATGCTGGAGATATTGGAGCATCTGGACGGAGAAGATGACAATAAAGGGCTATTGACAGAAGCCGTTGAGAAGTCGATGATATCTCTCGTAAACCAATATTCTACCATCGGTGAAGCAGCAGAGGAAGGCTTGATCAAGCATGGTTCCTATTACGTCAGAGGCGGTGCGGGTCCGGATGATTATATGATCTGGGGCGATTACTATTACCTCGAAGCCTTGCTGCGGCTGACCAAAGGGATACCTGGCTATTGGTATGAGAGAGGTTAGCATATTAGAATCTGTGTAACAAAGTGGGGATGTCGCGTGTTATGCGGCACCTCCTTTTTTGTGTGAAATATGTGGGGTTCATTGTTCACAATTTACTCATTAGCATTGTCAGAATGTCTTTGTTATGATGAGGAAGATTCAAATTTGAGATAAATGGTTTGGAGGAGATATGCGTGTTGAAACATGTGAAAACTTCAGTCTTGCTGACCCTGGGTCTGCTGCTAATACTGGTATTCCCGACTGCAACGTGGGCCCATTCCAAGCTGGAAACCAGTACGCCCGCGGCGGATGCCAAGCTGACGGAAAGCGTGCAGGAAGTAAGCCTGTCATTTAATGAAAATATCGATGAAAACTTGAGCACGCTCAAGATAAAGAATGCGCAAGGCGAATCGGTTGAAGTAGCAGAGGTCAAGATCAGTCAGAACACCATGCTGGGGACGCTGTCTGCACCGCTTCCATCCGGCTCCTACACGGTGGAGTGGAAAATTGTGGGCGGCGATGGACATCCCGTGGACGGGACATACGCTTTCGAAGTAGATGCCCCGGAAGCGGAAGCCGCTCCGGAGACACCAGCAGTTTCTGAAGAAACGCCTGCGGATACAGGAAACACGCAGGATGAAACAACGCCTGCGCAGGATACCGCTGCGGACAACACGGATCAAACGGCTGGCCAGGATCAGCAGGCAGACAACGCTTCGGCTCCCGAACAATCGGCAGGCAGCGGTTCAACCGTGTGGATCGTCGTCATCGTGATTGTAGCCTTTGTCGCAGGATATTTTGGAATTCGAGCCTCACGGAAGAAAAAATAAATGTCTTACTATTGGTTAAGTGAGCCGTTTCTATATTTAGCCTACGCCATTCTGGCAGGCATCACGGTACTGTCCCTCGTACCGAAAGCATATAAGCCGGACATTTCGGTTCCGGCCTGGCTTGGCCCGGTAGCGGCAGGGGCCATCATCGTATTTGGATTTGTGCCGCTGCTGCAGATCATGATGTTCTTCAAGGATGATATCGGGTTCTGGAAGTCTTTTAACAGCATCATGTTCAAGTTCAGCGAGGGTGAGCGTTACGCCTGGATTCTGGTTCTAGCGATCCTGTTAGCAATTCTGACCATGATCGTCCGCCGGAAGCCGGGTTCCGTATTACGCTGGCTTATGCCTGTTGCCTTGCTGGGCATTGCAGTGGCCATGTCCTCGTTTAATCACGCTGCATCCCTGTTCGAAAGCACAGGACAGCTTGCATTCTTCGGCCATTTTACAGCGATGGCGATATGGACGGGAACGCTGCTGATAACAGGATGGTTCAGTACGGATCAGAGCCGCTGGAGTGCGTTTCTTAGATGGTTCCATCCAACTGCGATCGTCTGTGTCATCATTGTTATCGGATCGGGATTATTCTTGATGACGGCCGTGACGCCGGAGCCGATAAACAGCTGGACGCTGTCTTATGGTCAGGCTCTGCTGGTTAAGCATATTCTCATTCTGCCGCTGTTAGTGTTCGCGTTTGTAAACAGTCATCTCGTCAAGCGCAAGCTGCGCCGGGATTCCGGTTATCATCCGATGGCATGGGCACGAAGTGAGGGTGTTCTGATCTGGTTGATTTATATCGTCACCGGATACATGAACCAGCAGCCTGCTCCGCATGAGGTCATTGATACATTGGCCCTGTATGGCCCTGCTGCAACTTTTGTTTGGTTCCATCCCGGGTTTACGATCGGTGAGCTGGCTTTCACGTGGAGTTGGATAGGAATCCTTAGCCTCTGTCTCGGGCTAGCGCTTCTGTGGAACGTCGTGAACGTATTCCGCAGAAACCGGGCCGCGGCAGGCGCGTTGTTATGCGGGCTCGGCGCCGTTGTGCTCATTTATTGCGGCCTGATGTTCTCGGTTACTACAGTTTAATATCGTTTGAGTTGACAAGATCCTTGCTGTTTACGCGGCAGGATCTTTTTTTTATGATAGGATGAGGAAGCTCAGGCTGGATAAAGATGGTATACTGGCGAGTAAAAGGACCACCTGCACCTACTCTGCGAATGGAGGAAGTTTTATGAAAAAAGAGAGACATATCCGCTTGGCCTCTCATTCGGACGCATCCATCCTGGTCCGGTTAAACTGGGAGTTTAATGAAGTGTTAATGCCGCTGGAGGAAGCTGAACATCACTTAAAACAATCGGATGAAATTGTGGCCATAGCCTATTTAGGCGATGACCCTGTTGGATTTGCCTGTGCTCAGTCCTTCCAATCCTTCTGTTACAGTGAGCTTGTTGGCGAGATAACGGAAATGTACATTCAGGAGCGGGCAAGAAGGCAGGGGCTGGCAGGAATGCTGCTCGTTTTTCTGGAGGATCAATTGATTGCGCGTGGGGTGAAGGCCGTTAAGGTGCTTACGGGTCATGATAACCACCAAGCCATCGGAGTTTATGAGAAATCAGGTTATAAGCGGGAGGATGAAGTGCTTCTGGAGAAAGAGCTTGGGTAATATGTCGCTGTGTGTAACCTGCTAAGCAATGGGAATTTCTCTTATCGATAGGGGATGGAGTGAGCCTGATGTTATGTGATAAAGACCAATACGTTGAAGAATTGCTCATTCTGAAGACAATAGCGGAAAATTTGAACCAGAGCAACGATATGAAGCAAATGCTGCAAACGACACTCGAAAAATTGCTGGATTTAACCCAGCTTGAGACAGGATGGCTTTTTCTGATCGGGGATCAACCACATTATGATCAAATAGCCGATGTCAACCTTCCGCCTGCTTTATCACGGGATAACAAAAAACCGATGCGATGCGGAGACTGCCTATGCCTGCGCTTGTATTGGGCAGGAAATTTAAATGAACCGGTTACGATTATTGAATGTGAACGACTGCATAATGCCAAAAAGGAGTGCTGGGGAGAAACTCACAATCTGACCCATCATGCTACGATTCCCCTCACGGTTCAAGGTAAACGGCTGGGGCTGCTGAATGTGGGTTCGCCAGGCAAAGAGCATTTTAGCGAGGGAGAACTTGCGTTGTTGCAATCCGTTGCCTATCAGATTGGAACGGCGGTCGAGCGGACAAAACTGTCGGAGCAAAGGGAGAAACAGGCGGTGGACAGCATAGCCCGTTTCATCGTCGATTATTATGCCAAGGCAAGCAAAGTAACCAGATATCTATGGAAAATTAACGATATGAAGAGAATGCATGTGGCGATTGTGGAGGAGCTTGCTCATGCATTTGGCTGGCCGACTGTTGCTATGATTACGTCTGACGATGACAACTTGTATCTTCGTGCGGTCCGTCAGAATGAAGTGACGCATAGCTGCAAGGAGTTGGTACGAAAGGCTGCCCATAAGACCGCACGAAAGTCAGGAATCGTACAACGGGCATATGAGGAACAAAACGTAGTGGTGCAAGAAGGCCTGGTCCGGGTGCTTCCCGGCGTTCAGCCCCATACGTATACGGCGGCGATACCATTAAAGCATCTTGAGCGTATTTTTCAGACCTATGAGACGATGGGGGTGCTCTTTATTGGCCGTGAGAGTGGGCCTTTCTCTGAGCTGGAGGTTGAAATCTTAGAGGTGCTGGCGGAGCATATATCATTGGCCATTGAAAAGATATGTTTATATTACGAGTGGCAGGATTTATTGTTGGTTGAAGAGAGGAACCGTTTGGCACGGGACCTACATGATTCCGTCAATCAAAAGCTGTTCTCTCTTTCACTGCTTGCCCAAGGCGTGCGTGAGACGACCTTACATGAGAATCCGCATACGGCGGAGGCAATACACGATATTGGACAGCTTGCCCAGGAAACGCTCACTGAAATGCGCTCGTTAATTTGGCAGCTGCGACCTTCCGGAGAGGCCAAAGGGATATTGGCTTCACTGAAGGACTATGCTGAGAAACTTGGCATACAGCTGACGTTTATCATGAAGGAAATTCCTGTTTTGACGAACCGGGTGGAAGAGTCCTTGTATCGAATTGGGCAGGAGGCATTGAACAATATCAGTAAACACGCGGGTACGAATCGAGCCTGGATCCGAATGGAACAGGACGAGTCCAGTCTATATATGAAAATATCGGATCAAGGCCGAGGATTCAACCCGGGATCGCCCGAACTCTGTCCGCATTCGCTTGGGCTTACCAGCATGAGGGAGAGGGCTTCAGAAATACAAGGAACCTTAAGTATAAGCAGCGAGGAAGGCACAGGGACGATGGTGACCGTAATGGTTCCGTTTTTATCCAAGAAAGAGGTTTGAACTTATGAAGATTAAAGTGCTAATTGTTGATGATCATCTCGTTGTATTAAGGGGGTTGCGTTATTTTCTGCAGACACAGCCCATGATCGAAATCGTAGATCAAGCTCTTAACGGGCTAGAGGCTCTGGATAAGGTAGAGAAGCTGCAGCCTGATGTGGTCCTGATGGATCTGAAGATGCCGGAGATAGACGGAGTCGAAGCCACGAAGCGAATCACAAACAAGTTTCCACATACGAAAGTTATCATTCTTACCAGTTTTGCCGATCGGGATTCGGTTTTGCCGGCGATTAAAGCGGGAGCTATTGGATATCAACTGAAGGATATCGAGCCTAAAGTGCTGGTCGAAACCATCATCGCTGCCGTAAACGGAAATCGCATGCTTCATCCTCAGGTAACGAATCAATTAATTGCCCATGTGGCGACAGATACCGAGCCTGTTAAAGGCATCGACATTCTGACTATTCGTGAGCAGCATGTACTTGAACAGATTACGCTCGGCAGGAGTAACAAAGAAATCGCTGCAGAACTACATATTACCGAGAAAACGGTAAAGACGCATATCACGCATATTCTGGGAAAAATGGAGGTGCAGGATCGCACCCAGGCGGCCTTGTACGCGATAAGGAACCATTGGTTCGACACATAACCCTCAGACTATGGTCGTAGTGTCAGGTCTTATCTTCGGGTAAGGCCTTTTTTGTATGGCTGATTTAGACCAGGGCTGGACGTAACCGGTCTGGAATTGCGTTTAAATGGAACTATAGGGAAACAGAAGTACACCGTCAATGGCTAAAAAGGAGGAATAAACAATGACCATATTAGTTACAGGTGCGACAGGAAAAGTTGGTCGACAGGTGGTAAATGAGCTGCTTAAGACTGGACATCGCGTCAAAGCGCTCAGCCGCTATCCGGCATCAGCCACATTACCTGCTGGCGTAGAAGTGGTTGCCGGTGATCTGAGTAAGCCCGACTCGCTGGTTCCAGCGTTACGGGGTGTGACCGGCCTCCATTTAATCACGACAGGAGCAGGCTACGTCCCGCTTACGACAGGGGAGGAGATTATTCGAATCGCGGAGGCTGCCGGAGTAAAGCGCGTCAGCGTATTGTGGGACGGAAAGAAAGGGACGGTGGAGGAAGCACTAGAATCGAGTAATCTGGAATGGACCCAGCTGCAGCCGGTCGATTACATGTCCAATGTTATGAACTGGAGAGAATCGATACGAACAGAGGGTGTAGTACGCGATATGTTTGGTGATTCGTTAAATGCTTCGATTCATGAGCAGGATATCGGACGGGTGGCTGCAGCGGTCCTGTCGGAGGACGTTCATGTGGGCAAGATTTATCCCCTAACCGGTCCCGAGGCGCTAACGGTTCCTGACAAGGTGCAGATTCTTAGTCACTATATCGGTAAAGCTGTAAAGTTTATTCAGTTAACCGAAGAGCAGGAGCGTAAACGAATGGCCGAACTTGGAGTCGATGAGGGTGTCATCGATTACGTCATCAACTGGTACAAGAATCCACCGATCGAAGCATATACCGTCAATCAAACGGTTGAACAGATCACAGGACGTCCTGCAAGAACGTTTGCCGAGTGGGCGGAAGAGCACGCAAGTTACTTCAAATGGTAAGAAATGAATGAAGGAGGAATGATCATGAATGACGAACGGGCTTCACGTGCGGGACCGCGGGAGTGGATCGGACTGATCGTGCTCAGTTTGCCCACATTGCTATTAGCCCTTGATTTCACGATGCTGCATTTGGCTCTTCCGCATTTGGCTGCGGATCTTAAGCCGAGCAGTGTGCAGCAGCTGTGGATTCTTGACATATACGGCTTCATGATTGCCGGGTTTCTGATTACAATGGGGACGCTCGGTGATCGGATCGGAAGGAGAAGACTACTTCTAATTGGCGCCTTTGCATTTGGCGTTGCCTCGATCGTAGCCGCGTTCTCCACCAGTGCTGGCATGCTGATTGTCACCCGTGCACTGCTCGGTATATCCGGCGCTACCTTGATGCCATCTACGCTTGCACTGATCAGTAATATGTTTAAGGATTCAAAGCAAAGGGCGACAGCTATTAGCGTGTGGATGGTTTGCTTCTCAAGCGGGGCTGTGATCGGCCCGGCCGTAGGAGGAATACTGCTTGAATATTTTTGGTGGGGCTCAGTATTTCTCCTTGGCGTTCCCGTCATGCTTCTCCTGCTTGTGACGGGGCCGTGGCTCCTGCCTGAATACCGCAATTCTGAATCCAAGAAGCTGGACCCCATTAGCGTTATATTGTCGTTTGGCTCGCTTCTCCCCTTGATTTACGGTCTTAAGGACATGGCCAAGGAAGGCATCAGTTTCCTAGCAGCGCTATTATCGATCATTGGTCTCAGTATCGGCTATTGGTTTGTCAGACGGCAAAAAAGGCTGAAAGATCCGCTGCTCGACTTGGGATTGTTCGCATACCGTGGGTTTAGCTGGTCGCTAATCATGATGCTGATGGGTTCGTTGATTGTTGGGGGATTTGTCTTTCTGTTTACTCAGTATTTGCAGATGGTGGAAGGACTTTCTCCGGTGGAAGCAGGTCTGTGGATGATGCCTTATGCCGCCGGCAGCATTATTGGTATATTGGCAGCGCCGATGTTAGCACGAAGGTTTCCCACATCACATCTCATCGCCTCTGGTTTATTGATCTCATCAGTCGGTTATCTCATGGTCATATGGACGGATACGTCATGGGGAATGTTAATCCCCATCCTCGGCAGCGTTCTTCTGCTGATGGGAGTGGGTCCTCTTCAAGTCTTAAGCATGGACCTTATTATCGGATCAGCACCGCCAGAGAAAGCAGGAGCAGCATCTTCCTTGTCGGAAACATGCGGCGAGCTTGGGATGGCACTTGGTATCGCTGTGATGGGGAGTATAGGTACAGTCATTTATCGCAATCGGATGAATGTTCCTGACGGTATTCCGAATGAAGCGGCAGAATCGGCCAGTGATACATTGGCTGCTGCTATGAATGCAGCGGAACAGCTACCTGCAGCGCTTGCCGATGAGATCCAAATGTTAGCTCAAGCGGCATTTGCGTCCGGATTTCAAGTCGTTGGTATTCTGAGCTCCGTTCTATTGATAGGAATCGCAGTAATTTCAATGGCTTCCCTCCGTGATAAAAGCCCTATCAAGGGAAATGAATAACGTTCAAAATCATCAAAGTATATTCAAAAAGCATGATGATCGAGTATTCAGGATCATCATGCTTTCATTATTTGCCGGAGAGTCCCATCGTCTATGAATGCTGAACATCGCTCCGGTATTGACCAGGTGTGAGTCCTGTATTTCGTTTAAACACGGAGTGAAAAGAATGCATGTCCTTATAACCGACCTTCTCGGCAATCGTACTGATTTTGTCCGAAGTGGTGCGCAGCAGCTCGCGGCTCATTCGAATCCGTACGGTTTGCAAATAATGATGCCAGCTCTGGCCTGTATATCGGCGGAACAGCCGCTGCAAGTGGCGCTCGCTGAATCCGCTGATATGTGCAAGCTGCGTCAAAGTGAGCTCATGCATGTACTGCACTTCCACGTATTGAAGGACATCCTGAAAGGAATGGTGCTGCGGCACCGAAGGCATCGTATGTGGATGTTCAATGACACGGCTGAATTCAATGATCAGCTGCAGCAGCAGCGTGTGCAGATAAACGGCAGAACCGCTGCCGGGCATGGCATTTTGTTCATAGAGGGAGCTAAAGAGCCTCTCGAAGCGATCATGTCGGTCCATAATCGCATGGTACCCTAGGGAGCCATCTTCCATGCCTTTCAAAAAGGCAGCCGTATCCGAACCTGTTGTAAAAGCAATCAGTTTGGGCAGCAGCTGTACAGAGAAAATGCAATTATTCACGATGAGCGGCTTCCCGTTTGCAGAAGTGGGCCGGAATACATGAGATATTCCGAGTGGGATATAGAACATTTGACCTTTGCGTACGCGCTGTACCGAGTTCTCCAGGTGATGAAAACCTTCACCCTCCGCAATATAAGCAATCTCCAGAAAATCATGGTTATGGTATGAGCCTGTAAAATTCTCCGCGTTTCGATTCACATACATCAAGGTGTCATCCTGGAAAAAGGTATCTCCATAATAGGTTTCCATGGGTCGCTTCATCATCATTCTCCTTGTCGTTAATAGGGAAAGAATGTCCGTTATGCCTCATATTGTTGTCCGATATCCCCATAATTCCACGTTCAGGTTCACTTATAATAATAGTTGAAACAGGCACGGTTAGGGAAGCGTACATCCCGAGTTGCGGCCTATAAAACTTGATTGTGGCAATAACCTTTAATGAAGGTGAACGGAGGGATAGCCTATGTTCAGCGTTACGGATTTACGATGTGAGTATCAGCATAATCCGATTGGAATCGGCGAGAAGCATCCGCGTTTAAGTTGGAAGCTGGTCTCGGACGAAAGGGCATTCAGGCAAACGGCCTATGAGATTGAAGTTTCGAATGATGATCGTTTTGCTGTGCCCTTTTGGACTTCAGGGAAAGTAGCTTCTTCGCAATCGGTTCATGTGGAATTAAGCGAATGGAGCGTATCGTCTTGTAAGCGCTATATTTATCGAGTCCGCGTCTGGAATCAAGCCGGGGAGGTATCGGAATGGTCGGATGCAGCCTATTGGGAGACGGGTAAACTGCAGGGAGAGAAATGGATAGGGGAATGGATAACGGCACCTAGTTCTTTGCTGCCGGCCGAGTCTCCTCATCTACCGCTCCTTCGCAAGAGCTTCAGCTTGAAGTCGCCCATTGCGAAGGCGAGAATATATGCCTCGGCCTTAGGACTTTATGAACTGGAACTGAACGGGCAGCGGGTGGGAGATTGTTATTTCACACCCGGATGGACGAGTTATGAACATGCGATACAGACGCAAAGTTATGACGTGACGGATATGCTGAATGCTGGCCTAAATGGCATCGGCGCTTGGCTCGGAAATGGATGGTACAGGGGGCAATTGGGATGGGAGGAACGGAGCGCAATCTATGGGAATCGATTAGCCCTTTTGCTGGAGCTGCATATTACGTATGCAGACGGGAGCGAAGAAGTAATTGCAACCGATTCAAGCTGGCAGTCGGCAAAAGGCCCGATCACGATGTCAGAACTCTATCATGGTGAAACCTACGATGCCCGGTTGGAGCTGGAAGGCTTCAGCTCAGGAGATTTTAACTCAAATGATTGGCATGGTATCGAAACGATCGATCACGGGTTTGACATGCTGAAGCCTCAAATTAACGAGCCGGTAAGAGCCATCCAAAAGGTGCAGCCCGTTGAATGTCTGATTACACCCAAAGGTGAAACCGTCATCGATTTCGGACAGAACCTGGTGGGCTGGGTCCGGTTTAGCGTGTCCGGCGCGGAAGGCGCTATCGTGACGCTGCAGCATGCGGAGATACTGGATTCCGAGGGGAACTTGTATACGGAGAACCTCCGAACCGCTAAACAAACCATTCAGTATACGTTAAAAGGTGGAGGACAAGAAACCTATGAGCCACGGTTTACGTTCCAAGGCTTCCGGTATGTCCGCTTAGACGGTTTCACGGAGGAGCAGTTGAGCCGTGGGGTTTTTGAAGCAGTTGTGCTCCATTCGGACTTTGAAGAAATCGGAACGTTTCAGTGCTCAGATCCCATGGTTAATCAATTGCAGAGCAATATTCGATGGGGGCTCAAGGGGAATTTCCTGGATGTGCCCACGGATTGTCCCCAGCGTGACGAGCGGCTTGGTTGGACGGGAGATGCACAGATGTTTATTGGGACGGCGGCCTATCTAGCGAACGTGGCTCCTTTCTTCACCAAGTGGTTATCTGATCTGGCTGCAGACCAGCGTGGCGATGGGGCAGTGCCTTTCGTTGTCCCCCATGTGCTTGGCGATGAGGCCTACGCTTCGGCCGCATGGGGAGATGCAGCGGTCATATGTCCGTGGACGGTATATGTCAGTTATGGCGACCGACGGATATTGGAACGTCAGTATGAGAGCATGAAGAGCTGGGTCTCCTACATTCAGGCTCAGGGGGAGAATGAGTATTTGTGGAATACCGGCTTTCATTTTGGTGACTGGCTGGGACTTGATGCGAAATCCGGCGACTATGTGGGGGCTACAGAGCGGGATATGATAGCGTCGGCATTTTACTGTTATTCGGTAGAACTGCTTAGGAAAACAGCGATCGTATTGGGTCAAGAAAAAGATGCTGCCCTGTATACGGAGCTTAAAGATAAGGTGGTCGCTGCATTTCGCAACGAATTCGTGACCCCGTCAGGAAGGCTAGCGGCTTCGACTCAGACCGCGCATGTGCTTGCGCTCATGTTTGGGCTGCTGGATGAAGATGCGGAAAAACGAGCAGCGAAACGTCTTTATTCGCTGCTGGAGGAGAGTAGATTTCATCTAACGACAGGCTTTGTGGGAACACCCTATATTAACCATGTATTAAGTCAGCATGGCATGCATGACGCGGCCTATAAGCTGTTGCTGCAGAGGGACTATCCTTCATGGTTGTACCCGGTTACGAAAGGCGCAACCACGATATGGGAGCACTGGGACGGTATTAAGGAAGATGGCAGCTTCTGGAGCCGGGATATGAATTCATTTAATCATTATGCATATGGAGCCATTGGCGAGTGGCTGTATCGTACGGTTGCCGGCATACAAACCGTGGAGGAAGCGCCGGGTTATAAGCATATCGTGATTGCGCCCGTGCCGGGCGAAGGATTGACATGGGCTGAAGGCGTGATCGATACGCTGTACGGATCCGTCCGGTCAAGCTGGAGAATGGAAAGTGATGGAGAGTTTCAATTAGAGGTAACCATCCCGCCAAATACAACAGCGGAAATCCGACTGCCAGGTGTTTTTAATGCATCAAGCGTTACAGAAGGAGAGGCGATACCTTTAGACGAAGCGAGCGGGATTCAATCTGCACGTGATGGTGAAGCGGGTGTTGTGATTCAAGCGGGCTCAGGAGAGTATACATTCAGATATGTTTATTCCGATCATGCTGTGCAGTCATGAATAGAAACAGGAAGCATAGAGTTCCTTACCGTGGTGAATTGCGGTAAGGAACTTTTTTTCTCTTCACATAGTCACATTTATGGGCGAATGCACATACAAATACAAAGTGATCTTAAGGAAGCGAGGGGAACTCTGTGGCAGTCATCAAAGCGAATTCGAATGATGTGGATCTTCTGGCAAGATTGATCCGCGCAGAGGCAGAAGGCGAAGGCGAGCAAGGCATGCTCATGGTCGGGAATGTCGGAGTGAACCGGATATTGGGCAACTGCCTGGATTTTCGAAACATCCGCAGCATGAACGATATGGTTTTTCAGAGCCCGGGTGGTTTTGAAGCAACACAGAAAGGCTATTTTTATCAACGAGCTAGGGATCGGGATCGTCGGCTAGCCCAAAGGGTCATTAATGGGGAACGCATATGGCCGGCTAGCAACGCGCTGTGGTTTTTCCGGCCGGCAGGAGATTGCCCGGCAACCTGGTACAATCAGCAGAACACAGGCCGATTCAAAGCACACTGTTTCTTCACCCCGACATATGCCGATTGCCCGTCCGTTTTTTGATTCATGTTATACAACCGCTTAGGCGGGAGTTATAAATTAAAGGAGGAAATTACTTATGTACAATCAAGGTGTGCCACCTGTGAACTTCATGAATGGAGTCCGTTATCCGGGAGTGCCGAACCGCGGGACGGCTGGTTATACGGCGAACGTTCCACCGCAGGTGCCTAGCGGAAGCCCAATGACTCCAGGAGGCACCGTTGTTCCCGCCCCGCAATTCGAACAATCCTACGTAGAGAATATTCTACGACTGAATCTGGGCAAACAGGGAACCTTCTATATGACGTATGAAAACAATTCGCAATGGAATGCCAAGGTGTTCACAGGTGTGGTCGAAGCTGCTGGACGTGATCATATCATTATCAGCGAACGGTCGACAGGCCGCCGTATCATCCTGCTGATGGTAAACCTGGATTATGTCGTGTTCGACGAGCCGCTTCATTATCAATATCCGGGTGTTATCGGCAATCCGCCTCCAACGGCTAGATAATCGATCCGATTGCATAAAGAAAAAACCTTCGTTTACTCAGGCGTAAACGAGGGTTTTTTCTTTATGTTATACTTGGACATATTCAATGTTCATGCGATTTTTTCTATCCAACGCGTGCGGATTCATCGTATTCTATTAACATTTTGAATGTTTATTCATAGAATATATCAATTCATCGAAAAACGAGTGCTAACGGCTGAGAATCAAATTAAAGCTGATAACAACGTTGATTATTGTCATAAGACCACGTTTGACTGTGTATCGTAGTACTATATAATTACTTATATAGCTTGATTAAGTCGGAATAAGACAAGGAGATGAGACCATTGGGAAGTTGATGCGTAGTCCGAACACGCTGTTATGCTTGATGGCACCACACATTTTTAATAACCGAAGGAGGTGTTCCTATTCGTCATAGCATGCTGTATGGCGGGTAGGAGATCGATTGAGTGACCCCTTACCGAGTTTGATAAGTTTAACCTTGGTATTGATTCTCGTCCTGTTAAATGGATTTTTTGTATCGGCTGAATTAGCTTTCGTTAAAGTGAAAAGCAGCCGTATTGACGCTCTGGCCGAAGAAGGACATAGACGTGCAAAATTTGCGCAGAACATATTGAAGAACCTGGACGGATATATATCCGCATGCCAGTTTGGTATTACCATCGTGTCCATTGGACTCGGATGGATTGGCGAAAGAACGATATCCGCCATGATTACGCCTTGGTTTCATGGCATAGGCTGGAGCAATACAGCCGTTCATGCCGTGTCCTTGGTAATTGCCTTCATCCTGATTGCACTCATGCACATTGTATTTGGTGCATTGGCGCCCAAGACAGTGGCTGTACGTAAGGCGGAACAAATTGCGCTGCTATCTGCAGGCCCACTGCGGGTGTTTTACACGATGATGTTCCCGTTTATCTGGTTTGCCAATGGGCTCTCCAATAATGTTCTCCGTTTATTCCGGATGCAACCGGTGGTTGAACGGAATGTTCATACCGAGGAAGAACTGCGGGATATGATGAAAGAGAGCAGTGAGAGCGGCCTGATGGATAGCACGGATATGGTGTTGGTAGACAACATTTTTGAATTTGCCGACACGACAGCAAGGGAAATCATGATCCCCAGAACAGAAATGATCTGCTTATACAACAATCTTTCATTGGAAGAAAATCTGAAGATCGCAAGCGAGGGGATGCGAACCCGTTATCCGATTTGTGACGAAGACAAGGATCATATCATTGGCTTTATTCACATTAAAGATCTGATGCGCGGATTCGTTCGTGACCAGCTTTCCTTGATTCGCCCGATCATTGCTGTTCCTGAGTCGATCAAGATCAGCGATCTGCTGCGAAGAATGCAGCGGAGCAAGACGCAAATTGCCATTCTAATTGATGAATACGGCGGGACTTCAGGACTCGTAACCCTGGAGGACATCATGGAAGAAATCGTCGGTGAAATTCAAGATGAGTTTGACGAAGAGCGTCCGGGCATTGAAAAGGTGGGGGAGGATGAATACTCCATTGATGGATTGATGCTGATCGATGAAATTAATGACCAATTTGGTCTGAACGTGGATACAGAAGACTATGATACTATCGGTGGATGGCTGTCCTCGCGTCTTGAGGTGCTGCTCCCACACAAAGGTCAATCTGTCATGTATGAGGATTATCGCTTTGTGATTGAGGAGACCGAGAATAAACGGATTTCGCGGATTCGTCTGATCAGGCAGCAGCAGCAGCTGATTCAGGAAGAAGCAGGTGCGTAAACTGGATATTAGAAGAAGCCTCGACAAAATATGTCGAGGCTTCTTTTTATTTGCAGAAAAGTTTCAAAAAATATATCAATCCATGAAGAATTAGAAACTTTTGTTCTGTCACTGCGTGTTAAAATATGGATGTACCTATTACATTGAAAGAAAGGTGATATGATGTCAAAAGTACGCAGTCCTAAACGTATAGCTTCAGCGGTTGCAGTCAGTGTTCTATTAAGTTTATCTCTGGCAGGAGGGGCTTACGCGGATTCGGCTACAGACATTGCACCCGGTGCCTTAACGACTCCGCCTCCTGTGGAAATGAACCTAAATTCTTCTCTCAACACGTTAGCCAATAAATATTTGATGGATTATTTTTCTTCGATAGGGAAAGTAAGCAGTACTCAAGTAGGGATTAGCGCCACTACCAGTGCTTCTCAAGCTGTAGATTCTCTGGGTATCAATTATGTTCTTCAACGCTGGACGGGCTCCGCTTGGGTCGATTCGGGAGCTTCATACGATAACGGAACGAGTAGAGCCTCTCTGAGCGGAAGCAAAACTTTTAGTGTGCAGGCGGGTTATTATTACCGGGCCAAGACGATTCACTGGGTCAAAGAGAGCGGTACATATGAAGAAGGAACTTATCACACGAGCTCGATATTGGTAGCGCAATAATCCGAATATGGATTTATGAAGGGAGTGCCTCACAAGATCCTAGATCTTGCAGGGCACCCTCTTTTTTTGCATCGAAAGACGCTCCGTACAGGAAGCGTTTCACCCTTCGCTGGCCCATTATCTGCTGATCTGTGTGGGCAGCCATGGAACAAAAAGGTCGAAGACCAGCCCTTAAGCCTGTCTTCAACCATTTTATTGGGAACAACCTGTTCTTTTTTTAGATTCTCTAAAAAATCATTGTATGCTGTTTGCAATTTTTATGAATTCATCTTCTGTGAAGAAGCCGCTAATGGATACAATCACTTGATCATTATCGTATAAGAAGCGAAGGTTAGTCTCGGTTAAATAGGCTTTTGCTCCGGAATCAAGAATAATCGTCTTCTTAATATCCCCATTGAGATTGATCATTTTACCAAGTGTCATCCCGATAAGATCTATATGGAAAAACTTTTCTTCCGAATTCTTATAATGAAGATGAAGCTCTTCAAAAACCGGATTTTCATCCGTTATTAATGCTGTAGCCTCATAGAATTTGTAATCTTCCGGTAGATAATTGATTTTTGGTATTTTAAAAGGTGCGCGTTTTTGCGATTCTGTCAGAGATTCATCGGTATCTGTGAAAGTTATATATTCGGTTTCCACTAATTGAGCTGGCGGCACATACCCTTCGGGTTCTATTCCCTGCTCCGGTGGGGGAGCCGTTAATGCCTTGCTCTTATCAACAGGCTCTCGCATACCGAAAATTTGGGTCACCACACCATTTCCCCAATCCTTGATCTCCTGATAAACCGGTGTTACCGCTTGAGTTACAGAGGATGGAGAGAATATCAATGCACCAAAGGCCATCGATGCTGCGATGACTCCGGCTAACTGAAAAGTGCGTCGACGCTGTTTCTTTTTGTGTACCTGTTTGATTTGCTGTTGAACCTGCTGCCAGGATTGTCGTTTAGATTCAATGTCAGTAGGGAGTGAGGAACGTGAAGCTGCACGATCAAAGGCTTCGTCAAACGCCTCATCAAACCAATCATCGTATTTTTCGTTGCTCATCCAATTCACCCCACTCTCTATACAGCATTTTCTTTACGGATTCTCTGGCGCGGAACAAGCGCTGCTTCACGATCTCTTCGCGAGTATTCAGCAGCTCCGCGATTTCTCTGTACGTCAGACTATGCTTCCACCGATACTCAATCAATAGCTTGTATTCAGGCTTCAATTGGTCGAGATAATGCTCGATGGATTCCTCCAGCATATTCGACTCCACCTGATGTTCGACGTTCGTGGAAGAAACTACCACGTCCTCTTCATTAATAAAAACACTCTCGACATCCACTTGGTTACGGTATTTTTTATTTTTTCTTAAATAATTCATGGTTGAGTTTTTGGCGACGACACGGAGCCATCCCCGCATCTTGCTTTCGGTTTCAAAATTCGGCTTACTTGTAATCACTTTTATAAAGGACTCCTGAATGATATCCTCAACAGCAGCATGATCCCGTACGACATAAAGTATCTGTCCATAAACGAGGTCATAAAATTCATAATAGACTTCTTCCTGAATAGGTTCGCTCAGATCAGCGAAATCTGCTGCAAGGAGGAGCTGTAATCGGTTGGACACGCGATAATCCCCTCTCTGGTGTAACCATCCTATTTCTCTCATCATTTTACAACATATCGGGTGAAAAAGCCCTATTAATTCTAATAACAGCCGACTCTGAAGACTGTTTCCGGGAAACGGGTTGATCCTTATGAAGTCATGTGGTTGAAGCGCATTAGCTTATGAAATAATATGGCAATCTTAGATATGCGTCCATCTCTTCATCATATGCTCGGCAATCTATCGGTATTAATCAAAATAGGGTTGAAGTTGCATCGGGAATCGGGAAGGGAAGGGAAAGGGCTAGAAGGTCCATTATGAAAAAAAAACAGAGCAGCCTCTAATTAAAAGACTGCTCTGTTGCAGATTTCCGATCTCATTGTGTCATGCACATAACGAAAATGTAGCGGTTTAAGCCCAATTGCCGTCGATGAATACAGGCTCCTCTTTGCCATCATGAGTGATTCCGGTAATATGAAGTTCTTTGGAGCCCATCATGAAGTCAACGTGGGTAATGCTGGTGTTCAGACCGCTTGCTTGAAGCTGTTCGGACGTCATGGTCTTGCCGCCCTCAAGGTTAAAGGCATACGCGCTGCCGATGGCCAGGTGACAGGAAGCATTTTCGTCAAACAGTGTATTGTAATACAAAATACCGCTTTCCGAGATCGGGGAGCGATAAGGCACAAGGGCAACCTCGCCAAGATAATGCGAGCCTTCATCCATGGAGATCAGGCGGGTTAAGGTATCTTCGCCTTGTTCCGCGGAAAAATCGACGATGCGGCCATTCTCGAACGTGATCGAGAAATTGTCAATGATGTTGCCGCCGTAGCTCAAAGGCTTCGTGCTGCGTACGGTGCCGTTCACGCCGGTTTTGAGCGGAGCGGTGAACACTTCCTCCGTCGGAATGTTGGCAACGAAACGCTCGCCTTTCTCGTTGTGACTGCCCGCTTGGGCCCAGATATGTCCCTCAGGAAGCTCGATCGTAAGATCCGTCCCTGGTGAAGTGAAGCGAAGCTTATGATACTTCTTGGCGTTGAGCTCATCCGATTTGTGCTGGAGGGTCGTGATATGCTCTTCCCATGCACCAATGGGATCTTCGAGATCCGCGCGGACCGCGTGGAATATCGCATCCCACATTTTATCCACCTGCTGCTCGGCCGGAACGTCAGGGAACACCTTGGCAGCCCAATCAGGGGAAGCATAGGCAATGCCGGTCCAGCTCATTTTATCGGCTTGCTGATATTGCCGGTATTTCGCCATAGCGGCGCCATATGTACGCTGGTAATTGGAAATACGCTCCGGATCAACGCCTTTAAGCAGGTCAGGGTTCGAGGAGAGTATGGTCAAGAAAGCTGCCCCTTGCTCGGCAAGCTCGGTTACTTCCTCCGCATAATATGTCGGCGGCTCCAGAAAAGCTTCGTCTGGTGCCAGATCGTACCGTATCCGGTTCACAACCTCATCACTATAGTTCACCTTTACTTGCTTGGCACCCGTTTCATAAGCTTTCTTCACGATAAGACGTACCAACGGTGCAGCATCGATCATGGCGTTAACGACCAGCGTTTGTCCCGGCTGCACATTAGCACCCACCTTGACTGCAAGCTCCGCGTAGCGTTCCATTTTTTGTTCAAAGTTGGACATGACAGCCCCTCCATTTCCTTTATGCTATCAATAAGTAATTTGATGCGCTTTCTTGATTATGACACAATTTTTCCGTTTGTAAATCAACCTCAGGTCAATTAAAAGCCGGAAAAGTTCAAGAAAGCAGCTACTTCATATGAAATAGCTGCTTTATGCTGTCCCGTTTCTTAAAATGCCCAGTTTCCTTTCAGGAATACCGGTTCTTCCTTGCCGTCCGCCGTCACTCCGTAAATATCCATGTCGCCGGAGCCGATCATGAAATCAACATGGGTTACACTCGTATTGAGACCGCTTTGAATCAATTGCTCCTGATTCATATCTTTTCCGCCTTCCAAGCAGAAAGCATAAGCGCTGCCGAGTGCAAGGTGGTTGGAGGCATTCTCATCAAACAACGTATTGTAATACAGGATGTTGGACTCCGAGATCGGGGATTGATGCGGCACCAGCGCCACTTCTCCAAGATAACGGGCACCCTCATCCATGTTCAGGAGACGCTCAAGGGTTTCATAACCTTGCTCTGCCGTGAAGCTGACTACTTTACCTTCTTCAAAAGTAAGGGAGAAATTGTTCACGATGTTTCCGGCATAACTCAAAGGCTTCGTGCTGTGTACGGTTCCGTTGACGCCTGTTTTGAGCGGAGCGGTAAAAACCTCTTCTGTTGGCATGTTAGCCACAAAGGAATGTCCGCGTTCGTTGATGCTGTCGCCTTGCGCCCAAATATGCCCTTCCGGCAGCTCAATGGTAAGATCGGTTCCCGGTGCGATATAGTGGAGTTTCTTGTATTTCTTAGCGTTCAACACGGTGGATTTCGCTTCAAGCACTTCGAGGTGCTTGTTCCAGGCTTCAACCGGGTTATCCTGATCCACACGCACGGTGTGGAAGATGGCATCCCACAATTTGCCGACTTGTTCGGATTCCGGCACATCCGGGAACACCTTGGCTGCCCAAGCTGCTGAAGGCACAGCGATCAGACACCAGCTAAACTTGTCGGACTGCTGATAAGCGCGATAGGTCTTCAATGCTTCTCCGCGCGCTTTGTAGAAGTTTCCGATACGCTCGGAATCAATGCCGCTGAGCAGATCGGGATTTTCGGCAAGCACGTGCAGAATGGCTGCGCCGTTCTCCACCAATTCCGTCATTTCGCCGGCATACCATTTTGGCGCTTCGGTAAACACGTCATCCGCAGCCTTTTCGAATTGAAGTCGTGTTATTGTTTCGTCGTTCCACAGGATCTTAACCAGGCGGGCACCCGCTTCATATGCCTTTTTGGCAATCAAGCGAGTGAATTCGGCGGAATCAACAGGAGCATGAACCACTAAGGTTTGTCCTTCTTGTATGTTAACTCCAACCTTTACAGCCAACTCGGCATATTTGTCCAAGTATGTATTGAAATCGGACATTTGGTACCCTCCAATGCAATTTAATTTACCAACCCATATTATACTAGATCAAGGCGTATAATAAAAACAATAATCAGCTGCCAGGAAAAGTGATATACTGAGTCTTGTGAGTGCTTTACAACGTAATGAAGGAGCGTGAAAACGTGTCAGAAGTCCGAATCGAGCGTGCGGATATGAAGCGGGATGACAGCGATCAGTTCGTAGGATATACCGTATTTTCTATAGATGGACATGCATCAGCCTACGAGATTACTTTCCTGAGCAAGAATGGCCGGGACTGGGACTACAGCTTGAACTTCGCTGGCGAGCCAGGAATCGAGGAGCAGTTTCTTCAGATTGACGAGCGGATTGAAGCCGATAACGAATTGTTTGATGACTTGCTGGATGCTGCCATCGATGCTAGCGAGTTCGGCGAATAAGAGACGATTATAGAAATGTATTCCAATGAAACAAACCGTACGCCTCCCATGGAAGGGGGAAGTGTACGGTTTGTTTAAGATTGTATAAGCTTTCAGGTAAGCTGAACACATTCGATAATCGCAGAAATGTTCCGACATGGGAGACGTATAACTTAACCAATCGTAATCCGGCCTTCCGGATGGCGGTACAGTTCTTTATTATTCTTGCGACTCAGCGCATAAGCAAGGGTTAGCGGTCCTAACCGGCCAAGGAACATGAGCAGGGAAATGGTCACCTTACCAACCCCGGACAGCTCGGTTGTAAGTCCCATGGATAGCCCGGCAGTACCGAACGCGGATACGGCTTCAAACAGAATTCTTAAGAATTCGCCAGATTCCGTAATGGACAGAAACATGGAAGCTCCCACCAATAGCAGCAACGATAGAATCGTTAGTGTAATGGAACGGTAAACCAGGGCTTGGGAGATTCGATTGCGATAGAGAACAACGTCCCGTTTTCCCTGGATCATCGTAACGACGGCACCGATAAGTACGGCAAAAGTAGTCACTTTAATTCCGCCTCCCGTTGATCCGGGAGCTGCCCCGATGAACATCAGGATAATCATGAAGAACTGGGAGGATTGCTCCAGACTCGCGATATCCAAGGTGCTGACGCCACCGGAACGGGGAGTGATCGATTGGAATAGGGAAGCCATGATTTTTACCGGGTACGAAAGTGGCCCTAATGTTTTGGGATTGCCATGCTCCAGAATAAAGATCATGACAGCCCCAATTACGATTAATAGTGACGTTACGGTTAATACAACCTTGGAATGAAGAGACAGTTTCTTGCATTTCGGATATTCAATAAGATCAAAAATGACGATAAAGCCGACTCCTCCAAGGAAGATCAAAAGCATGAGAATAATATTGACAAAAGGATCCGCTACATAGGTTGCAAATCCTGAGAAGGGTCCGTGAATTTGGCCAAAGAGGTCAAAGCCTGCATTGTTGAATATGGAAATACTCTGGAATATGCCGAAGTAAGCCGCATCGGAAAGCGGCATGATGGCAGAGAACCTGAGCGTTAGCAGTAATGCGCCTGCCCCTTCTATGATCAGCGTATAGACGAGCACTCTTCGGATAAGGTCTACAATCCCTTGAATTTGGTATTGTCCCATTGCTTCCTGAAGGATCATGCGCTCCCGAAGCGAGATTCTGCGGTTGAACATCAATGCAATCCAGGTGGCTGAGGTCATAAAGCCCAATCCGCCAAGCTGAACGAGCATGAGCATGACAATTTGTCCAAATATGGACCAATGGGTCCCTGTATCCACAACGGTTAAACCCGTTACACTGATGGCGGAAACTGCTGTGAAGAGAGCATCTACGATTGGGGTAGAAGTTCCGTCCGCCGTAGCAATGGGAAGTTTCAGCAGGAATGTCCCAATCAGTGTAATCGAAGCAAAGCCGATTGCCAGAAATTTGGGAGGGGTCATTTGGTTGCGAAGGTCTTTCTTTTTCATGCCAATTATCCTTTTCCGAAAGTTTAAATTTGAAATCATTCTCTAATATAACACGAAAGGTGAATCATTTAACCATCATGAATTCGAACCGAGCACCGATCCCTGTATTTATCCCACTGTTTATCGGCATCATCGCTATTTCTTTTTCCTCCATATTCGTAAAATGGTCCACCAGTCCCGTATCCATTCAAGCGATGTACAGACTGGTGATTACGTTCCTGATCATGCTGCCCTTCGCGGGCAAATATGCGCCGGCTATCAAATCGTTGAAGCGTTCTGAACTGCTGCTGCTTCTTCTATCCGGTTCGATGCTGGCCCTGCACTTTTTGTTATGGATGGGCTCCTTGAAGTGGACGAGTGTAGCCAGCTCCACAATTATCCTTGCCCTTCAGCCGGTGTTTGTGATGATAGGTGCTTACTTCTGGTTTAAGGAGAAAACATCGCTGGCGGCAATCGGCGGCATGGCGATCGCTTTCCTCGGCGTATTCCTTCTCATTGGGAGCAGCGGACTCAGTGGGAGCAAGGGGCATTTGACTGGTGATATCATGTCGCTGCTGGGGACGGCTGCGGTCGCCGTGCATATGCTCCTGGGTCAATTGCTGCTGCGGCGTCTGCCTTCATTCTTATACAGCTGGCTTGTCTTTGCAGTAGCGGCCTCCGTACTGGCGGTGTATAACGTAGGAATGAACATTCCGATGACGGGGTATTCCGGACGAGAGTGGGGGATTTTTGCTTTATTGGCTGTCGTGCCAACGGTATTCGGCCATCTGCTGTTCAATTGGCTGATGAAGTATGCCACAGCCTCCACCGTATCGATGAGCGTTCTTGGAGAGCCGGTTGGAGCGAGTTTACTGGCTTTTCTCCTGTTGAATGAGTCGATGAACTCCCTGCAGGCGGCAGGGGGGGCGCTCGTGCTGTTAGGGCTGGTATTATTCTTGAAAGTCGGGAAATCGAAAAAGCAGCCTGTAGACCTTCAACCCGAAGCGCTGGGGTGAACTTCGCTTTATTTTTGCTCTGCCGGAGTAGTTCTGATTGAAATGGCGCACACTGAACCTAAGAAAGTCAAATCCTTACAAAAATGGATATCGACTCGAGAAGGGGTTTCGAGCGTGAAAGCAGTCACTTATCAAGGCAGACATCGGATCCAAGTAAAGGATATGAAGGACGCCGTTCTTCGGCACAGCGACGATGTCCTGATCCGAGTCACCACCACGGCCATCTGCGGATCGGATTTGCATTTATACAATGGTGGATTAAAACAGCTGAACGATGATTACATTATCGGCCATGAGCCGATGGGAATCGTGGTGGAAGCAGGTCCTGAAGTAAGCAGGGTCAAAGTGGGAGACCGTGTGATCATTCCTTTTATTGTATCTTGCGGAAAATGCCTGTTTTGTCAGAATCACATGGAGAGCCAATGCGATTATGCGAATGAGGGCAAGAATACCGGCGGTTTTTTTGGATATAGTGACGCGTACGGCGGTTTTCAAGGTGCGCAAGCAGAGCTTTTGCGGGTTCCTTACGGGAATTCCATGCCCTTTGTTATACCTGAGGACGCCGAGATGGAAGATGAGAAGCTGCTCATGCTTTCCGATGCGCTGCCCACAGCCATCTGGAGCGTGGAGAACGGAGGGGTTAAACCAGGCGATGTCGTGGTTGTTCTGGGCTGCGGTCCCATTGGGCTGCTAACGCAAAAGTTTGCCTGGTTAAAAGGCGCGAAGCGGGTAATTGCGATTGATCATGTGGATTACAGGCTCGCGCATGCGAAACGGACCAATCACGTGGAGACTTACAATTTTGAGAAGATCAAACCGATTGAAGATTTCATCAGAGAACTCACAAAGGGCGGCGCGGATGTTGTTATCGATTGCGTAGGCCTTGATGCCAAGCGGACGGGATTGGAAATGCTGGGCAGCGTACTAAGGGTTCAGGGCGGTTCTTTAGGAGCTTTCCGCATGGCCGTCAACATGGTTCGCAAATACGGGACCATCCAGCTAACCGGCATATACGGGCTGGTGTATAATGCCTTTCCGCTTGGAGAGCTGTTCGAACGCAATATTACGTTAAAAATGGGGCTTGCCCCCGTTATTCATTACATGCCGCGCCTTTATCAAATGTTGAAAGAAGGGACTGTGGACCCTTCGGATATCATCACACACCGGCTTCCGATGGAGAAGGCTGCCCACGGCTACGATATCTTCAATGAGCGGAAGGATGGCTGTATCAAAGTCATTTTAAAGCCTTAAGCAGCTAAATAAACCGAATGAAAAAAGCGTTCCTGGCGAATGAGCAGCATTCCTGGTGCGCTTTTTTTTGATGGGAAAATGGTGTAACAGCGTTGACAAGGCAGCGGGAAGAATTCATAGTAATTAAAAATAGAATTGTAGAGTGAGAGAGGAATCGAACACAGATGAGCATCAAGTCAGAACGGCTCCCTGCTAGTATGGATGGGAACCAGGGAAACACCTATCTTCAAGGCTTCAAAGATTGTATTCCAACCCTCTTGGGCTACCTAAGCATCGGTTTTGCGGCAGGTGTTGTCGAGCGCACCGCAGGTTTCACCCTGCTCGAAATCGCGCTCATTTCGCTGCTGCTCTATGCGGGCTCCGGGCAATTTATTGCGGCAGGGATGATAGCGGCTGCTAGCCCGATCCTATCGATCATAGTTACGATATTTTTCGTGAATGCCAGGCATCTGCTGTTAAGCGCGGCGCTTGCCCCTTACTTTAAAGGTCTTTCTTCGGGAAAAAGCTTCTTCATCGGTTCCTTGTTAACCGACGAGACGTTTGGTGTAGCGGCAGCCAAGGCCACCGAGCAGAAAAAACTCGGCTATAAATGGATGGTCGGCCTGAATATTACGGCGTATCTGTTCTGGTGCGCAGCCAATGTAGCAGGCGGTTTAGTCGGGGAGTGGATTCCCGAGCCGGAGAAGTTTGGCCTTGATTTTGCATTGCCGGGGATGTTTATCGGATTGCTTGCTCTGCAATGGATCAGCCGGAAGAAGTATAAACTTGATTTCATGGTGGTTATGATTGCCGCTGTTTCAGTGGTAGCTGTCAGTACAATTATGCCGGGAAGCGCGGCGGTCATAGTCGCGATTGTGGTTGCGGCTACTGCAGGGATGGTGATCGAACGATGGAAATAAGATGGCCTATCGCTATATTGATTATCGGTTGTGCTGTCGTAACCCTTATTCCAAGGGTTCTGCCGCTTATGATTCTGAGCAAGCTCCGCATTCCCGAGGCGATGATCCGGTGGTTAGATCATGTCCCGATTGCCGTCATGGGAGCACTGCTAGCCCAGGAGCTGCTGTTATCGGATGGACGTGTAGATCCAGGGGGGCATTTACTAGAATTGATTGCAGCCGTGCCCGCTTTCCTAACCGCTTTTCTCACAAAAAGCCTGTTTGCCACCGTCATTGTCGGGATCCTGACTTTGGTGGGGCTCCGCTTGTTTTTCTAATTAAATATCGCATGGTTGCACAAGCTGTTCTCCCAGCTCACAAGCGGGAGGACAGCTTGTTTTATGTGGTCGACCGCCCTCCCAGCATGCTGGACCATGCACTGTGTGTGCAGTGAGGGGGAGGCACACGATGTACAAGAAACTATTCCTTTCGTTCATATTATATAAGCCGTCTGCCTGTTATTTGGTCAAATGTCAGGGGACAGGGGTCCCTTTCAGAATGCGAGTGCACTGCATATGGTGTACTAACCCATGATATGTATTGAGATCATATATCAAGTTAGGCAGAAGGAGGAGACAGGGGATGATGCCGACGGTTACGATAGTCATACCTTTCTATAACTGCCAGTATATACAGCAAGCATTGGAAAGTGCGGTACAACAAACGTACCCTGCCGTAGAAATCATAGTCGTAGATGATGGGTCAACTCAATATTCACATCTGATCGCACCTTACATGAACAGAGTCTACTATATGGGCAAGAGTAACGGCGGAACGGCCAGCGCCTTGAATCATGGCATTTTGCATGCTTCCGGTGATTATATTGCCTGGCTCAGTTCGGATGATCGTTATGTTCCCCAAAAGATTGAGCGGCAGATGTCGTATATGCTGAGCAGCGGACTCGATGTCACGTATACCGGTTTTTGCGTCATTGATGAGCACAACCGGGTGACAACGCCGTACGAAGGGATTCCCATGGCGTCTCATGCAGATTTGGCCCGTCAGCTCACGTATTCCAATCCGATTAACGGCTGCACGGTCATTATGAAGAAAGACTGGCTTCACCGGGTAGGTCTATTTAATCCACAGCTTCCCTACACCCATGATTTCGATCTTTGGATTCGGTTGTTAATGAGCGGAGCTTCTTTTGGATTCATACCGGATATGCTTACGATGTATCGGGTACATTCCCAGATGGGTACGGTCCGTCATCAAGCGAGAATTCTTCCAGAATATGAGATGGTGAAAAACAATTACCGCCATGTACTTGAGCATTTGGCTCAGCTTGGCCGATAATGGGGGATACCATGAAAATACTACTGGCAACCCATTGGCTACTCCCCCATGTTGGCGGAGTATATAACTTCATGCAGGAGCTCAAGAAACGTCTTGAACAGCTGGGTCATGAAGTTGATCTGCTCGGAAACAGTCCGGATTACAGAAAAATCCATATTGTCAACCAAGGGAAGGAACTAGCCAAAGAAGTTTTGCTGCCCATGCTGGAGGCAAAGCTTGATCCGCAGACGGCTCCTGGTTTGAATCAGCATAGTGCGATACGCTTTTATGAGCTCGAGCGTTACTGCATGGAGCTGGCGGCAGCCTATTTCGGGCTGGAGCAATACGATATCATTCATACACAGGATAGTTTTTCTACACGCTCTTTAAGCAGGGTAAAACCCAAGCGTACGCCACTCGTATCGCATATCCACGGCTCTGTCGCACGTGAGATGAAGGACATATTTCGAAATAATCCTGCACAAGGCGTCAATGAAGGAAGTCCCGCCTGGCGTTATTTTCCAGCCATTGAGTATCATGCGGCCTTGTCCTCTGATTTAACGATTACGGCTAATCAATGGTCCAAGAATGTTCTTATGAGCGATTGCGGGGTACCTGATTATCGGATTACGGTGTTTCAATATGGTCTGGACGCTGAAGCGTTTCAGGCAAAATATAGCGCGGGATCGTCACATCGGCGACCACCTGGGAAAAAGGTCATTATCTGTCCGGCCAGATTGGTGTTCGTGAAGGGGATTCATGTGCTGCTTGAATCCCTTGCTATTCTCAAGCGGATGCGAAACGACTGGGTGTGCTGGATTGTAGGGGATGGTGCCATGCGAGGGCAACTGGAAGAGCAGGCCATAAGGACGGGGCTGCAGCATGAGGTGTTATTCCTTGGACAGCATGACAACGTTCCGGGGCTGCTCAGCCAATCGGATATCTTTGTCCATACTTGCATTCAAGATAACCAGCCGTACTCGGTTATGGAAGCCCAAATGGCAGGACTCCCGAGCGTCGTATCGACCGCAGGGGGGTTGCCCGAAATGGTAACTCACGGTTTCACGGGATTGTTAGCCCCTGTAGGAGATCCGGGAAGCACGGCCCAGCACCTCAATTTGCTGCTCCGAGATGAGGATTATCGAAAATTTCTGGGTAATAACGCCAAGACATTCGCCTATAAGCATTGGTCCATGGATCTTATGATCGAACGTATGCTGAACATATACTACGGCGCCATCGCTCAGAAATCATCCCAGTAAAAAGGAGTGAGTAGCTTATGAATCAGCAAGCCTTTAACGTAATGAGTGATTTGTACAACAGGATTTTTGTCAATCAAAGATCCACTCCGGACGTGTTGGTCGATTATGTTATTTGGAACCGAATATTTCAGTCACTTCCGAAAGATTACAAGCTGCCGGATGAACCGGTAAACTATATTTAATTGTCTATGTAAAAAATGGCAGGCCAAGTTTTTATCTTGGGCTGCCATTTTTGCATATTGAGAAGGGGACTCGTCACGACACGAATTCAATTCTCGTCTTTTATGTCAGATCAAATACATGCCTTGGAACAGAAAGCTCCATCGATGGCGGTTGCTGATCCAGATATCGACATTCGGCATTTTTACAGCGCAAACGTGCTCCAAGTTCCAATCCATCATTTCTATCTCCTGTACAGGTTCGTGATTGACGGCGAGGACATGAAAAGGTCCGTAGCATATTTGTTTCAAGGAATCTACTAGTTCCTTAATATCCTCGCAGCTGGAATCGGTTCGGATAAAGAGAATGCGGCCACCGCTTTCCAATGTCTGCAGAAATCTAGCAATTCTGCGATCATATTTAACCTTGATGTCAGGATATCCCGGCAGATCGGGAGGGAAATTGTTATGCACATAAAAATCATGATTAAGATAGAGGTCATATTCTTGATCCCAGATATTATACAGTTCTTCACTCGCCTGATTAACCATGAGTAAGTTGGAATATACGAGCATGCCTTCAAACCGATTGCGAAGCATTCTTGATATTTGAGGCAGCACCGGAGTACCCATCCAATCGATAGGTCCGGCAAATTTACGCAACCCGTGTTCCCTTAATTCAATGCCTGGTAGACAGTTGTTTCCCAAGCTGAAAATCGCATGGTAGGGTCCTTTGATATCTTGAAGGCTCAACATCCCTTGTCACCGATCCTTTCTTTAGATGTAATTTACATTATATTAAATGCGAATCTAAAAGAATTGGCTTGGACCGGGAATCAAGGAACTCACAATTGGATGTTCGTCACTATGGATATGCCCTTACCCGCGAAGTGGTAGTTACATAACCTGATATTAATGATGCTGCCATAGCCAGGAGGGAATGAAATGTCCATCTTTCGTTTAGATGCAGTGGAATACGGTAATATTGACGCCCGGTACATCCAATCTGTGGACCTTACGATTACCAATGCGGGGCCTGATGTATTCGATGTTCTCGTACATGGATATCATCCCCAAGGGGTGTATCATGTAGGCCTTGTCCATGTCGGAGTCGGCTCCACGGTGTACGTGCCCAATATCACCAATCATAATATTACGTTCAGTCTGCTGCTCGTAACCAATATTAATTACTCACACTCCACATTGGTTACCGTGCATGCCAAGAACGAAGGACAGCTTGTAGCCGTCTACTCACATTCTGATTTTCAAGTTATCGAATAATGGGAGGGGTACGACATGAAGGTGCTGTTCGTCTACTATGTGCCGAGCGGGGGGGTCGAGACATTAAACAGACAGCGATGCCGTGCACTGCGACTAGCCGGAATCGAGGCGCATTGCCTGTATTATAACTGGGGGTCCGGCATGCAGAATGCTGCGGACTTCCCCATCTACGTCACCCGCAATGACATCGAGATCAAGCACATCTTGGATTCGAATAATTTTGACGTCATCGTCGTTACGACGGATCACGCCAGTTTCCCTCGCTTTCGAATGCTGGGGTTCAAAGGGAAATTTGTGTTGGAGATTCAAGGCTATGGGCCAAAAAGCGTTGCTCATGCGCAGCTTACGCAGGCAGCCCCGTATGTGAACGAATATGCTGACGCGCTGCTGAATCCCAATACCCCTCATATTGCCGCTCTGTTCCAGGAGCTTTATCTGCATAAGCCGCAATTTCATTTCAATAATTGTTTTGACAGTCAGCAGTTTACCTACAGTCATTATCCGAGTCCTTCAAGTCCGGTCATGGCATGGCTTGGACGTATCGAGGATAACAAGAATTGGCGCGAGTTTCTTCATATCGGTCATGCGCTTAAAGAGCATGTTCCTGATCTGCAGATGTGGATGTTCGAGGATCCTCAGCTCAGCCAGCCGGCGGAAAGGGAACAATTCCTGTCACTCATTCATGAGTTGGGGCTGTCGGATCGTTTAACCCTTCGGTCCAACGTGCCGAATGCAGAGATGCCATATTATTATTCGATTATTGGCGATTCCGGCGGGTTTCTGTGCTGCACCTCCAAGGTAGAAGGTGCGCCTTATGCGGTGCTTGAGGCGATGAGCTGCCGCTGCCCGGTGCTGACAACCGATTCGGATGGGGTATCCACCTCCGTTCATCATAACTACACAGGCAAGTTTTATGTGCTCGGAAACATTGACCATGCCGTTACCGAAGCGCTTGAACTCATGAAGGAACCTGTTCTTCGTGAACAGATTCGAGACCAGGCGATGAGACATGTCGAGCAACATTTCAATCCACATACCTATGCGATGAATTTTGCCGGTCTGCTTCAATCGATAGGTTTGTAATTCCCGTGATCCAAAATTTCAGAGCGAAAAAAACAGCCTGATTCCTCCAGTTGAGCGAGGAATCAGGCTGTTTTCTATGTTCATTCTTCTACCGTCTCCTGGCGTTCATTGGCCGAATCAGGATGTGCGAAGCCAGTGGCGGTAGGTTTCTTCCATGCCTTCTTCCAGGCTAAATAACGGACTCCACTGCAGCAATGCCCGGGTCCTCTCATTATTCAGGCAGCTGTGCAGAATATCGCCGTTCTTCGCGGGCAAATAGTGAACATCAATGCGGTCAGGATGCAGTCTGCTGATGTGATCGACGAGTGAATTGACGGTATGGCCGGTGCCGGTGCTAACATGTAGAACGTTCTCGTCCCCGTGTTGAATGGAGGCGAGGTTTGCTTCAACCACATCCTTGACATAAATGAAGTCCCGGGTTTGCTCGCCATTGCCGAATATATGAAACGGAGCACCTTGACGCAGGCGATCACCAAATACCGCTACAACACCGCCTTCCCCCTTCGCAGTCTGACCCGGACCGTAGACATTCCCATAACGAAGAATGGTGTACTGCAGGCCGAAGAAGCGGTGGTATAAGCGGATATATTGCTCGCCTACTACCTTGGATAGGGCATAGAAGGAGATTGGATTAACCGGATCATCCTCCGTCAGCTGAGATTTCTCCAAATCTCCATAAACGCCAGAAGTCGAAGCAAACACAATCTTACGGACTCCAGCCTTGCGGCAAGCTTCAAGTACATTGATGGTGCCCATTACATTCGCATCCGCATCAAGTTGAGGCTCTTTGATCGACCGCTGCACATCGGCCTGTGCGGCCAAGTGGAACACAACGTCCGGCTTCAGCACGGAGATATACGCCGTTGTCTGCTGGCTGTTTACATCGGTTACATGTAAAATCGCCTCGCTGTGAAGGCGACCTGGATCTCCGGTTGTGAGGTTATCAATCACATGGACTTCATAGCCTTGATTCACGAGTCCGTTCACCAGGTGGGAGCCGATAAAGCCTGCTCCGCCGGTTACAACCATCTTCATGTCTTATACCCTCCAGCCTTTTGTTTGGGATGCTTTATCCTACGTGATACGTAAGGATCATGCATTGGACAATTGACAGGGAGGGCGAAGGAATGGGCAGATTAGATTGACGTTTACATTCCTGTTATAATGGAAGCTGCAATTTAACATTATTTTTACACAAAAGAGGGAATGGAAAATGGAACGCTACCTTGAACAAAGGTTGAGATTATGCATACTCGTTTTTTTGACGCTCTTATTGAAGCTGATCCTTCTAAGAGTGTTTCTGTTTAATGGGGTCATATGGGGGAAGGTGCTCACCGACGCGCTATCCCTGCTGGCGCTGATTAGCTTTCTGGAGCTGCTCCTGCCGGTAAGAGGCAAAAAGATGGTCTATGTGATCCTAAATGTCGTATTATCGTTCATCATGTTTGCGTCCGCTGTTTATAACGTCCATTTCGGGTCCATACCGACATATACCGCGCTTGCGGGGATCGGGCAAGTAAACCAGGTAAGAGCCAGCATTACGGCTTTGTTAGAGCCGGAGCACTTTCTCTTCTTCCTGGACCTGCTGGTCCTGTTGATCATATGGGCGGTTCGAAAAATTCGTTCCCGCACCCGAGGGGGATTGCATTTTGGTGAAGTCCGTTCCAGTTATTCCGTTTCCTATTCGCGCAGGCTTGGCATGAAGTGGCGCATATCCATGATGGTTGTGCTGGTCATTGCGGGTATTCTGTCCGGACTTATCATCCGTAAAGAATGGGGAATCGAGAATGAAATCGTGCGAGCGGAGCAAATGGGATTCATGAATTACCAGGTTTCCTCCGTGATCCGGATATCGCAGGAGAACCGTGCGCTGGCCGAAGGGAGTCTGCAAGACACGATTCTGCGCTCCCAGCAGCTCCTGGCGACTTATCCTTACGTTAAGGAAGCAAAGGACAAGCCGGACTCCTACGGCGCTGCCAAAGGCAAAAATCTGATCATCGTTCAGATGGAATCGCTGCAGAATTTTCCGGTTGGTCAGTCCTTGAATGGCCAGGAGCTGACACCGGTGATGAACCAGCTCGCAGATGGCGGCCTGTATTTCCCGCATGTCTTCCAACAGATCGGGCAAGGCAACACTTCGGATGCCGAATTTGCGGTCAATACATCGATTTATCCGACCGGAACGGTGGCGATGTCCACCGGATTCGGGAATAAAGAGCTGCCAAGTCTGCCGCGGCTCTTGAACAAGCACGGTTATGTTACGACGACATTCCACGTGAATGACGTGAAGTTCTGGGATCGAAGCAAAATGTACCCTGCGCTTGATTTTCAGCATTATTACGACAAGCCCTACTTCACGAATGATAACTTCAATGAGTTTGGACCTTCCGATGAAGAGCTGTTCCGTGTCGGCGTGGATAAGCTGCTGGAGAATCAACAGCAGAACAAGCCTACCTATGCCCATTACATCACGGTATCCAACCATTCGCCATATCATGTGAAGGATGAATTTGCGAAGATCACTCTGCCGGCTGAACTGGAAGGGACCCATCTGGGGAATTACCTGAAGTCGGTGAATTATTCGGATTATGCACTCGGTACTCTGGTTGACCGTCTGAAGCAGAACGGATTGTGGGATGATACCGTATTGGTGGTGTACGGGGATCACTTCGGCATCAATCCGGCAGAAGCCGACGCCGAGATGATCTCGTCAACGCTGGGCATTCCTTACCATGAGCGGGTCAGCCGATTTAATATCCCGCTTGTCATTCATGTACCTGGCATGAAGGAAGGAAAGGTCATCGAGCAGGTAGGGGGGCAGGTCGATATTCTGCCAACCGTCGCTAACCTTTTAGGCGTATCGCTTGACGATGAAGGCTTTAACGCATTTGGGCATGACCTGCTGAATGTGGACCGCAATGTAATCGGGATGAGATATTATTTGCCGACAGGCTCTTTCTTTAATAATGACATTCTGTTCGTTCCCGGTGACGGATTTGAGGATGGCACGGCGGTTTCACTGAAGACGCTCGAGCCCGTCACGGACATCACGCCGTACCGCGGCGATTACGACTATATTCTGCAGTTAATGAAGCTGTCCGATGAATATGTGAAAATGCTGCCCAAGCGAGCGCCATAAAGCTCAATGAATAATTAACGAGGAAGAGGATTGTTTTATCAAGCCGAAGCAGGCATGGATGAAGCAATCCTTTTTTTTGTAAAAGCTGCCATGAAGGATTGTCACGGTTTTGTCATCTATGCTATTATTACTCTTATTGTTAACCTAATCATGATTTAAAATGGTTTACATTTAAACAGAGAGGGAGAATAAAGATATGACGACTCAAATCCATTATGATTGGGCGAAGCTGGCTGATCACGTTGTGCGAGGGCATGAAATAACGCCGATTGAGGCTTTGGCCATTCTCAACAGCGAGGATCAGGAACTGCTGACGGTTATGCAGGCTGCATATCGAATCCGCCGTGAGAATTATGGGAACAAGGTTAAGCTGAACATGATCGTTAACGCAAAATCCGGTCTGTGTCCTGAAGATTGCGGATACTGCTCCCAGTCCATCGTGTCGGAAGCGCCTATTGATAAATACGCATGGCTTACCAAAGACAAAATTCTCGAAGGCGCGCGTGAGTCGATTCGCCGGAAGGCGGGAACCTATTGCATCGTTGCTTCCGGTCGTCGTCCTTCCAATCGGGAGATAGATCATGTAGTCGCAGCGGTGAAGGAGATTACACAGACGACTCAGCTGAAGGTGTGCTGTTGTCTGGGCTTTTTGAATGAGGATCATGCGCGCAAGCTCGCTGATGCCGGCGTGCATCGATATAACCACAATCTGAATACTTCCAAAGATAACTATGAACAGATTACGACCACGCATACATACGATGACCGCTTAGATACCGTGAAGCAGGCAAGCTCTTCCGGAATGTCCCCTTGTTCCGGAGCCATTTTCGGAATGGGCGAGAGCCTGGAAGAACGGGTGGAGATTGCGTTTGCTCTGAAGTCGCTTGGAGCCGATTCGATTCCTTGCAATTTTCTGAATGCGATTGAAGGCACTCCTCTTGAAGGGCGTAAAGAATTGACCCCGATGATGTGCTTGAAGATTCTTGCCATGATGCGGTTTGTTAACCCTACGAAGGAGATTCGGATTGCAGGGGGACGTGAAGTGAATCTGCGCTCCTTGCAGCCGTTGGGATTATATGCGGCCAATTCGATCTTCATCGGCGATTATTTAACAACAGAAGGCCAGGCCCATAACGCAGACTGGGGATTGATTGAAGACCTAGGGTTTGAAATTGAGGAATGCGCTCTGTCATGATGTATTGACATTTAGGCATGAAGCACATACTATATACCCGTAGGGGTAGGGGGTGGAAGTTGAAAGTTCCATGCTCACCAAGCATCAAGTCGATGCACATGACAATGATGGGGGAATGCTTTGTGCTGATTGCATCTGCCGCTCTGATTATATTTATACTCAGTTTATATTACCGAAGGTATGTACCTATATCTGGCTTGCGGTTCATGAAGTGCAGTGATCTTCGACAGGCCCAGAAGGAATGTCCGAATCTGAAAGTGCTCGATGTACGTGATGTGTCCGATTATATGGCTTGTCCGCGGAAAGAGACGATTAACATCTCTCTCGGAAGGTTGCCTTATGTGTGGGAGCAGGAGCTGAAACCCGATGACTCCGTGGTCATTGTAACGCCCAAGCGTTCGGATGGAATCCTGGCTGCGCGCAAGCTGAAGAAGGCCGGCTTTACTTCGCTTTTTTATTTACAGGAGGATTGCACAGCTTGCAATTCCATGCAGCACGTTTCACTGAATTAATGACGATCTGATCAGCAGACTTTGCTGGTCAGATTTTTTGTTTTTCGGGTAAGGGGATCAAATTTGACAATGATAATCGTTATCATTTAGAATGAAAGAATATCGTTCATATTACGGTTATTTTCGCTAAGGGAGTGTTCGTTGAATATGTTGATCGAGACGAAAACGATTATTGTTAAGGCAGGCACATCCAATCTGGTTGTAGAGCGTTTCAGCAAGCCCGGACCCATAGAAGAAATTGAAGGTTTCATTGATCTGAATGTCCTAGTCAAGAATGCAAAGCGTACCGACGAAACGGAAGAGGTTATCGTTATGATTCGCTGGGAATCCAAAGAGGCGTGGAAACGCTGGGAGACCAGTCCCGCGCATATTCAAGGACATCGTGATAACCGCGGCAAGCCGCAGCCTGAGCATGTGATCAGCTCCAGCCACGGCATGTATGAGGTTATGGCAACCAAAGGATCGAGACCTGTTCAACAGGCATAATAATTTCATTATCCAGAAAGAAGCGGCTGTTAAAGCCGCTTCTTTTTTTTGTTACATTGTACCATCGGGTAGGGCTGACAGGGGGTTAAAACGGCAGATTTTAGGGAACTGTAAAGGGATGAAAGACTTGGATCAGCTATACATTCAACCTACTGTTTGGAGGAAGTCACCTATGTATCATCTGTACAGCCATAATGATCTGGATGGTGTCGGTTGCGGCATTATCGCCAAATGCGCTTTCGGCGAAGGAATTGATGTCCGTTACAACTCCATTCACGGATTGAATCAACAAGTCGCAAGGTATCTGAACCGGACTTCCTTGCAGGATAATCCGTATGATGTGTTGTTTATTACGGATTTGTCGGTCGCTCCGGATATGGAGAAGGAACTGAACGTGTTTGTTGAAGAGGGAGGGCAGGTGCAGCTTATCGATCACCATAAAACGGCTCTTCACTTGAATGAATATAGCTGGGGGCAAGTGGACGTCACGCATCGGGACGGCCGCTTGGCATCGGCAACCTCGTTATTCTATGAATATTTAATCGAGCATGGACATCTGGGCAGAAGTGAAGCGCTGGATGAATTCGTAGAGCTGGTTCGCCTCTATGATACGTGGGAATGGGAAGAGAACCAGAAGGTTGAGGCTAAACGCCTGAACGATTTGTTCTATATGTTGTCCCTTGACGAGTTTGAGAGCAAGATGACGCAGCGTCTGCGGGAGCAAGGGGGCTTTTTCTTTGATGAGTTTGAAGAAAAAATATTGGACATGGAAGAAAATAAAATCGATCGTTACATCCGCCGCAAGCAGCGAGAGCTCATTCAGACCTTCGTGGGGGAGCATTGCGTAGGCATCGTATATGCCGAATCCTATCACTCTGAACTTGCCAGTGAGCTGGGAACGACGTATCCCCACCTTGATTACATTGCTATCTTGAACATGGGGGGAAGGAAAATGAGCCTTCGCACGATTCATGATCACGTGGACGTGTCCGATGTGGCGATGCGGTACGGGGGAGGCGGTCATCCCAAAGCAGCGGGGTGCACGATCACGGAGGAAGTGTATCAGTTATTTGCTGCTGAACCGTTCGAGCTGGAACCGATCCGGTTCGATGCTTCGCGGAATCAGTTCAACATTAAGGGGGCGGAGTCCGGCGTTCTATACGAAAGCTGGGGCGAGGATCTGCTGTTTGTTTATGCCGACGCCGGGGAATGGATTGTCGAGTGGAACGGGGAACCCCTCCCATTCCGGTTTAGATCGTTCGAGGAGGCGGAGCGGCACATGAAGCGGCAGTATGGCGTCTGGCTGTCCCGGGATGACGTGTTTGTGAAGATGCTGAAGGAGCAATGGGTGCGAAACCGAACCAATGATCGTCCAGGCCTGCCACCGGATATGGACGAGGAGAAGTTAATGGAAGATCTGTAGATTAAATAAACAGCATCAGGAGTGGTAGATCAATCCTAGAGCCGCTTCATTGTAAGACAGGAGGAATATACGGTGAAAAAAATGATCGCCGGCTGGGCTCTTGCCCTGTTAACGGCAGGCATCCTCGCATGGAGTCAGACCCAAAGTCATTCCGAACCCTCCATTCCCTCGGCTGTTCACAGCGAAGAACTGCTGAAGGATGTTCCTGTACCATGGTCCGCCACGAAGAACACCATTCGATTGAATACATCCGATCCTGTAAATGCGGCCGTACTGACCTCCAAGACGCTGTGGCAGTCCACGAATGAGCACAGTCGTCCGCAGACGGTGATTCTGGTGGATGCGGCTCAATGGTCCATAGCGGCCGTGAGCGTCGATCTGACGCAGCTTAGCGAAGGGCCGCTGCTGTTTGTGGAAGAAGAGGGGATTCCCAAGGAAACGCTGGAAGAGCTGCGGCGGTTGAAGCCAAGGGGAGCGGAGCATAACAAGGGCATTGAGATTATCACCGTCGGACCAATCTCGGATCAGGTGATGAAGGAGCTGAACGGGCTTGAATACAAGCTTGATCACATTGCTGCCGGGGAACCTGAAGCAGCTGCAGCCGCGATTGATGAATATGCTGCTAAGGTATCCGGATCTGTACCCACCTCGGTTATTGTCGGATCGATGGACCGTCCGGATTATACGCTCCCAGCGGTGAGCTGGATTGCCCATATGCCGGAAACAATGCTGTATGTTGGCGAGAAGAATGTCCCTGAAGAAACGGCACAGGCGCTTCATAAGCGGAAAGGGAAAGCGAATATCTATATCATCGGTCCGGAAAAGGTGGTATCCCGGGCAGTAGAGGACGAGCTGCGACAATATGGTAAGGTGACGCGAATATCCGGGGATGACCCATTCGAGAATGCCGTTCATTTCGCGCAGTTTAATGATCCCGTAACAGGCTTCGGTTGGGGCGTTCAATCGCCGGGATACAGTCTCTCGTTCTCGACGCCGGATTCGCCCGTATTGTCCATTGCAGCCGCTCCATTGTCCCATATGGGTAAGCATGCCCCTTTATTGTTTACGGAGCGAGACGGGGTGCCACGCTCCATTACGAAGTATGTTGAATCGATCCGCCGTCAAAGTGCTGCGTCCAATGGGGAGGCTCCGTACAATCACGCCTGGATCATTGGTGACGAACAGACTCTGACCAAGAAGCTTCAGGGCGAGCTTGATGAGATTTTGGATATGGAGTCTGGACATAACTAATGGATCCTCCTATTGTCATATCGATTCGTACACGCTGCGTCGTAAAACAGAAAAAGAGGGCATCCCGCCAGATCTAACATCTTTTGGGATACCCTCTATGATATGGGATGATATATGTTCAAGCTGCGAACATTCATCGTTACGTTGCAAATTCAGAGATATTCGCAGGATTAAGCATACCAGCCCCATACGAAGATGAACAGCGTTCCGAAAATCGTGACAAGGCCAACGAACAGAGCGAAGGCAATGTTGATGTAAACGGATTTTTTGTCATCACTTTCCCCGACGTGCATGAACAGCATGAGCTGAACGGCTGCCTGCAGGATAGCGGTCACCAGCAGAACGGCCATTTTCGAAGCTGCCGGCATATCCAGCAGAACGACGAGTGCAACTGCTGAAAGGACGAGAGACGATATATAACCCGCTACATGCTTAATTGGAAACAGCTGTTTTATCATGTCACATCAGTCCTTTCAAGTATACAAAGCTGAAAATGAAGATCCACACAACGTCCAGGAAGTGCCAATAGAGCGAGAAGATGAAGGACTTGTTGGCTGTGGAATGATCCAGTCCATGCTTTTTAAGTTGAATCAGAATGGCAGCTCCCCACAGGAGACCGAAGGTAACGTGAGCTCCATGCGTGCCAAGCAATGTGAACAAGCTGGAGGAGAAGGCGCTGGTTGAGAGCGTTACTCCTTCATGCACATAGGTGAAGAATTCGAAGATCTCGATTCCGAGGAATCCCGCACCCAGCAGCAGGGTGATGACCATGAAGATCATCATCTGCTTTTTCAGTCCCAGACGCATCGCATGAACAGCCAAACCAATGGTGAAGCTGCTTGTTAAGAGCAGGAACGTTTCAAGCAGGACCGGCGTAATTTCAAAGATTTCCGCTCCGCTCGGACCGCTGGCAAAGCGGTTCACGAGAACGAAGTAGACGGTAAACAAGGTGGCAAAGAGCGCAATTTCAGCTCCGAGGAACAGCCAGAAGCCGAATATTCGATTACGGTTTTCCTCTGTTCCATATTCCAGCGGCTGAGTGGCATCTATTTTCATACCGTATCACCCCGCAGTTTCTGTTCGGTTTGAACAATCTCTTCAACCGGAATGTAGTATCCGTGATCACGGTCGAAGGACATGGTTGCCATAATAATCAATACCGCGATACCCGCAACGATGGATGGAATCCACCAGCTGAATACCAGGAAGAAGCCAAGGAAGAAGAAGGCGATACCCAGTATAAACGGTTTTCCGGTGTTGCTTGGCATATGAATCTTCGTGATTTTCTCATCCGAAAGCGGCTCGTTGTTTTTCTTCGAGAACCAGAAGGCGTCGCGGCCCTTGACTTTCGGCGTTACCGCAAAGTTGTATACAGGAACCGGACTTGGCGTTGACCATTCCAGTGCGCGTGCATCCCATGGATCTCCTGTTTTGTCGCGCGGCTCGTAACGTGTACTCCAGTAGATGTTGTATACCAGAATGATGAATCCGATCGCCAGTCCAATTGCGCCGACCATCGACAGCATATTCAGCGGGCCAAAGCCGGTTTCGGCCGAATAGGTGTACGTACGACGGGTCATCCCCATCAATCCCAGGAAGAACATCGGGAAGAACGTTACGTTAAATGAGATGGCAATGAACCAGAATGCGATTTTGCCCAGCTTTTCGTTCAGACGGAAGCCGAACACTTTAGGGAACCAGTAATGGAAACCGGCAATGACGGCGAATACCGCGCCTGGAATGAGCACATAGTGGAAGTGGGCAACCAGGAACATCGTATTGTGATATTGATAGTCGGCACTGGCCATCGCCAGCATAACGCCGGTTACGCCGCCGATCGTGAAAATCGGGATAAAGGCAAGCGAGTAGAGCATCGGCGTCGTAAAGCTGATTCGACCCTTGCGAAGCGTAAAGAGCCAGTTAAATATTTTGATCCCGGTCGGTACGGCGATCGCCATCGTTGTGATGGAGAAGAAACCGTTGACCATGGCCCCTTGACCCATCGTGTAGAAATGGTGGGCCCATACCAGGAAGGACAATCCGGAAATAATCGCCATGCTTAATACCATGGAGCTATAACCGTACAAGTTCTTTTTGGAGAAGGCCGAGATAATCTCACTGAAAATACCGAATGCCGGCAGAATAACGATATACACCTCAGGATGACCCCATACCCAGAACAGGTTGGCCCATAGCATATCCATACCGCCGTTCGCCATCGTGAAGAATTGGGAACCAAAGATGCGGTCGAACATCATAAGCAGGAGCGCAATCGTAAGTACAGGGAAAGCAAAGATAATGATGACACAAGTGATCAATACAGACCACGTAAACATCGGCATGCGCATCAAGGTCATGCCCGGAGCACGCATCTTCAGTATCGTTACGATAAAGTTAAGACCTGTCAGCAACGTACCAATCCCTGAGATTTGAAGCGACAGAGAGTAGTAGTTATTGCCGACCGTCGGACTGAATTCGATACTGGCCAGCGGGAAGTAAGCGGACCAGCCGGCATCCGGCGAACCTCCGATAACGAAGGAAATGTTGAACAGCATCGCGCCGGCAAAGAACAACCAGAAGCTGATTGCGTTCAGTTTAGGGAATGCTACGTCACGGGCGCCGATCTGGAGCGGAACGATGACGTTCATCAGACCGAAAATAAACGGCATGGCCATAAAGAGGATCATGATGACCCCGTGAGTCGTGAATACTTCATTATAATGCTGCCCGGTCAGAAACTTCATCTCCGGTGCGGCGGTTTGCGCACGCATCATGATCGCGTCCACGCCTCCGCGGAACAGCATGATCAATGCACAGATGATGTACATGACACCAATTCTTTTGTGATCCACGGTCGTCAGCCATTCCCGCCACATGTAACCCCACTTCTTGTAATAGGTCAAACCGAAGAGGATTGCGAGCGAGACGAGCACGATACTCACCATGGCGCCGTAAATTAACGGATCACCGGTAACGAAAAATTCGTCCCATTTCATAAAGGCCTAGCTCCTTTCTGGATGTATGAAGTAGATCGGGTGAACAACGTTTCACGCACCGATTTAATGTCCTTCATGTTGATGATTTGGGCTTTCTTCAGCCGGGAAGTTCGGCAGCGGTTCGTTCGGATCCACGTTCGTTTCGCTGTCAAATTCCGTTTCTTCCGTTGTTGCAGGATCCGGGTGGACGTCTTTATGGTCCTGATGCTCCTCATTGCCGTTGACATCGCCGCCATGGTGATGATCTTCGGATGGCGGCGGACTGAATTCCAGATGCGTATTGGAGAAAGTCATCCGACCGACATGCGCGGTATCCAGAAGCTTCTTGAACTCATCTTCCTTCAGTTCAGGCGCGGTGTCCTTTACATCTTTAACCCACTCATCGTACTCGGCAGAGGTCATGGCAAGAGCTTCGAACTCCATATGGGCAAAGCCTTCGCCGTTGAAGTTCGCGTTACGACCCATCATCGAACCCGGTACGTCGGCAACCATGTTCAGCTTGGTGATCATGTCGCTCATCGCGTACTTCTGTCCGTGAAGCTGAGGAATCCAGAAGCTTGTGATCGGACCGAATGAATACAGTCTGAACTCGATTGGACGATTGGTCGGAATGTTCACGTAATTGACAGTCTCGATTCCTTCTTCCGGATAACTGAAGTGCCATTTCCAGTTCGAGGAGGAAGCGTAAATAACCAGAGGCTCTTGGTTCTCGTAGCCTTCAGGCACATTCTCGACGGCCACCGTCGTTTTGACCGTTACGACCGAGAGCACGGCAACGATCAGAATCGGAATGGCGGTCCACAGAATTTCCAGCCATTTGTTGCCCTCTTCATGAGGCGGCTCGTAACCTTCGTTGGATTTCTTGGCTCGATATTTGGTAAGCATGTAGATATAGAGCGCGTAAACTACCGCTAGAATTCCGACCATCATGAGAATGGAGAATATGATTGTATCGGATAGGGTTCTGGCAGCTGGTCCTTTCGGATCTAATACCGTGAGCGAGCTGCATCCCGATAAGAGCAAGGTAAAGCATAATAACAATGCAAATAACGGCCCTCTTTTGTTCATGATGTACCCCTTTCCTTGAAACGTTCGTTCGATTCAATGTTACTGACACATCTATAGTAGAAAGTTCCGGTCGGCTTTGCAAAACACATAAACTTGTATAATTAACAAATAAATCCACATTCGTGTCAATGTATGTAATTTTATGTGTTCAATTTGTTACAAAAGGGTACGGCTGTGAGCGAAATCATTGTAGTGGCGCGGTTTTGAGGCAGTTCATACTTTGTTCAAACATTCACGAGAGTTACCAGTTTCGTCACAATTCCGGGCCTGTTTTTCGCCGCAATCGACCCCTAAGCCTGCCGAATAAATCCCTGTATTGGTAAGGGTTTAAAGGTGTATGTATATTTTTTCACAATAAATTCGAAGCGAATTTTTATTTCCAGTTTACTTATTTCACCCAAAGGCGCGACGAGGCATGTGATATGATATAACTAAAAATTGGAACGGGATTTTTTTCTGGAAATTGTGAAACTCTTGATAGGAAAGAGAGGGGAGCAAGTGCGGTCGTTCTGGATATGGTTTTTATTTCTTGTTTTGAGCTGGCTGGGCGCCTTCGCCCCTGTGCTCCAGCATGTTAATCCGGATCAGTTGCCTTGGAGGTTGGGGAGCAGTTCCATTTTTTTTATGGCCTTTTTTTTGGCGCCATTATTCCGTGCCAGGCCTGCAATGCTATTTGTCACACTGCTCGTAGCGTCGGTATTTTCCGTCATCTCCTTATGGCCGACCAATACGACTGCAACGAACCCGTACATTCTGCTGGTTTATTCCATCCTGGCGGGAAAAGCCGTGTATCGGCTCCCATTCGTTCATGCTGCCTGCATTGGTCTTGTTCTGGCTGCAGGCGCCGTGGTGCCGGGTTTGTTCGGATACCCCGAGTTTCCGTGGTTCTTCCTCGTTTTATACTCAGTTATGCTCGCGATGGGGCTGGCCTTATTTCGCACCGTCTTCTCCCGTAATGAAGAGTCAAGAGTACGATATGAAACGCTGCTCAGTGAGTATCGTAATATGAAACGTCGCCTGATTACCGATGAGCAGCATGCCAGGCAAGAGGAGCGGGCTCAGGTCGGTCGCGATATCCATGACTCCGTCGGGCATAAATTAACGGCACTGCTCATGCAGCTTGAGATGCACCGGATGCAGGCAGACGGGGAAACCGCCGAGGTTCTGAAGGGGCTTAAAGCCCTTGCCAAGGAAAGTCTGGAGGAGACCAGGAATGCGGTGAAGTCCATGAAGCAGCAGGAGACCAGCGGATTGCCCGCAATCATTGGACTTCTCCGGCGGTTGGAATCCGAGAGCTTTATGCGCGTAACGCTAACGGCGCGGCATGGAGCCCTAACTGTACCTTTAAACAATATCCAATCCATTGCGGTATACCGTGCGGTTCAGGAAGCCATGACCAATGCGATGAAGCATGGGAGCACGCGAGAAGTGTATATCATTTTTGAAGCGCCGGGAGGCGGCATTTTCCGTTTTGAGGTAAGCAATCCGTATCACCGGAAACGCGATATACACCGGGAGGGCTATGGTTTAAAAGCGATGCGAGAGCGAATGGAAGAGGCTGGGGGTGAGCTTCAAATCTCCCAGTACGACAACCAATTTATCGTTCGCGGAACGTTATTCATGTCCAAGTTAATAGAGGAGGGAGTCCGCTGATACGTATATTATTGGCAGAGGATCAGGCCATGGTTCGTCAAGGTCTGAAGATGATGATCGAAAGCGATTCGGATATGCTGGTTGCCGGTGAAGCTGGTAACGGCAAAGAGGCTGTGGCTTTATGCGAAAGCCATATCTTTGATGTCGTCGTACTCGATATCCGAATGCCGGAGATGAACGGATTGGAGGCTGCCCGCATCATACGTTCACGCTGGCCGAAGACAAAAGTTCTGATGCTGACGACGTTTAACGACGATCAGTATGCGGTCGAGGCGCTAAAGAGCGGGGCAAGCGGATACATGCTGAAGGAGGCGGAGCCGGAGGCTTTAATCCGCTCGATTCGAAGCTGCTTGAGCGGTGGATTGTCGCTCCAGGAGGATGTGGCGGCCAAGGTGATCCCCAAACTGCTGGGAGAAAAGAAAGCACCCGTCGTTGATGCTTCGATTACCCCGCGGGAGCTGTCCATCATGCGTCTGGTAGGGGAAGGGCGCAGCAACCGCGAAATCGCAGACGAGCTGGGTTTGTCAATCGGAACGATCAAGAATCTCGTCAGCCAGATTATGGACAAACTTGATCTAAGAGATCGGACACAGCTGGCGATTTATGCTATACGGCACAATGTGGTTTGATTCGCGAGAGAGGACGATATCCCGTTAAATCCGAACCTAACATGACTGAGGTCATGGTTCGGAATCAAAGCAATGACCGAGGGCAGTGATGGCACTGCCTTTTTGCATATACACTTGTAGCAGTGGAGGACGATATGAACGAAGGGTAACAAGGCACGTTAGGGTTCATATCGAGAATGGAGGGACATGATGCTGGAAACCGTAGAACTTCGAAAAGTGTTTAAGGGCAAGACTGCTGTGGAGGAAGTCAGCCTGTATCTGGACCGGGGAGAATCCGTCGGATTGATCGGTCCGAACGGCGCCGGGAAATCGACAACAATCTCCATGATATCATCCTTGCTGAAACCGACGGGCGGCGATGTGCGCCTGAACGGCAAAAGCGTGCTCAAGCATCCGCAGGACATTCGCACCGTATTAGGCGTGGTGCCTCAGGAAATTGCCTTGTATGAGGAATTGACCTCGTATGAAAACCTTAAATTTTTTGGGCGCGTATATGGATTGAACGGAAAGGAACTCGAGATCAAAATTCAGGAGCTGCTTGAGACGGTCGGTCTTCGGGATCGCCAGAAGGAGTTAATTCGAACCTATTCCGGAGGCATGAAGAGAAGGATCAATATTGCAGCTGCTCTGTTGCATGATCCGCAAATCGTCATCATGGATGAACCGACCGTGGGCATTGATCCGCAATCCCGCAATCATATTCTTGAAACGGTCCGGCGATTAAACCGGGACAAAGGGACAACGGTACTGTACACAAGCCATTACATGGAAGAGGTGGAGCAGCTGTGCAGCCGGATGTACATCATGGATCACGGGCGGATTATTGCTTCGGGTACTAAGGAGGAGCTGCAGCACATCTTATCCGGTGAGGATACGCTGATCATCCAGCTAAATCGCCCGAATCCGGAGCTGGCCGAGGAGCTTCGCTCCGTAGAAAGCGTCAGGCAGGTTGAGGAGACGGATCATGGGCTGAAGCTCATTGTCATGAAGAACAGTTACATTCTGTCCGGTATTGTGCAGGCTGCCGAACGCCATGAGGTGCAGATTCAGAATATTCATATCCAGTCGCCAAGTCTCGAGGATGTATTTCTTCATTTGACCGGCCGCAAGCTTCGGGATTGAGGGGGGGACAGCCGCTTGGGCGTATTTTTCAAAAAAGACTTTCTCGTCTATTGGAGAGACCGGAAAGAGATGCTGATTGCTTTGTTTATGCCATTAGTGTTAATCCTAATACTTGGATTTGCCTTGCCGAATTGGGTAGAGAATTCGAATGAATCCCTTGAGATGAGAGTTGCATTGGTCGTGAAGGACCGGCATGAAGAGGGAGTTCATGCCTTTCAGGAACGTCTAAAGAGTTTGTCGATCAGTGCGGTAGAGAAGAACGAATTGAGTAAAGCAGCTGCGAATTTCCAACCGGAAGCCTTATTAATGAATATGTTTGGCAGCGAAGATGTGGAGGAATTTCTTCAAGTTGCTGCTTTGGATGACCAGACTGCCCAAGTACAGCTGAAGGAAGAGAAGGTGGAGGCCGTCCTAACAGTTCCTGAGGGGTATACGCTGGCTGCGCTTAACAAGCTGCTCCTGCATGAGGGGGACGGTGCGGTGCTGACTTTGACGGCGCTAGAGAATTCAATGAAAGTGAATGTTCTTCAAAATATGCTGGATGGATTTTTGGGTGCCGTAAATTATCAAGCAGCGCTGGACAGCGGAATGGAAGAACAGGAAAGCAAGGGTGAGGGCGAGCTTGCACTGGCGAACAGCCCTGTCGGGGGATTGGAACAGATTGAAGGTGTGGACATGATCACCTCGTTCCAATATTACGCCCTGGCGGTCAGTATATTCTTTGCGCTGTCCGTTTCCACAACGACGGCGTCCAAATCGATCACGGAAAAGAGAGAGATGGTGTTCATGCGTCTGCTTCTTGCCGGAACCCATCCATTTCGCTACTTGTCCGGTAAGGTTGGGTCGACCTTCTGCATGTCTCTGCTGCAATCTGCGGTCCTGCTGATCGTCTCGCATTTTCTGTTTCAGCTTTTTCCGGGGAAATCCCTGATCTTCTGGATCGGCTTGACCTTCATTATCTTCATGATGTGTCTAACGGTTGCGGCGTTATCTGCGCTTTATACGGCCATGCTCTTCCGAATGAAGGACACGGATGTCGCAACCGGCATTTCATTCATACTGCTTCTTGTGCTTGGCGTTATCGGAGGGAATCTGGTGCCGATCTATATTTTGCCGGATTGGCTGATGAGCATCGGCAGCGTAACCCCCAACGGCTTGGCCTTAATGTCCATGATTCAGTGGATACAGGGCAGTCCGTTTCAAGAACTATGGCTGCCGATCCTGTACCAAGGGGTGTTCTTCATCGTTATTCTAGCTGCGAGTTTATGGATCTTTCCAAGAAGGGGGCGGATCTGATGGCGCCCATCTTATTATCGCAATGGATGAAAGAAAAGCGAAATCCATGGATGATCATCATGTTCATCGGTCTGAGCATAATGGCCACGCTGATGTTCGGAGGGAAGGCTGACAGCAAGATCAAGATTGACATTTTCACCGCAGACGGGGCGGTTGATGAGTCCGAAGCCAAGTGGATCGAATGGCTGAATCAAAACGATACGTTCGAATTTCGAATGGAGGATGAACAGACGGCAAGAAAGAAAGTGCGCGAGGGACGCGCAGATCTCGCCGTGAAGCTGGTCTCGGACGATTATCGCATCATAGCCGCAATGGATAACCCATATGCCCAGTTAGCTGATCAGCATCTCCGTACGGTTTATGAAAGAGAGCTGCAGCTTCGGGCCGCAGCGGCGAACCTGCAAGATGAAACGAAATTTCGCGAGCACGTGCATGCTTATATGGAGAAGCCACCCTTGCGTCTCCAATCCGAGTCGCAGAGCGGGGGAAAACTCGTTTCTCATGATATGGGACTTCAGCTGATGTTCGGATTTTCGTTATTCCTCGTCATGTTTACCATTGGTTTTAAGGTAAATACGATTACGAAGGATAAAGCCTCCGGCGTATGGAATCGGCTGATACTGTCTCCTGTCCGAAAAACAGAGATGTATATGGGTCACCTGCTATACAGCTCTGTGATCGGCATCTTGCAGCTCATCCTGGTGCTGCTCATCTTTCGGTATGGTTTCGGCTTCGACCTAGGCGACCAATACGGCTTGCTGCTGCTAGTCACTGTGATCTACACACTGACCATCGTCGCTTTATGTATGCTCTTTGTTGGCATATTGCAGTCGCCTGAGCAATTTGGGACGTTGTTTCCGTCCATCATTCCGATCATGCCGCTCATCAGCGGGGTATATATGCCGCCAGGCACAATCACGAATCCGATTTTGCTTGGCCTCGCGGAAGTCATTCCGCTGACGCATGCTATGAAAGCATTGACGGGAATCGCTGTGTACGGCAATGGCATCGCGGATCTCTGGATCCCGATTACCAAATTACTGCTCATCGGGGTGTTGTGCATGGGCATAGGCATTAATCTGATGGAGCGGCGTCATGTGTAGGTTACGGGTATGGATTAGCGAAATGAAGCGGGCACACTGACAAAAGGAAAGGGCCTTCCCAAAGGATCAAAGTCCTCGGGAGAGCCCTTTTTTTCATGACAACGCATGAAGGCGGATAAGCTCCGCCAGCCGGATAAGCCCGCTCTTCAGCTGATCGTAAGAGGTGTATGCATAGGATAGGCGCAGATGCTGCTGGTCGTTACGGTCATATATATTTCCGGGATTAAGCAAAATACTCTCCTTCAGCGCCTGCTCAAATAAAGGCCGAATAGAGAGGGGATTCTTGATACGAAGCCAAATATAGAATCCGCCTTGAGGGATATTCCAGTGTGCGATATCGTGGAAATGTTGCTCAAGTAACGATAGGGTAAAATCTCGGCGTCTCATCAGCTCTGTCCGGATCCGACTGAGATGATTCTCATATAACCCGCTGGAGAGCCATTCCGCGACGGCATGCTGGGAAAGTGAGCTGGAGCCGTAATCGGTTTGCATTTTGATGTCGGACAGCCGGTCGATGACCGGCTCAGGCCCGACGATCCACCCGATGCGCAGCCCGGGACCCAGGGTCTTGGACATGCTGCCCATATAGAGTACCAGACCTTGTTTATCCGAAGCTTTCAGCGGAGGTGGCGAGGGGCTATCGAGCCATAAATCCCCATACACGTCATCCTCGATTAAGGGCAGCCTCTCCTGAGCGCATATCCGAAGCAGTGAAAGGCAGGGATGGTATACAGCAGGGCAGCCCTGTGTTGGCGCTTGAGTCTCCCGATGGCTTCCGTTCGGATCCCGTTCTCATCCATAGGGATGCCGTGCAAATGCATGCCGGCGGATTGAAACACATGGATCGAGTTCAGGTAAGAGGGATTCTCCACCAACATGGAGGAGCCGTGATGCAGCAGTCCCAGCGAGATCAGCTGTAAGCCTTGCAGCCCGCCGGAAACGATGAGTATGGAAGCAGGGGAGGCTATAATCCCTTTCTTTTTCAGATGCTCACTGATGATTTCTCTTAAATATAGGCTCCCTTTCGGTTCCGAGTAGCCCAAGGTGAAACGGCTGGACATCCTGCCGTTCAACGTCTCCCGCATTTGGTCGGTCGGGAGGAGATCGGGCGAGAGCTCGCCTGTTCCGAGACGGATCATGTTCGAATCGGTTTCCGCACGATTGATTTGCTGGATCATCTGGATGTTGGGCTGATAGGAGCCGGATTTTACATATTGATTCCAATCAGGCGGAGGCGTGGCAGCAAGTAAACTCCAAGTATTGTTGATAATCACCGTGCCTTGGCCCACGCGGGATTCAATTAAACCGTCTGCAGCGAGCTCCCCGAGCGCATACACAATGGTGCTGCGGTTAACTTGATATTTGGCAGCCAGCTCTCGCTGCGTGGGAATTCGGGTTCCGACCGGCCATTCCCCGTTCATGATTCTGCTCTTGATATCATCATAAATTTGCTGATGAAGCGGCACATCGGAGTACTTATTTAATTTCCATTCTTCAGCCATAAGTATAAGTAAACCCGCCTTCATGTAGGAATATGCCTCAGTATACCTCATTGGTTGGTTCAAGCGCCAACCAATTGGTTGGAGACGCAGCCGACATCCTCCTTTACAATGGTGAAAATATTCACTGGAGGTTTGGTTTTATATGATCAGTGTCTTACTTCATGGCTTCATCCTAGCTTTAGGCCTTATTCTTCCTTTGGGCGTCCAGAACGTGTTTGTATTGAATCAGGGAGCGGTACAATCCCGCTTCGTCAAGGCACTGCCCGCCATAATTACGGCATCGCTCTGTGATACGCTGCTGATCTCACTAGCGGTTCTGGGGGTATCTGTTGTTGTACTGGAATACGAGTGGATCCGAACGGTGCTGTTTTCACTGGGGATCTGTTTCCTGGTCTATATGGGAATGGTGACATGGAAGAGCAAACCTTCGGGTCAAGCGTTGGAAGAGGCCCGTTCGTTTACGCCGAAGAGGCAAATTGTTTTTGCCATGTCCGTATCCTTGTTGAATCCGCATGCGGTCCTGGACACGCTGGGTGTCATTGGCACAAGCTCTCTTCAATATACAGGGATGGACAAATTGACCTTTGCCGTCGTATGCATCGCAGTTTCATGGCTGTGGTTCTTGGGTCTAGGAATAGCGGGCAGGGCAGCGGGAAGGATCGATGCATCAGGGAAATTGTTGTATGCGTTGAATCGAATATCCGCGTTGATTATGTGGGGAACAGCGGGGTATCTGGGGGTTAGCCTGATATAATGAGCCTAATTCAAAAGGGGATAAGGAGGGGGAGTTATGGAATACAGATTAGTAAAGGCGGATCGCAAAATGTTCTCGAAATATTTCGCTACCTATTATAAGAATAATTGGTTTAGACCGAGCTGGGGTGATTTAACCAAGGTTCTATCGGCTTCGGACGACGGTTACTGGGTTATCGCAGGCGAAGATAAAGCGGCTGGGGTTTATTTGTCTGACCATTCTATCGCTCTTGTATTTGGCATCCCCCCATATTCCATTACCACCAAGATGATGGATGCCGTAAAGAGCTATGCCTTAAAATCTTGGAAATTGACAGAGGATCTGCATGCATATAACGTTCTAGCTGAGCAGGAGATCGCTTTTCGTGAAACTGGTTTCGTTCGAGTTGAATCCAGGCAATGCATGATGCGGCCTACCGAGCAGCTGGAAACATCGATGGATCTCAATTATATGCATAGAATACCGTCAATAGATAATATGTCTAAGATTGTAGAGGTGTTTAGGGAAGCCTATGCTAATGGACCGGATGAGCGGGAAGCTCAGGTATATGCTGAGGATGCATCACGATATTTTGACGTAGTGGACCCCAAACTGTTGGGAGCATCTTCCGTAGTATATGACCGAATAACGGGAGAAATCGTCGGTGTATGTATGATCTCTTTATGGGAGGGCTTGCCACTCGTCTATAGTATCGCCGTATTACCCCAACATTGGGGAATGGGGTTGGCGAGCGCGATGCTGGATAGGGCGTTAACAGTCCTGGAGCCTGATTATCCGGTTCTGCGTCTCTTTGTAACGATGGGAAATCAGGCGGAGCAGCTGTATAGGAAGAGAGGCTTTCTCTCCGGCGGGGAATATCATCATCATATATACACCATCGAGTAAGATGTGATGCGTAGGTGTTTTGGAAGTGCGATAAACGGAAGCTAGTTCAATTCATCCATTCTCTGAGGAGGTATTCAGTTGAACATTTCGATTGGCGGTTATTCTTTTTATAATACGTTTCTGGAAGGGGAAATGGATGTGTTCGGTTATTTGGAGACGGTGAAGTACCGGTACCGAATGGATGCGGTTGATATGTGGAACGGTTTTTTCATCGATCGGAGCGACAGCGTATACAAGCTTGCTGATAAGAGCTACATCCGCAAGATTAGAGAAGCGCTGGATGAGAAAGAGATGAGGGTGGTCAACTTTGCAGTGGACGGAGCGCAACTATGGGATCCTGACCCGGATCTTCGGCAGAGGCTGTATGAGAATGCGCTGGTTCATCTGGATGCCGCTGAAATTCTGGGCGCTGAAACCGTGCGGATCGACACCGGCGGCAGTTATAAGGGATCGGAGCCGATGACTGATGAACAGTTCGAGTATACCGTTAAACGTTATCGGGAATATGCGGATCGTGCAGCGGATGGCGGTTATACCATTGGTCCGGAGAATCATATGGGCGCGTCGCTGCTTCCACGCGAAATGAAACTGCTTGCAGAGGAAGTCCATCATCCTGCTTTTGGTTTTCTGCTTCATCTTGGCAGATGGAAGGCCGATGAGGCTGAAGGGGATGCGATGGTTGCCCCGTGGACGGTACATACTCATTTTGACGCGAAAACAGCGGTCCATCCCGGTGCGGAGGAGAAGGTACGGGGCCTGCTGGCAGGCGGTTACCAGGGCTATTGGGGCGTCGAATACAATGCGCCGAACAATCAATATGTGGAGATGGAATGGATGATCGGGGCTGTAAAACGGATCGTGAGTAATGCCAGTCGAGTTGAGTTGGAATGATGGGATCGTACGAGATGGTGGGCTTGTAGTGCATTGGCATGGCATTGCGAAGCGCGTTTGATTAGTATTTGTATTGCATCGGAAGTACGATTGAATGGCATTAGCATGGCATTGGAAGTGCGTTTGAATGGCATTTGTATTGCATCGCAAGTGCGTTTGAATGGCATTAGCATGGCATCGAAAGCACGATTGAATGGCATTTGTATTGCATCAAAAGTACGATAGAATGGCATTTGTATTGCTTCGAAAGTACGATTGAATGGCATTTGTATTGCTTTGAAAGTACGATTGAATGGTATTTGCATGGCATCTAAAGTACGATTGAATGGCATTAGCATGGTATCGAAAGCACGATTGAATGGTATTTGTGTGGCATCGCATTGTATTTGTTTTGTTAACGGACTGAGCATCCGTTATTTAGTTAAAAAAGACGAAATTAACTAGTTTAGCGGACATGAGGAACGTTATTCGCCGTAAAAGTGTGATTTTCGCCCTATGCTAACTAAAATAACGGATCTGGTGTCCGTTCGATTCGCGAATTGAGCTGTTTTGATGGAAATAACGGATCTGGTGTCCGTTCGATTTGTAGATTGAGCTGTTTTGATGGAAATAACGGATCTGGTGTCCACTCGATTTGTAGATTGAGCTGGTTTGATGGAAATGAAGGCCCGGGTGCCCCGCTCGATTCGCGAATCGAGCTGGTTCGATCGAAATAACGGCGCTCAGGTCCGGTTGTGTTATTCCCGATAGTCTTAAGCAGATACAGATACAGATACAGATTCTGCTCTGCAGTAATAAGGAGAAGATAGTGATACGCGACACTCATTACTAAAGACACTTATCCTTATAGCAAACAAACAAGAGAGCCGTTCCAAGGAACCGGCTCTCTTGTATATGGTCAGCGGCTTGTAAGAAATTACCTAACCCATCTTCAACCGCTTAACTTAAACTGGCTGTTATATAACTCGTAATAAAAGCCGCGTTTGGCTAGCAGCTCTTCGTGTGTGCCGCGCTCCGCGATACCGCCTTGATTCATGACGAGAATCTGGTCAGCCTCACGGATTGTGCTTAGACGATGAGCGATGACGAAGCTGGTTCTGCCCTTCATCAGGGTGCGCATGGCGGTCTGAATATGCATCTCTGTCCGTGTATCGATGCTGCTGGTAGCTTCGTCCAGAATCAAAATGACCGGATCGGCAAGCACCGCGCGAGCGATCGTCAAGAGCTGCCGTTGGCCTTGGCTCAGGTTGCCTCCACCCGAGTGAAGCAGCGTATCATAGCCTTCGGGCAGCTTCATGATAAAGTCATGTGCATTGGCAAGCTTGGCGGCGGTTTCGATCTCTTCGTCCGAGGCATCAAGCCGGCCGTAGCGGATGTTCTCCCGAATCGATGCCGAGAATACATAGGCATCCTGCAGCACGATTCCCAGCTTGCTTCGCAGATGGTCCTTATCAAGCTGTCGGATGTCGACTCCATCAATGGTGATATTGCCGGAATCGATCTCATAGAAACGGGTCAGCAGATTGATGATGGTGGTTTTGCCGGCACCTGTCGGGCCGACGAGCGCAATGGTCTCGCCCGGCCGAGCGGTAAGGGAAACATCCTTCAGAATCGGGACACCCTCCTTATAACTGAAGCAGACATGGTCAAATTGCACCTCGCCATACATGTCATCTGCTGTATTCTCGTCTGGATTGTCCTGGTACTCGGACTCGGTATCCATCACCTCAAAGACCCGTTCAGCACCCGCCACAGCAGATTGCACCAGATTAAATTGATTCGCCAGGTCGTTCAGCGGCCGTTGAAACTGCTTCGAGTAGTTCAGAAATGCAACGACAACCCCCACGGTAGTAAAATCCTTGAATGCCATATACCCGCCGACCGCCGCAATCAAAGCAAAGCTGACGTTATTCAGCACGTTCATAACCGGACCGACGGTCCCCGAATAAATCTGAGCTTGAATGCTGGCATCGGTCAGCTTCTTGTTCATGACATCGAACTGCGCAGCGGCATGCCGCTCCCGGCGATATACCTGAACGACCTTCTGCCCCGAGACGGTTTCCTCGATGAAGCCATTAAGCTCACCCAGCGTGCTCTGCTGCTTGGAGAAATGCTTCCTTGTCCGGCTTGCTACGATCTTCGTGAACAGCATGACAAGCGGAATGGTCACCATGCTGAGCAGCGTCAGCCATACGTTCAGGTACAGCATGATGGCAAGCGATCCAACCAGGGACAGCACGCTTGAAATGAGCTGGGTTACGCTCTGATTCAACGTCCCGGAGACGTTCTCGATATCGTTGGTCGTGCGGCTCATTAATTCGCCGTGGGTCTTGCTGTCAAAGAAACGCAGCGGAAGGACTTGAAGTCTCGCAAAAATATCCCTCCGCATGGCCTGAATAGACAGCTGGGAGACCTTAACCATGACATGCTGCTGCAGCCATGCTGTGAGTGCGGTACCCGCATAAACCGCTAGAAGCACCGCGCACAGCCCCATGAGTCCCTCAAAATCTCCCGGAATGATATAATGATCCACCGCATTCCCCAGCAGGTAAGGAGCAATCAGGGACAGAATCGTCGTGATGAGCGTGAATGAGAAAACAGCGATCATGCCGCCTTTAAATGGTCGTATGTAACCCCAGATCCGGCGTATCGTTCCCATCGTATTTTTGGGCTTCGCCTTGGCCATCGTCATTCCACGCATGGGGCTGCTGCCGCGCAAACTCAGATCCGGAGCTTCTGTATTGCCATGCTTGGATCCCTGATCGGGTTTAGCCATGGGAAGACACCTCCTTGCCGAATTGCGATTGATAAATATCCTGGTACAACTCACAGGAAGCAAGCAGCTCGCTATGCGTACCTTCCGCTACCAATTTTCCATCGTCCAGCACCAGTATGCGATCGGCATCGATTACGGAAGAAATCCGCTGGGCAATCATGAGGCAGGTACGACCGTTCATCAGCCGGGCCAGCTCTTTCTGAAGCCTGGACTCCGTTCCCATATCGATGGCACTGGTGCTGTCATCCAGAATCAGAATGGCGGGGCGAAGCAGTAATGCCCGTGCAATGGATATCCGCTGCTTCTGACCGCCGGAGAGGTTCACGCCTCTTTGTCCAAGCATCGTATCGTATCCTTCCGGCATGGACGAAATGAATTCATGCGCCTGCGCAGCCTTGGCCGCTGCAATCACTTCTTCATCGGAAGCATCCGCTTTCCCGTAGCGGATATTGTCCCGAATGGTGCCTGTGAAGAGGATGGATTCTTGCAGGACGATGCCGATGCGTTCGCGTAACGCCGATAAGTCGAATTGTCGCACATCGGTTCCATCGATGAAGATCCGTCCGGAAGTTACATCATACAGGCGGGGGAGCAGGCATACCAGAGAGGTTTTTCCCGAACCGGTTGCTCCCATAATCGCGACGGTCTGCCCCGGTCGAACCTTGAAACTGACATGATGTAAAACGGGCTTCTGAATCCCCGGTTTATAGGAAAAAGTCACCTGGTCAAATTCGATTTCTCCCTGCTTGTATGCATTCATCGCCGGATGAGCAGCGTTTGCAATCTCGGATTCCGTATGCATGACTTCCTGGATACGATCAGCGGAAACCTTGGCCGTAGAGATTCGAACCAGCATCATCGCCACGGAGGAAACGGAGAACAGCACCTGTGTCACATAGTTGATGAAGGCAACCAGGCTTCCCACCTCGAACGAGCCATCAATCGCGTTCTTCCCGCCGAGCCAGAGGACAACGACGATGCTGACGTTCAGTATCATGCTCAAGATGGGCATATTGAGCGCAACGATCCGTTGTGTTTTAACCGAAACTTGCGTGAAGTCGGTATTCGCTTGATGGAATCGATCCTTCTCATACCCTGCTCGCACGAATGCTTTGGATACCCGGATGCCGGCAAAATTCTCCTTCAGGACCGTATTCACTTTATCGAGTTTCTTCTGAACGGTGGCGAATAAGGGTAGGGTAGCCCGGATCAGAAAGAACATCACAACGAACAACAACGGAACGGCAATGGCCAGAATGATGGCGAGCTTCGGGCTAATGATCACTGCCATGATCATGCTTCCAATCGCGAGCAACGGAGAGCGTACGAAGATACGCAGCAGCATCTGAACCATGGTCTGAATCTGGACGATGTCGCTCGTAAGCCGTGTGATCAGCGAACCCGTTGAGACATCGTCCAGATTACGGAACGAGAGGGTCTGAACCTTAAGGAACAAATCCCGGCGCAGGTCGGCACCGAAACGCTGCGAGGCAATGGAAGAATAGATCGTACAACCGAGACCTCCAAGCAGCCCGATGGCAGCCGCACCCAGCATGATGAGACCTGTATGGAGAATGTGCGCAGTATCGTTCTGCATGACGCCTTGATCAATAATGCTGGCCATGAGAATGGGCTGGAGCAAATCCATGGCGACCTCCAGCAGCATAAGCAGCGGCGCAAGCAGGGCCGCAGCCCAGTGGGGACGTAAATAACGAAATAATTTGAGCAAGAATAATGGCACCTTCTTTATTCTTTTTAGTCTAAATACCAAGTTAAGCCATTGGCTTCAATCTTGTCAAAGGGAAAAGGGATAGGCGAGAATCATCTCTCTTAAGAAAAACTTTAACTTTTTCCTACTTTTCCTTAAACTCTATTCATTAATCTGGATAGACCAAGCTAGAGGGAGTTGTTGAAGTTGAAAAAAGGTTTGATTATGCTCGTTATATTTCTGTTGGTCGGATGCGAGTCCATTCTGACGGAGACGCCTAACGTGAAGGATAGGGTGGACAGTAGGGATGGACAGGAAACAAAGACGGATTCCGGCACGCAATCGAATCAGACATCCGCTACGCAGACGATCCGTGTAACGGATGAACAAGTGACACGTGGAAACTTGGTTCTGGTCAATAAGGATCATCCGCTTGATCCGGAAGCGGTGCCGAAGGATATCGTAACATTGTTTGAAAATCAAGATTTAATGTATGGTTATGTGGTTCTGGATAACACGATCCGGTTATCGCGCAGTGTGGCGGAGAATTTCCGTAATATGATTGAAGCCGCCGGAGAAGATGGAGTCAATCGCTTCATGATCAGCAGCGGGTATCGGGATGAAGACGAGCAAGAGCAGCTTTATCGTGAAAAAGGTTCCGATTACGCCTTGCCTCCAGGCTACAGCGAGCATAATCTCGGGCTCTCGATGGATATCGGATCGACGCAGCAGTCGATTGATCGATCGCCCGAAGGGAAGTGGCTGAAGGAGCATGCATGGGCGCACGGATTCATTCTGCGCTATCCTCAGGACAAGACAGAGATTACAGGCATTCAGTATGAACCGTGGCATTTTCGTTATGTTGGGCAGCCGCACAGCATGATCATGAAGGAACTGAATCTTACCTTGGAGGAATATCTGGATTACCTAAAGGATCAATCCAGCTACAGAACAACCGTAGATGGGAAGGAATACGAAATTAAGTATGTACCCGTGACATCCAAAGACATGGAGATTGAGATACCGGCAGGAAGCGAGTATGAGATATCTGGAAACAATATCGACGGAATCATAGTGACGGTACTGCTAAGCAAGGATGATGCGGAATGAAATTATCGAGTAAATGGTTACTATTATTGCCGTATTCATTGTATCTCTACGTCTTACTCAAGGTGATTCTATTCAAGTTCGGTTCCGTAGATATATCGGTTCTGTGGCAGCAGCTGCATCGAGCCACCGAGATCCCGGAATATGCACAGAATCGATTGCAATTTGCCAATTTCACGCCTTTTGAATCCATTCGAATGAATATGAGGCGTCTTTCGAGTCCACATGACGTGATCAATCTCTTCGGGAATATCGCCATATTCATGCCTAATGGCATATTCGTCGGTCTTATGCTTAGGAGCAAGTTCCTCGGGTTCATTGGCTCCTTTACGACATCTCTGGGGTTGAGTCTCGCGCTGGAATGCTCCCAGCTCGTTTTTTCAATGGGAAGTTTTGATGTGGATGATTTAATTCTGAATACAGCCGGCGGGGTGCTTGGATACGGCGTGTTTCTCATGTTGAAGCTAATCTTTTCAGGAACAACGCTGCCTATTGACGAGAGACGAGAAAGAACGGGTAAGCCTTTAACTGGGAACGAACGAGTAAGGAACTGAAGTGAATTGGATAGAAGTGGATTGGATAGAAGGGGATTGAAAAGGCACAGCTACAAAGCATGACCAATACCCGGTTTAATACCGGGTATTGGTCTCCTCAACATATTCTTAACATTTGTATTCGTTTGACAAGGATATAACCTGAGAGACTTTTATTTATAGCTTGGCCGAACCGGCCTGCGGACCTGATGACACACTGCGAAGCCAGCTTCGCCGCCATTTCAGCTGCATCACGACTGTAAGGGTCAGCGAAGCGGCAGCTATGAAACTTAAAATAATGAAGCCCGCTGTGTATGAGCCTGTCGCCTGGTATAATCGGCCGAGAATAAGCGGCAGAGCATAACCTCCAAGCCCTCCGGCGGCTCCGACAATACCGGTAACCAGGCCGATCTCGCCGCCAAACCGCTGAGGGACGAGCTGAAATACCGAACCGTTTCCCGCACCCAGGCACATCATGCCAATAAACAGCAGCGTGACAACAAGCCAAAGTGGAGGCATGAAGGAGACGCCGATGAGCATGATGGACGCCCCGGTATAGAGAAACATGAGCATCCGTGAGCCCCCGATTCGATCGGCCAGAAAGCCGCCCACAGGGCGGAAGAAGCTCCCTGCTATGACGCAGATCGTGGTAATGTCGGCGGCCTGGACCGCGGAGAGACCATACTGGGTGTTGAAGAAGATCGTCAAATAGTTAGCAAGTCCCACAAAGCCGCCGAACGTCACGCAGTACAGGGCACAGAATACCCAGGCATCACGCTGCTTAAGGACATTTGCATATTCGGACCATCTTTTGGGAGCGGGACGATTCGGACTATTGCGTGCAAACAGCGAGAAGTAAATGAATACCAGCACGATGGGGATAATGGCGAGTCCGAACACAATCTCCCAGCTTCCGAAATGTTGGGCAAGCCGATTGGCGAAGAGGGTTGCGAGGACCGTGCCGCTGTTACCGGCACCGGCAATTCCCATCGCCAAACCTTGATGTTCCTTGGGATACCACTGTCCCGCCAGTGGCAGAGCTGCAGCGAACGAAGCTCCAGCCACCCCTAGCAGAATAGCGACAACATACAATTGATCCAGGGAATCTACCCACAACCAGCCTAATAATAAAGGGATCAGCGTAACGACCATTCCAATCTGAGCCGTTAATTTAGGACCCAGGCGATCCGCCAGGAATCCTAATACGAGTCGGAGTATGGAGCCGCCCAGAACGGGAAGCGCCACAAGATTTGCCTTCTGCACCGGGTCCATCGGATAATCCGCGGCAATGACCACCGCAAGGGGGCCAAGCATGCCCCATATCATAAAGCTGATGTCAAAATACAGAAAAGCACCGAACAGCGAGGGCTTATGCCCGCTTTGCCAAAATCCTTTCCTCTCCATCGTTATCGCTCCTTATCCAAAATGTGTACTTTCTCTATTCGTGTCGACTCCCAGCTGCAGGCATAAAAAGACCGCAATCGCCCTTTGCCAAGACGATTTGCGGCCTCATTGCCCAAAGACTAAAGACACATCATTGTGTCCCCGTCCGTAAAATAACATATGATTATGATGATTCACATTATAGAGAAGTGGTCAACTGAATGTCAATATACTTTACATAATTTCGCTTGATATTTATTTATTCAGCAAATATAATGAATTTGGTGTTATGTATATTGACATTTTTTTGTGCATCAACTAATCTGAATGTATGGTTATTATTGAAAATCGGCACAAAGGTGTGCCGAATTAGAGGCAATGACGCCCTTTCCCTCATTATGGGAAAGGGCGTTTTCTATTTTCTTACATGAAGATGACATGGCGGGAGTGGAGGTGTTTCATGAGGAGAAAGAAGCTACTTGTCGTTGGCAATGGGATGGCGGGAATACGATGTGTTGAGGAAATCCTCAAGCTGGATCCGGAGCTCTTCGATATTACGATATTCGGTGCCGAACCTCGCCCTAACTACAATCGAATCCTCCTATCCAAAGTGCTTCAAGGTGAACATTCTCTCCAGGATATCATTCTGAACGATTGGTCCTGGTATGAGCTGCATGGCATTCGGCTGTTGGCAGGGGAGACCGTTTGTCATATCGATATCAAATCCCGCGCTGTCGAGACAGTCTCCGGTATACGGGAAACGTATGATGCGTTAATTCTGGCAACAGGCTCATCTCCCTACATTCCGCCTATAACCGGAGCGGATAAGGAAGGCGTCATTTCGTTTCGGACTGTGGACGACTGTACGAAAATGACCGAAATGTCCAAGATGTACACGAAGGCGGCAGTCATTGGCGGAGGCTTACTGGGATTGGAGGCTGCCCGCGGGCTTCTCCATCTCGGGATGGATACCCAAGTGGTTCATAATGCTCCTTATATCATGAACCGGCAGCTGGATCGAACGGCTTCGATGATGCTGCAGCGGGAACTTGAAGCTCAAGGGATGCAATTTAACTTGGCGAAGGACACCACGCGAATTGTTGGCCGCACGAGAGCGCAGGGTCTTCGGTTTATGGACGGGACGCGTCTAGATGCGGATGTAGTCGTTCTCGCTGTTGGGATCAAGCCCAATGTGGAGCTTGCCCAAAGAAGCGGCATTCGAACGCAGCGGGCGATTCTGGTGGATGACTTCATGAGAACGAGCGAGCCGAACATTTATGCCGTGGGAGAGTGCGCGGAACACCGAGGCGTAAGTTATGGTCTGGTCGCTCCTCTGTATGAGCAGGGGAAGGTGCTGGCCCGTGTCATCTGCGGCCGGGAGGCGGAGCCATATGGCGGGTCGATTCCCTACTCCCAGCTTAAAGTATCGGGCGTGGATGTATTCTCCGCCGGAGTGATATCAGGGGAAGGTGCTGAAACGGCCATTCAGCACTACGATGCCGTATGCGGCACATACAAAAAAGTGACCATGCGCAATGGCAGGGTTACGGGTGCTGTTCTGTTCGGAAATACGAATGAGGGGTCCTCGCTCCTGACATTGGTGCAGCAGGGTGCGGCTGTGTCAGAGCTTATACCTTCTGAAAGCAGCGGCCTCAGCGCAGCCGAATCCGCTGCAGAGGCGCTCCCGGAACATGAAACGGTTTGCGCTTGCAACGGCGTCAGCAAAGCGGCGATCATGGCGGCTATTACCGAACATCATCTGGAAAGCTCGGATGAAGTGAAGGAGCATACCAGGGCATCCGGTTCCTGCGGCGGCTGCCGGCCTATGGTGGACGCTCTTGTCAAATATATGCGAAGCGGCAAGAGGAAAGAGGGTTTGCATACGGAAGCCAGAACGCCAATCGAGGTTCCTGTATGTGATTGCACGGTGCTTGGTCCATCTTCATTGAAGCAAGCGGTGGTTCATGCCGTGTCTCAAGGCTGTCATTCCGTTCAGGATTTTATGTTACGTCAAGGTTGGAAGAAACCGGACGGTTGTGAGGTGTGCTGTCCAGCCTTACGATTTTATTTTGACATTGAAATGACGGGTGCAGTTCACCATGATGAGCGTAGCCAACCAATTAAAGCAAGTGCCGACGACGTTTTTTATAAGGGCTCAAGGTCCTATCAGGGGGTCAAGGTATGGGTGGGAGACACGGAAGGATCGAAGCCAGAGGCGGCAAGCATTCGTAAAATTGGGGAATGGCTTCGAACCGGCTGGCGAGAGGTGTCCCTTCCTTCCCCGGTGAGTGCAGGGGTGTCTGATTGCACAGCGTCGTCCGTCAGCATCCTGGTTCAGGGGATCGGAATTTCCGTTTCTCCCGCGGGCTGGGAGGTTTATCTCGGCGGACATGCGGCGCATCCTGTCCGTGAAGGGCAGTTGATCGGTGTTGCGGAGAGTGAGGAAGATGTCGTCCAGCTCGCAGCTGCTAGCTTGCAGTGGTACCGTCAGAACAGCATGTATGAGGAACCGCTGTGGAGGTGGGTGGAACGTACAGGCGTGACGGCGATCCGGGAGAATGTTCTTGACGATGATCTGCAAAGAGAACTTGCAGAACAGCTGTCTCGCTATGCATGGGAGGCGCAGGTCCGTTAAAGCAGAAGAATAATAGAAAGAGGTGGTCTCGTTATGCTTCAATCGGATCGTGCTGAAGCGACAGAAGCTGCTGCCGTGATCGAGACGCAATGTCCGTTCTGCAGTGTGCAGTGCAAGATGACGGTAACCGAGGGTGGGAACGGCATTCCGGGTCAGCGCCGGGCCGAATATAAGGTGGAAGGGGTACCGAACGCCGCATCGGAGGGCAGGGTATGCGTCAAAGGCATGCATGCGCATCAGCATGCAGTCCATTCGCAGCGTCTGACAAACCCGTTCATCCGTTCAAATGGTGAACTCGTCCCATGTTCGTGGGATGAAGCATTTGCTGTGGCCAGTCAGCATTTACAGGGGATATCAGAGCAGCATGGCCCTGATGCCAATGCCGTTTACGGCGGTGGATCGTTGACCAACGAAACGGCATATTTGCTCGGGAAATTTGCCCGAGTGGCGCTGGGAACCCGCCATATCGATTATAACGGCCGCTTCTGTATGTCTGCCGCTGCTTCTGCAGGGAGCAAAACCTTCGGGATTGACCGGGGGTTGACCTTCAGATTGGCTGATATTCCTCTGGCCCGCTGCATCGTGCTGGCCGGCACCAATATAGCGGAATGTCAGCCAACGCTGCTGCCTTACTTCAACCGGGCTAAGGAGAATGGGGCGAGGATCATTGTCATCGACCCGCGGAAAACAGCCACCGCCGCCATGGCCGATATGCATTTGCCGATCAGACCGGGAACGGATACCGTACTGGCGGATGTGATGCTTAAGATCATTATGGATGAAGGCTTTATCGATGAGTCCTTTATTCAAGCAAGGACGAACGGTTACGACGAGTTGAGCGTTTATTTGAACAGCCTCGATCTCTCGCAGGCTGCCGATATATGCGGATTGGAGCTGGGGCAAATCCGGGAGGCCGCTTTAGCCTTTGGCGAGGCGGATACTGGCATGGTGCTGACTGCGCGAGGGGTGGAGCAGCAGACGGATGGCCATCTTGCGGTTCGCCATTTTCTAAACCTGGTCTTGGCTACGGGTAAAATCGGGAGAGAGGGCTGCGGATACGGAGCCATCACCGGTCAGGGGAATGGACAAGGGGGAAGGGAGCATGGGCAGAAGGCCGATCAGTTGCCGGGTTACAGGTCGATCGAGAATGAAAAGGATCGGGCTTACGTTGCCTCCGTGTGGGGTGTGGAAGCTGCAAGCCTCCCCGGGAAAGGCGTCTCTGCCTATGAGATGATGGAGCTGATTCATCAGGGAGTGATTAAATCGCTCTTCGTGATGGGCTCCAATCCCATCGTATCGAATCCGAACGCCGGGCTTGTGGAGGAAGCTTTGAACAAACTTGATTTTCTGATGGTTGCCGACATGTTTATGTCCGAAACGGCCCAATTGGCCGATCTCGTTCTGCCAGTAACCTCCTACATGGAAAATGAAGGGACACTGACGAACCTGGAGGGACGCGTGCTTCTGAGAGAAGCAGGGCGTCAGGCGCCTGGCGAGGCGCGTCATGACTGGATGATTCTGTGCTCCATAGCAGACATGCTGGGGAAGGGGCATTATTTTCGCTTCAACGAGCCTGAAGAGGTCTTCAATGAGCTGAGGCTCGCGAGCAAGGGTGGAATTGCAGACTACTACGGTATAACCTATGACCGACTGCGCCGGGAGAAGGGAGTCTATTGGCCGTGCCCCTCGCCTGAAGAAGCTGGGGCGGGCCTTCTGTTTCAACAATCGTTTGCCCATCCAGACGGAAAGGCCGTGTTCTCTATAATGGAAGGGACTCCTTGGAAAGGGGTAACTGAGGAGTATTCGCTCATTCTGACCAATGGACGTGTTCTGTCCCACTATCTGACAGGGGTGCAGACCAGAAGGAGTCCTTCTTTGCTTGCGCGTGAGCTGGAAAATTTCGTGGAGATCCATCCGATTACCGCACAGCGTTACCGAATTCGGGACGGAGAGTGGGTAGAAGTTCAATCGGAGCATGGATATTTTACCGTGCGTGCCAGAATCAAAGACCAGATTCGAGAAGACACCCTGTTCGTGCCTATGCATTGGGGCGGCGTGCAGAATGTCAATCACGCGACCCGGCCGGAACTGGACCCGTTCTGTAAAATGCCCGGTTTTAAGACATCCGCTGTCCGGATTCGGCCTTTGAGGCGGGAGTGATGTCGAACCTTAAACCAATCCTTCATTTGCTTAATGAATATGGAAATCTATACCTCTGTGATCAGGATGTAGAAAGGATTCGACGAAGATCGGATCAAGTTAAGTGGTACCGCGAGAAGGAAAGCCAGTCGTCTCTTATAGAGAGGGCTGGTTTTTTATATTTATCGAAGGGAAGGGGCAGAGGGTTAACACGGATTAGCAGGAGCGGGATTAATTTGTTTGGAGGATATAGTATAAGCGGTTGGTCTGAAGCTATAGGTTGGGAATAAAAGTGCTTGCTAAAAAAGACCCGAATTACTGAAAGTGTGTTGGTGTTTGTGGTATACAATCCCTTGCCATGAACCCATTAATTCTAAAAATAGTTTATAGTCCAGCTAACAGACGGCTATTAGTCCATGCCTAAAACAAACGACTCACGTACACTGAACCATCTTTATAGGGAGGTGTCGTTGTTGAGTTATCTGGATAGAAAAATACGGTGTACAAGGAAAACTGTAAATATGTGCCCTCCGAAAGGAAAACGTCGTTCACGTGTTATTAAAAAAATAGTGCGGGTACAGTGTCCCCCGCCCGAAGGACGGGAATTACTTCAAGAACTTGCAGGAGCAATCGCGGAAGCTGGACCCCAAGGACTTGCAGGAGCACTTGGCCCCCAAGGACTTGCAGGGCTTGTAGGAGCGATTGGCGCACTAGGCCCTCAAGGAATTGCAGGAGCGCTAGGCCCCCAAGGATTAGCAGGGCTTGTAGGAGCGATTGGAACACTTGGACCTAGAGGACTTGCAGGAGCACTAGGGCCCCAAGGACTAGCAGGACTTGTAGGAGCGATTGGAGCACTTGGGCCTGAAGGACTTGCAGGAGCACTTGGCCCCCAAGGAATAGCAGGAATTGCAGGAGCAATTGGCGCAGCTGGACTGGCAGGACCAGCAGGCGCAACAGGTCCAGCGGGACCCGCAGGGCCGGCGGTTGGAGTATTAGGGTTTGCAGATTTTTTTGCCTTGATGCCACCTGATAATGCAGCTACTGTTGCTCCCAATACGGACGTAAGTTTCCCGCAAGATGGTCCAATCAGTGGGACGGAAATTACACGTATAAATGCGAGCGCATTTAACTTGGCGGAAATAGGGACTTATCAGGTTTTGTTTCAGGTAGGTGTAAACGAACCGGGCCAACTCATTTTAACACTCAATGGCGCTGACTTGGCTTATACGGTTGTCGGGCGTGCAACGGGTACTACTCAAGTAGTAGGAATGGCTCTTGTACAAACATCGGTCATTAATTCAGTCCTCACAGTTCGAAATCCTGCTGGCAATGCTGCGGCACTCACAATCACTCCATTAGCTGGAGGAACAAGGCCTGTTTCCGCACATCTTGTAATTACGCGAATTGCATAGAGGGTAAGAAATACAGTGTTTTTCGATAAAAATGCCCATATCAATTAGAGCCGCTCTCAATCTTCTTGCGGTACCATGACTTGGTACGGGGACATTGTGCGCCTGTGACATAAATATGTAGCGAATTTGCAGCGATCGCCTCTCTAGAAAATCATCGAATCGGCTATGAAAACAAATTCTTGTCTTTGTTGGCTAGCGATATAAGTTCTTGTCTCAGCTCGGGAGAAGAACTTATATCTATAAAACAAAAAAGCGGCCAAATGCTATTAGTAATGCATGTATGTTCCGTCGACAGCTTTACTTTTCTGATTTGTTTATACATCGTTTTGTTTTAATCCATGAGTCCATTGAGTTGCGTTATATCACATGACCGCGCGGTGGAAAATCAAGAAACCCGGTCCAGGACCGGGTTCTATTATGATCTAATTCAGCTGATCTTGGAGGGCTTTCGCCCACTGTTCATGAAGCTTTTCTTCGGAAAGATGGAAAATGTCATCATAGCCATCGGGCTTACGAATCAATTGATTTAACGGGCCCAGCCCGTATCTTTTGATGATGAACTCAACGATCAGATAGGAGAACTGAAATCCCGTTTTGCCGAAATCCCAGGAATCATCATTGAGCTCCTCGAAACTTGGAATCACCCGATTGCTGATGGCTTCCGAAGTCGTGCTTCGAATGAAATCTTCGGACATTTGCTGCGCTTCGTACCCGCCGATTCCCTGACGGATCCATTTGGGTGCAAGGGGGTTGATGTCGCTGATCAACCACATGGTATACAAGTGCAGGGTGGACCGAAGGATCGATTGATACGTATGCTCGGGACCCGGGTTTAAGGGTGAGACGATTTTCAACGTGTTGTTATCGAACGTGCCCATGAACCAATCAGGTGCATCCGATTCGTTAACGGCTTGATGGAATGTCGGCTGATCGGGATAGATTTCAATTACGATTTTGCTTGATGGCTGATGGTTATATTTTGCTGCAATCTGTTCAACATTGTTCTTCAGTTCTTGAAACAGGTCCTGATGCACGTTGCTCTGTTGATGACTTGCTTCACTTTTGCTTTCAAAAGATATCAAATCCAGAATTGACATAATGGTGATGTCACCCCATTCTTTTAATTCTTTCTTTAGCTTCTCCAAGGACCGGTACAATCGATTTTTCACCGCACTCTCGCGCATGCCCACGATCCTGGATATTTCCGTCAACGTACAATCCACAAAAAATCGTAACGATATAATCTGCTGATCAAGCTCACTCAGCCGCTTAAGTGCCGCGCTAATATCAATCCGGATATCTACATATCCGGCAAAATCAAGGGAGACGGACTGTGATTCATAACTTGTAAAGTCATAAGGCATCTCTTGTTTACGTGATATACTTCGATATTCATTTTTAACCGTGTTCTGGGCGATCTTGAAAATCCAGGTGAACAGACTCGAATTCCCGTTAAACTTATCGAAGTTCTCCATAGCCCTTAAGAACACTTGTTGTGTTAAGTCATCTGCAGCCATCGGATTCACTTTCAGTGCGAGATAATGGCGAATCCTCGGGCGGTATTCATCATACACATCTTCAAATGTGCGTGTGGTTCCCTGGTTATCCGGATAAACAGGGAGAATGTCATGAGCTCTTGACATGGATAAGAACCTCCTCTTGACCTTACAAATCATTAGACACCGAAGAGAGGCAAAAAGCCACATTCGACAGAAATAATTTTCTGCTCATTTTAGATATGGAGACCGGGCCTTGTAAATCTAGGTTATTGACGCATTTATATCAATCCTCCTATAAAGGCACAAGAATGAAAGACGGCTCTGCATATGATGTCTACATGATGAATAGGGAAGCGAGGTGATCCTAGTATGTCATCGAAACGCGCCAGGAAGTCCAGAGCCGCTTCGAAGTCGAGACCTCCCCAGCATTGGGTAGGTCAACCGGTCGTGGTCGTTCTGAAGGACGGCAGCTACTATATCGGAGAACTGAATCAGATTCAAGGCCGGGAAGTGACGCTGTCTGGACTTCGTGCTAACCAAAAAATGCCGGCTTCGATTGCACGGAGCGGGGATAAAGCGCAGATTTCCGGATTTTTAAGCGATTTGTTTGGAGGTCCTCCAAGCGCTCCGGCAGTCGAAGGGGCTGAGGAGAGAGAAGGAGTTGCGGCTGTAGGCGGTTTAGGCTTTTTGGGACAAATCATCCCTCATATTAAACTGGGCATGAATGTAATAAAAACCATTATGCCGTTAATGGGAATGTTAAAAATATAACGTTGCTGCAGCCTATCACGAAACGAAGAAAAAGAAGCTTGAAGGTTTTTTCAAGCTTCTTTTTTGTATGAGTTATGATTCCGCCATAACCATCGAACCATTATATGGCCATGGCACGCTGAATAATTGATTTGGCTTCCAGCGCAATGGCTTCATCCTTTTCGTCGATGGCCTGCATGAATATTAACATGGGGATATAGACGGCGATCATTCGTGCCAGAATCTTCGTTTCTTCGTCCACTTCGCCATAGATATCATAGAAATCCGCTCTGGAGGCCGGCGGCAGGTAGCTGTAAACGATGCTCAGGTCACAGGCAGGATGGCCAATGTTGACGTCGCCCCAATCAATAATCCCCGAAAGCTTGCCGTCATCATCGACTAACATGTTTTTAAAATGGAGATCCCCGTGAATTAGAACATGTCGATGCCTCGCCTGATCCAAATGGATGCCCCGCAAATAGTCCTCGATCTCATGTAACTCCTCTTGCGTTATATATTGGGTAAGATTGGAGAGGAAATTCAGCATTTTGTCTTTGCGGCCGGCGATATCGGCCAGATTACGCTGGTCAGACAATACACCCGCTTGCTGCGCTATTTCCACGGGAAAAGCATGCAGGCGCTTCAGGAAGCGGGCGAGCGTTGCCGCTGACTGCATCCGCGCTTCATCCGAAATTCCGATCGGGAATTTACCGGGAAGATAAGTATATCCTAGAAAAGGAGCAGGATAATCTTCACTTTCTTTTCCGAAGAAGAGGGGTTTCGCATAAGGCACCGTTATGTAATGTTCAAGCTTGGGCAGGATTTTTGCTTCGGCATTTAGTAAAGATATGGCTATCTTTCTACGAGGAATCATCTCCCACGCGATAAACGGTGTTGTCCCATCCGTTGTCAATTTCCTGGACCTTGAGGGTGGACAATTGGGGGAATTGACGAGTAAGCAATAACCGGACTAACGGCTCGGCCACTTCCCATTCGGCATCCCATAGGTTTTGTCCCATGAGGACCTTCACCTCCATAATGAATTTCTCGTATGATGAATCGGATGTTATCAAGTTTAACGGAAGCGCTCGTACAGGGCAATTGAAAGGATAACTATAGTTGAAATCCACCTGCGAATGTGTGCATCTGAATCATAGTGATTCCTTTCACAATAACAATATTGTATAGTAGAAGAGAGATAAAAGTCACTTGAAGACATCTATAACACAATAATTCGACGAAATGAAGGGATAAGAGTGCCATATTTACGCTTTAAAGGATTCTCCGAAGTCTTTCTTGAAGAAATAACGCCACAGGTCGTTGATGAATTCGCGGGGATTGTCCAAATTCCGCAGGAAATTGTGAAGATCGAACTGCTTCCTTATCAGATCATTACGAATACGCCGCTATCCGTGGAAATTCTTATGTTCCAGAGATCTCAGGAAATTCATGATGCTGTTGCAGCCCGCATTCACGATATCTTGTCAGAACACGGGTACCGGAACGTACATATTTTCTTCGTGATTCTTAAGCGGAATCTTTATTATAAAGAAGGCAGGCCGTTAGAATAAAATAAGATCTGGTTAACGGCAAACAAGGATGCAGAAGATGCATCCTTGTTTTTTTATATGTGGCAAAACAGGCTCAATGTTTCTTGGCTGATATGAGCATCTTGTCATGAATGATGGATTTTATAACTTATCTGCACGATCGTTATGATAAAGTGAAAGAGTGCACCAAGATTTATAAGAAGGTTGATAGGAGGACGCATGGATCGTTTACAAAACATGTTGAAGGATTATTACGGCTTGGAGCATACCGTCGTTGTACCCCAAAAGGGTGGTTGGGCAGCGCTGGCTTATAAAGTGCAGAGTGATGGACATACCTATTTCCTGAAAGTATATGAGAAAAGCCGTGCATCTACTCCCAAGTGGACGGCGCTAATTGATGATTACGTGCCTGTACTGTTGTGGCTTGAGGAGCATAGTCGTTTAAAGGGCAAGATTCCTGTTCCGATTCTCACAAAAGACGGCCGCTATCAATGCGAGGATGACGAAGGAATTTATCTGTTGTATGAATATATCGCCGGGGATACAATCGCCGATACCAAGCTGACGAAGGATCAAGTGAGACAATTGGCAGAGATGATCGCAGAGCTCCATCGTTATGGGGAAGAGGTTCCTCTGGTAACAAGTGCGATGAAAGAAAGCTTTACGGTTCCGTTTCTTGAGCAGCTAAGGAGCACACTGGACAGGGAGTTGCCGTATTATCTCGGGAAAGTGCTGCTTCATCATATCGATAGCTTGAAGAATTTAATGCTTAAAATTGAAGAGCTGTCCGAAGCGCTGAAGAAGCGTGATCTGCGAATGGCATTATGCCATACCGACGTACATGGATGGAACCTGATGTCTACGGGGCAGCAACTGAAGCTGATTGATTGGGAGGGACTGAAGCTTGCACCGGTCGAAGCCGATATGATGTCGTTTGTGGGTGAGCCCTATTTTTCAGAATTCATGAGAATTTATGCGAATACGCACAGCCAGTATGAGGTGAACATCGAAGCGTTGACATTTTATCAAGGGAGACGCAAGCTGGAGGATGTCTGGGAATTCATGGAGCAGCTCCTCTACGATACTCAGGCTGACGCGGATCGAAAAGCGACCCTCAACCATTTGAAAAAAGAGCTGGAGGGAATTACGCTGTAAGTCCAAAGCTTGGGTCTCAACATGTAAAAAAGCCAACCAGTAGTGTTCCGGACATCTACCAGGAGGCTTTTCCTTGATTGTTTTATTCCAATGTTTCACATTACATATTTGGCAAGCAACCAACAGAGCAGAGCCATAAACCAGGAGACAAAACCGAAAATCATCACGATTTTGTTCTCGCTCCAGCCGTATTTAAGACTGAAGTGGAAATGGATAGGTGCCATTCGGAACAGACGCAGCTTGGTGCGTTTATAGTACCATACCTGCAGGATGACCGAGAGCTGCTCGGCCAAATAGATGATGAACAGAAGCGGAATCAGAATTTCAACCTTCTCGATAACCGCCAAGAATGAAAGGGAGCCGCCAATGGCGAGAGATCCCGTATCGCCCATGAAAGCCCGGGCTGGATGAATATTGTAGAGCAGCAAGCCGAGCAGGCAGCCGACCATGACCAGCGAGAACATTTGCACTTCCGGTTTGTCGGAGATTAAAAAGAAGAAAAAATAAGTAGGTATAGCTACATTGATTAACAGTCCGTCCAATCCGTCGGTAAAGTTAATGGCATTCGCCGAACCCACAATGAATAACAGCATGATAATGACGTACACGCTTACCGGCAAATGGAGCTGGAACCCGTTGAAGAGTCGGATATCGCTTGTCAGTGAAAAGGAATGGAACAGTATATACAGTAACGCGCCGGTAAACAGGAACTGAAATATTAGCTTCATGCGACCGGAGATTCCGGATGGGTCCTGCCACGCAGCTTTTTTGAAGTCATCCATAAACCCGATCGAGCTGAACAAGAGGAAGGTCGAGCATAAAAAAACGGTTAGCGGCGTAGGTTGAAATTGCAGTGAAATGGCAACGCCTATCAGCAATATAAGACCTGCCATTAACGGCGTCCCGCGTTTGGCCTGATGATCGGGAGGCAATTCACTCCGGATTGGCTGCGTAAGCTTTAACGTGCGCAATCCCCAGATAAGCAGCGGGGTGAACAGTGTCACCAGCAAGAACGATAGTCCGGATACGCCCAGAATTCCATTCATCTTATACACATCTCTTTCTATCGATTTCGTGTTAGTACATTGTATTTCGATGAAATGGACAAATATTCCTTCTGATTTACGAAGTTAGCAAAAAGAGTAACGCATCCTATTCTCGACGGAGAGACGCTACTCTTTTAATATTCTAGAATTGATAGGGGCCGTTAATGGATAATCGTAATACCATAGCCGTCATTTCCTGTGGAGTATAGGGATATCCCTTCAACATCCACCACAAGATGGTCTCGTGAAACGCACCCGTCATAAAGTTGATGACCACTTCGGATGGCACACTGATCTCGGCGCCCGTCTCAACGGATGCTTCAAGCCCAACCTTTACAAAATGGTAGAGCGTGGCTTTGAAATAACGTGTGAATGGCGTGTCCGGATGGATTAAAATGAAGGCTTCGTAAAACTGCCGATTCTCCAGCACATGGTTGAATAAAGCGACCATATTGGAGGGCAGTTCATCATAATCAACCTCTTGAAGGGATATTTTTTTCTCGATCACGATACGGCGTTCCAAATCTTCCATTGTCTCCTTGGACATAACCTCCATTAACTCGGCTACGCTGCTAAAATGCTTGTAAAAAGTAGGCCGTGTCACTTGTGCCTCGGCACATAGATCCGTAATGGATATGGGATCGATTCGGGAAGCCATCATGTGAAGGAGAGCGTTTTTTATTTTTTGCAGGGTTCTGATTTCTCTCGGATCTAACTCGGGTTTCATGACGATAGGTCCACTCCTTCGCAGTTCCACAATATGTATCTCTCTATTATACAAAATTCCATCATGTATTGAATCTGGGTAGGAAGCTTGAAGTAAGGTCAGATATGAGGTAGCCATTGCTACCTTGATTATGGTTTAATCTAAATAATGACTACAACAATTTTAATCCCCTAAACGTAATAATATTGAATTGAATGCGGTTAGATCATAAAGGATGAACAGCACCGAAAGTATCGGGAGCTTACAACGTCGATGACGGCGATTGTGAGCTCTTTTTACTTTCCAATAATTAGGTTGCTGCTATAATGAGGGGGTGGGAACGTGAGTATATGGGTGTCTCGGAATGATGAAGGTTCCTTATATGTTCGTTTTAAGTATGATGAACAAATGGTGATGAAGATTCGAGAAATTCCAGGAAGGAAATGGATCCGTGATAAAAAGGTCTGGATGATTCCATTTACAATCGAATCGATTCAACAGTTGCATACACTTTTTGAAGGACCGAAGATTTATGTTGATAGCATGTTGATGGAAGAGTGCAGCTTGTTTACCAATGAAGTTCATATGCAGGATCACATTCCAATCTATTCATAGAATGAGTCGATAAAAAGGTCTTTCGTTCATGCACTGCAGCTTCGAGGTTATAGTAAAAAAACGATAAAAGCTTATTGTAGTCAAGTCCATCGATTTCTTACTTTTGCACAGCAGCAAAATAATGGGTTGGATCTCGAGAAAATGATTCAGAGTTATTCATTACACTTACTTCATAGGAAATGTTCCCATTCCTATGTTAATCAAGCGCTAAGCGCGATCAAATTCTATGCTCAAAAAGTATTATTGCTTGAGGAAACAGTCTCTTATGTTCGCCCTAAGAAAGAAAAGAAGTTGCCGAATGTTCTATCGATGAACGAAGTGATGTTGATCTTAAAAGCACTCCATAATTTAAAACATCGTGCGATCCTATACCTTACCTATTCCTCAGGATTACGGGTAGGGGAAGTGGTCCGGATGAAAACTCAAGACATTGATTTCGAGCGAAAAACGCTTCGAGTTTCTCAAGGCAAAGGTCGAAAGGATCGTCTTACCCTATTAAACGATACAGCTATGGATATTGTTCAACCGTATTTACAACAAGAAAAGCCCGAGAAATGGATGTTCCCAGGTCAACACCCAGAGCGACATATAACTGAACGAACGGTTCAAAAAGTGTTCGAACAAGCACGTACTGCCTCTGGAATCCAGAAAAAGGTTAGTATTCACGACTTACGCCATTCATTCGCTACACATCTATTGGAAGGTGGAATTGACATTCGCTTCATTCAAGAGTTGCTCGGTCATCAAAGTGTACGCACCACCGAAAGGTACACACATGTGAGTGTGAAGGACATAAGAAGGATTAAAAGTCCGTTAGATCAATTGGAAGAGGAGTCGTAAACTTGGTTGTTGAAGGTGTGTTCACGAAGTTCGTGAACACCTCAAGAGATGATATTTTGCGAAGTACGTGAATAAGACGTTATCTGAAATAACTATAAAACATTAAGAGGATTGAATTATATGTGGCCGAGTATTATCGGGTGGTCTTTATCTGCCTTAATAGCAATTGTTGGTTGGTGGATAGCTATAACTAATTTGAATAAACAGCATAGAAGAAATCTTGAATTAGATAAACAAAAGTTTATTCGTGAAATGCAAATTAAAACTGCTGATGAAGCCATAAATTTACTTGCAAAATCAAGAGACTCACTTGGAGAATTGAATTTATATTTAATTCTATTGCCTGGTGATTTGCGAACAAAATACGCAGTGAGTTTTGATATTCATAATAGTCGTTGGGATAAGCCAAATGAGCAAGTTTTAAAATTGTGGGATAAATCCTCTAAGTCAATTCTTGAATTCACCTATTTTTTTGAATCGAGAGAAGTTGTACTTAATAAATTTGTAGGAATGAAGGACATATATTTAGAACAGCTAAGTGAAATAAGAGAAGTGATAGGTAGGTATAGTGAGTATTTAGGTAGGATTTATTATTCAAGATATTTAAACGGGATAGTGCTTTCAGAAGAAGAACTGATAGATCTTGAGAATAAAACGAAAGAATTTAACGAGTATATTTTTGACTTTTTAAGCTACGTACATGATTTTATAATCGAACTACAAAATGCTTTTTTGAGTGAGACATTTGGATATTCAATTCCTGTTAGACACCCAACAGACCCTAAATATAAGGTGCTAAAAGCAAAATAATAGATATGTGGGATTAATCAAGAAGAAAGTTACTTCAGATAACATAATATTCACGCTGCGGACATACGTCCTTGGTCCGGCATTCGCCGGACACCCAGCATATGCTGGGTCGTGAATACAGAAACGTTATAGGAAATCAACGAATATAAAAACATTATCTAAATTATAGGAGAACATTATGAAAATCACTATGGAAATGAGCGAAGCCGCTTATGAAATAGCTAAGAAGGTATACTTAGGGCGTATTACAAGAACTGAAGGGAAAATAGAAATTAATAAGATTACAGGAATGAATGGAGGATCAGCACAAGCGTTTATAACCATATTTCTTGCGATGATGAATGGAGAAGTATACAAAAGAGCATTTAATAATGAAACCAATAAGTTTTTGTTTGAAAGTATAAAGAAAGATTTTGGGAAAGAATTTCTTACAAAAGCTTTAAAAGCATCTCAAAAGCATGTCAATTATTATTCAACATTAGGCAAAGGAAATCTATCAGGTCTCCAAAGAATAATAAATGAAATGAAATCTTAAAGTGTTTAGCAATTTCGAAGCAGTAGTTGACATCCTATAATATAATATTCAAGCTGCGGCTCCTTAGGGGAGCCTTGGTCTGCTGATAATATTTCTGCAGACACATCTGACTACGTCAGACGTCATGAATACGGGATCGTTAAGCGAAATTCTTATGAAATACAAAAAGACCCAAAACAAACAGGGGAAAAGATAAAGGAGAATTGATAATGCCCGAAAAATCTAAAGACTTTTATGTCTCAAAATTCCCAGAAGAAATGATTAAAAATGCAATCAATTTAATTAGTGGAGATAGTTCATCGGTTTCTCAAAAATACATAATAAAATATTCAGATGAGACTTGGACATATGAATCAATTAATGAATTTCTGGCAGAATACAGAAAGGATATAAAGGGAGCAGAAATTAGATACTCGAATACGTCAAATAAAATATTTATTTTCTTTTATAAGGAAGGAATAACACATATATCTTTTTCATCAACTAACAGAGATGAAATAATTGATGTATTTGAAGTTTTTGAAAGTAAATATGATAAATATAAAATAAAACCCGAATTAGTTGAAAAAAATAACGAAAAGGTAATAAAGAATAGAATAAAAATATTTCTAGGACATGGGCGAAGTACACAATGGCGTGATTTAAAAGATCACTTACAGGATAAACACGGATATAAAGTTATTGCTTATGAGACTGGTGCTAGAGCAGGCTATACTATTTCAGAAGTATTAAGTGAACTAAGTGCATCAGCCAATATTGCTTTTTTAGTTCATACTGCAGAAGATCAAGACAAAAATGAGTTATTTCATGCAAGGGAAAATGTTATTCATGAGACAGGTTTATTCCAAGGAGTTCTCGGATTAAAACGTGCAATAATATTATTAGAAGAAGGAACACAAGAATATACCAATATTTCAGGAGTGCAACAAATTAGATACACAAAGGGCAATATAAAAGAAGTTTTTGGCGAAGTTCTAGCTATTATTAGAAGAGAATTCAATGAAGAAAATGATGAGGATATTAAATAGATATGAGTTGTTATTTCAACGAAGTCAAGAACTTCGCTTAACATTATATTCGCGCTGCGGGCCGACTGACGTCGTCCCTTGGTCCGCCCGAAGCGATTGGCAAAGTAGCAATTTCAGGCGGACAACCCTGCACTGGCTAAGTCCGTTGGACCCGGCGATTTTGTTCCTTAAGCCAGTGAGAGTTCGTGAATACGGGAACGTTATAAGAAATTGGCGCTAAATAAGGGAGAAACATGAGCAATTGTTAGTGAACACCGATAAAGATTTTAATGAATTAAATGAAGAGAAGAATGAAGTAACTGAGAATATAAACTAATCTGTTAAGGGTAGACTGGAAGGCGCCAACATCTTATAACATAATATTCAAGCAGCGGCTCCTTCGGAGCCTTGGTCTGCTGGATGGATTTCGAAGAAGTATTTCAGCAGACACATCCAACTTCGTCGGACGTCTTGAACACACAAACGTTATAAGAAATCCCCGCACGCCATTAAAAACAAGAGGTGCAAAATGAGAACGTTTGATGGTAAGGCAACTAGTGAATTAAGGAATAGGAATTACTCTTTTTGGCTTAGTTATGATGTTACATGCCATGAAATTTGTGCTTTTAAACATGAGTTCAATCAAACAGAACCAATAATCGTTAGACTTCTTCAATATTATTTAGGGGATGGGCCAACTGACACGGTGATTTTTTGGGGACCAAGATATAAAGGAAAGAATAATCGCAATCAAGAATTGGATGTAACCATTGAAATTGCTAATGAAATATGTTTTGGAATATCTATTAAATCTCGTTTTAGTGGAGGTTATTTAGAACCAAACGATTTAAGCTTATCTTTATTACAAGACTATAAACACCAAATTAATAAATTTGAAGTTAGAGGTTCAATAAATGATGTTCTTCAAGACATGGCTAGAATTAAGAACATCAAGGATACTTCCAATGGCTTTAAAACAGTAACAATACTTTTCGATAAACCACATCAATTGAAATGGGTTAATGAGATGAAATCTTTATTTAAAGATCATGACTACTTATTTTTAAAGGGAAATAACAATAAATTTTTCGATGAATTAGAAAGGGGTCTACCAGAAATAAAGAAATATAAGGTAATTTAGTTGTTTCAAGAAGGCAGGGACATCTTATAACAAAGTATTCACGCATCGGGCATTCGCCCTTCGGTCCGCCAAGAAACGGATCGAGTTGAGGCCGATCCAGGCGGACACATCCGCTCCGACTAACCGCATCGCGGCCGGCTCCTGGAGGAGCCTTAAGTCGGTGGGACGTCGTGGATACAGTAACGTTAGCTGAAATACGATGCTCTTTGATTATGGGGTGAATTTAATGAAGGAAGAATGTATAAACATACAGATCAAAGTTCATAGGGCAACTAAAACTGATAGTCAAAGTATACTTGATCTTTGGAAAGGGTCTGCTAGATGGATTCAATCTAAAGGGATTAATCAATGGAATCCGGATCATTTTAATATTAATCAAGTTCATGAATGCTTCGATAGCGGATTTGAATTTTATTTAGCACGAATGAACGGAGAAGTAGTAGGAACCTTATATATCTGTTGGTCAGATCCGATTCTATGGGAAGAACTTGACAATAACAATTCCGGATATATCCATAGATTCGCGGTAAGTAGAGCTAATATCGGGAGTGGAATAGGCAGACACTTAATTAATTGGGCTGAAGTATATATTAGAAACTCAGGTAAAAACATAAGACTCGATTGTATGGCTGAGAATGCTAGATTAAATCGATATTATATTGATATGGGATACAAGCATATTAGATACATAGAATGGGAGAATGGTTGGAAGATCAATTTATATGAGAAGTACTAATTTGGGGGCAACTCAGGGTACTTCAGCTAACATTATATTCACGTGGTGGGCCGACTTTCGTCATCCCTTGGTCCACATTGGCTATTGGCAGGGAATGAGCAAGGCGGACAACCCTGCGAGGCTAACTGCGCAAGCGCAGCCGCCCTACGGGCTTAAGTCGGTGGGACGTCGTGAATACGGAACCGTTATGCGTAATTACTGCTTAAAGGAGAAGAGATTTTGAATTACTTATCTATCTTCCAGATGCCGAAACCTGTAAATGTAAGTGGCAGAATATCGAGCATCACTAATTCTTTTGTGAATGGAATCATACCTTGTATTTCTCCTACAGAAAATGAAATTAAAGAATGTCTTCAAATACTAGGATTAGATCCATTAGATCTTAGGTGTTCTTACTGCAACGATAAATCAACAGAATGGGATCACTTTAGACCACTAATTATGAATAAAAAGCCAACAGGGTACATATCGGACATCTATAATTTAGTCCCTTCATGTGGTAAATGTAATCAATCTAAAGGAAATAAACCATGGAAATCTTGGATTGTAAGTAGTGCAAAACTTTCACCAAAATCAAGAGGCATTCAAAATATCGAAGAAAGAATTAAAAAATTAGAACAATTTGAATACTGGAAAGCAGTAAAACCAATTATATTTGAAGAACTAGTTGATAAAGAACTCTGGGAAAAGCATTGGGAAAATAATAAGCGTCTCAATGAATTAATGAAAGAAAGCCAAGAAATATCAAATAAGATTCAAATTCAGTTAAAGAAAAGATACAACTCTATAGTAGCTCGAGGAAGGCAGTAACAACGCATAACACAATGTTCACACTTTGGGCCGTTCGACCCTCGGTCCGGCAGAAGTTAGATGTGGATTCGGAGAGGGATTTCAGCAGCAGGGAAGTATTTCAGCCGGACACATACAACTCCCTAACCGCGTCGAGGTCGCCCTTCGGGCTTAATGGAGTTGGACGTCGTGAACACGAGAACGTTATGCGAAACCTCCGGTTTTGATTAAAAACACCGATACATCGCATATAATGAGACATAAATTAGATTAATAAGAACTCGAAAACGAACAAGTTACTTTTGATTCGGCAGGATCTAGTTATGGACTGAGCGATAGGCTCCTAGGGATGACGAACGCTGGTATAAATTCAAAACTGTCTTATTGATGTATCTGGAATACAGAGGGGATATAGTTCACATAATTTCTTTACAAAAAAAGAGGTAATAAAATGAAAAAATATTGGGACTACAGGATCGTAAAAAAGGACTGGAAAAACGGTCTGATTTCTTATGATATTTATGAAGTTTATTATGAGAATGACAAGCCTGATTCATGGATTTGGGGTAAAAATGTACTTAGCGGTGACAGCAAAGAACACTTAGAGGAGAGGTTGATTTCTATAAATAAGGCATTTGAAAAACCAGTACTTGAAGTAGTGGGAGATGATGAAAAACTAATTGAAGAAAGGGAATGAAAAGGATAATTTTCTACTCAAGTAATGCGAAAAGAAGGATACTAAATTGAAAAAGATAAAAGACATATTTGTGTAAGCAGATCGAGGATGTCGGAGGCATCGGATAACAAAGTATTCACGCTGCGGGTCAGCTAGCCGCCCCTTGGTCCGCCAGGGAGATTGACAGGGAAGTTGGATCAGGCGGATACATCCGCACCGACTACCGCATTGCGGCCGGCTCCTGAGAGCCTTAAGTCGATGGGACGTCGTGAAGACCGAAACGTTATATGCAATAGCTGGAAAGCCGATTTAAAGGAGATATAATATGACCTTTGATAAATTTATAAATGATTATTTTCCTAATCTGATTTTGAGACCACCACTTTTCTATAATTGGAATGTTGGTATTCGATTTGAACTTGCTGATCCAAATTTATATGATCTGGATACGATTCATTACATGGAGCAGGTCTATAGTAGAGCAACTGATTTATTTAGGGCACTGTTCATGAAAGATGATGATATTTTTATTATTACCAATGCCTTATTCGCTTATAGATATAAATATCAGGTTAAGAAGTTAAAACTTTATAGTAGAAACATTAAGAACAAACGTATTAAAAAATCTAAAACTCACTATTATTCCGGATGTTTTTGTCGAGGGTGATGAAGAGCCTGAAGAAGAAAATAATACGTATGTATCGATATATAATAAATTGTAAAGCAAGTGATGTAGACTATCTAAATTTACTCAAAGCTATTTGCAACCAAGATGTAGGAATAAAACCTTCAATTCATCATGATGTTTTTTTCATCAACATTAACAAAGGTGTTATTTTTCATATTTATGATGATCGTGGATGTGATGTGATTTCAAGCTCAATCTTAGAGTTAAAGGATATATACACCAAGTTCAATAAATGGATCTTAGACTATGATAGAGAAGCAATAAAAAGGACATTTGAAGGAAAATTCTAAGAAGGCAGCCACAGCATATAACACAATGTTCATGCTTCAGGCCTTTCGGCCTTCGGTCCGGCAGAAGTTAAATGTGATTCGAAGAGGCATTTCAGTAGCAGACGCACCGACTAAGCGCATCGTGCCCAGCTCCTCAGGAGCCTTAATTCGGTGGGACGTCGTGAACATAATAACGTTAGGCGCCATTAACTGTAATTATTAAAGATAATATTTAAGGAGATAATTTATGAAAGGTAAGATACTCTTATTATTTTTTATTGCGATAATGTTGTCATCTTGTCAAAATATTAGTCAATCGACTACCTTGAACAGCGAAACTAAATCAACAATAATGAATTCTGAACTGCCTCCTGATGTAGTGAGTACAGGTAATGGAACAGAATCGAAAGAAATAACTGAAGGTCGATCAGATCCTTCGAACAATGAAGTGTTTTCTATGAGCATTGGGGACTATGAATTGATTGGGGAATTTTATGATGAAATGCTTCGAAATCCTATAGATCATGATTATGAAGTGGAATTTAATGAATTTCAAAATTCCAAAGAGATTACAACATTGGGATGGGGGGCGTTGGAAAGCAAATATACAGAGATTTGGGATAAAGAGTTGAACCAAATATATAAGAAGCTTCTTTCTAAGTTGGATAAAGAACCAAGAGAAGCACTAATTGAATCGCAGAAAGAATGGTTACAGTACCACTTAAGGGAAACCAAATTCGTAGAGAAGACATTTATTAATAATGATTACCTTGGATCACAAGGATCGGTAAGCCTAGGCAGGGTTATACGGGAGAGAAATAGGGAAAGAACAATGCGATTATTTGAATATCGATATTTGCTAGATGGTGAAGTTGAGTTTTTATACCAAAGTAAAAAATAGAGTTGGAATCTTGATCAAGGTTTTTAGGTGATGTTTCGAAGACAGTAACGGTGCATACACTGTATTCACGCTGCGGGAGCTTAAGCTCCCGCGGTCCGGGCCGAGTAACTTCGGAGAAGCAGAGTCAGCCGGACAACCCAGTGAGCCTAAGTCTGACAACCCGTTCCCTGCGGTCACTTAAGGCTCTCGAGTTCGTGAATACGGGAACGTTATGGGAAATCATATGCAAACATTGTTTTAAGCAATTTCAAAAGAAGAAGTTCAACGGAAGTATAGTTACAGTAAATGAAATGATTTAACGTCAAGTATACTTTCTAAGTGATGTAAGTCAATTCAAGATTGGATGGTGGAACTATATGAAAGTGGTCATTGGAGCTGGACAAACAACATTTGATGGTTGGGTCAGTACGCAGGAAGATGAGTTGAATTTACTATCATTAGAAAGTTGGAACAAATTATCTGAGCCTGAGAGTATTGATGCGCTCTTAGCTGAACACGTATGGGAACACTTAACGTATAAAGAAGGTATTATGGCTGCGAAGCATTGTTATCAATTTTTAAAACCTGGTGGGTATATTCGTTGTGCAGTTCCCGATAAGAATTTCCGGAATGATTGGTATCAACAGATGGTTCAAGTCGGTGGTCCTGGACCAGAGGATCATCCCGCAGCGTCTCACAAAATAGTTTATGATGCAAAAACCTTCGTATCATTATTTGAAATCGCGGGGTTTGAAGTATCGTTGTTGGAATATTGTGATGAAAACGGGGACTTTCATTTCAGCTATTGGAATGAAATGGATGGTAGAATAGGTAAATCGTTTCGATTTGATACAAGGAATTCGATTGAAGGGCTAGGAATGGTATCTATTATTATTGATGCAAAAAAACCCCTAATAATAAGAAATAAAACCTAAAAATAAAATGGGAATTTTACTTCATTCGAAGAAGGGCTATGACATCGTATAACAATATATTCACGTTATGGAGCCTTATGGCACCTCGGTCGCAAGAGGCATTTCTGAGAAGTGAAGACAGCGGACAACCCTGCACTACCTAACCGCGTCGCGGCCACTCCCGCTGGTCGCTTAAGGCAGTGAGGGTTCGTCAATACGGGAATGTTATATGAAACCTCGGTATTGTAAGAAAGAAGGAACAACAAATGAGTAAGGAACAATATTTTGAAGATCTTCAAGATATAATAAACGATTTGATTTATATCGGTTCCTCTGAAGCTGATCTTCAAGAGGAAACTGAAACAAATATGTGGAGAATCTCGCTTTCTCCTGATTTGATTAATCAAATTACAACGGACGACTTCAACGATTTTTTAAATAAAGTTATACAGAATCGGAAAGATCAAATAGAAAGCTCTAGTTCAAATCGAGGTATGTATTTTTATTTATGGTTTGATATTATGGCAAGTCAATTAAGATTTAATCTGATATCTGACATAAACAAGAAATTACCATTTAGCTGTGAAATACAAATATTGAATAATCCAAGAGAAATACTTGATGATTTTTTAGGGTCCCCATTTCATAATGGGTTACCAATAGAAGGATATAATGATGACTCAGAAGATAAAGAATACATATTAAAGATTTATAAATTGCATTTAAAAAAGGACTGATAAGAAAGTAAATCGAAGATGACTGAGCATCACATAACATAGTATTCACGCTACGGGCTTACACCGCTTGGTCGCCCGATGTATAATCATGGAAGATAACTCGAACGACTCACGAGCCGACCTAAGATAGGAGCTATCTAAGGCCGGCTTGCGTCGTGAATACGGAACGTTATAGGAAATCAGCACAAAACATATTTATGGAGGATTAACAATTGAAGATAGTTAGTCAAGTTCAAGAAGATGAAGTAATAGCAGAATTCTTATTTGCAGAGGTTAACTCAGATAGATTTAAGGAAGGAATATTAAATGCACTTGGAGACCATGATGTGAATTTACTTATTAAACCTAATTTGAATGATCAAGCCGAGAACCAAATTAGACGAGATATTCTGGGTCAGACAAGGGGGTTCGGTCGCAATACGGATTTGTTTGAGAATTTTCCTACAGAAGTTAAATGGTATAAAGCTTTCTTTGAGAAGCAAGATCTAAACGAAGTAATGTACATCAACTATAGTTATTGGAATGAATTATCAAGTAATACTAGACTTCCTTTGCAGGCATCGAAAAATATCATGAATCAAATTGAAGTCTTTGGAATTAGTAATCAAGGATTTCTAGATATCAACTTAGCTCTCAAGAGCGGTAAAGTATTTCCAAGATTAATAGTTGTGTCTATGAATGAGAATTCGCGAGTAGTTGTATTAGAAGGGCATGCGAGGTTGACGGCTTATTATTTAGATAACGATTATATACCTGATGATCTTGAAGTAATTATCGGGTTCTCTGATAAGTTTAGCGTATGGGACTTATATTAAGAACATTTTGTAGGTTGTTCATAGATATTATTGCAAATCTGAATTAGAAACTATTCTGGGGAAGGTGTCTTCATGGACAAGAAGTCTGTAAATAGATCAATCATTATTGGCGATGGTGAAGTTGGCGTAACCATTTCGGAAAATATGGATAAGAATGTTGTTCATAAGACAAACAGGCTCTATTGGGATACAAAAGGCAATGACTTCTTAAGAGCAATTTCACTTCCTTATTATGGATGGTTTATCTCAGAAGAAAAATGCCAGCTCTTTGGCGATATCTCAGGAAAAAAACTGCTGGAGATCGGCTGCGGCAACGGCCAATCCTTGCAATATCAAGGGGAACACAACGCATCTGAATTATGGGCTGTGGATATATCGGAAAAACAAATTGAAAAGGCAACGCAGCATTTGGAGTCACTCGGCCTATCGGCAAAATTAATCTGTTCCCCCATGGAAGAAGAATGCGGCATACCGGCGGATTATTTTGACTATGTTTATTCGATTTATGCCATCGGTTGGACAACCGACCTTGAAGGTACCTTTTGCCGTATCGCTACGTATCTTAAAAAAGATGGTGTATTTATTTTCAGTTGGTCTCATCCTATACACAGATGCGTTACTGATGATAATGGTAGGTTTGTTTTTAGGAAGAGTTATTTCGATGAAGCTTGGTATCCGGTAGCTGTTGATGAAGGTGAGCTATTATTAGCGGATCGTAAGCTATCAACCTATGTGAACGCTCTGGCGAAAGCGGGATTTGTAATTGAGCAATTGATTGAGCAAACTGATGCTGAGATTATGCAATCGCGGGACGATAAAAGCGATTTGGCCAAGAGAGCGAAGATGCTTCCTGTAACCTTAGTGATTAAGGCAAGAAAACTATAATATCTGATGACAAAGCGAAGCATGTATAAAGAACTTTAGCGGTATCGAGAAAGGCATTGACATCCGATAACACTATGTTGTTCAAAAAGTAGAACTATTTTCAGAAGGGACCTGCTGATGAGAAGAAGATATTCTATTGAAAAAGCAGAGTGGTCAGAAACCAGAGAAAAAAAGTATCAACAAGACTGTAGAGATATTGTGTTTAAGTTCGATGATGAGCTTTTACAGCAAGATGACGCTGTTTATTTGACTAGAAAAGAAGGACAAACTATGGTGATAAAGCCTTTAAATCAAAAAACATTTTGGTACGAAATATGGTTAAAATTCAAAGACATCTACAATACATAATGAAACATAGAATTTAAAAGACTGTTAAAAACCTAGGCAGATCTGATTGAAGACCTATTCGATATATTATTTCGAGATTACTTAAGAACTCATGAAGAATATGTAAGGGAGAACGAAATAATGAAAAAGTACATACTTTTCGATCATGATGGTGTTCTGGTTGATACTGAATTCTGGTATTACAAAGCGGGAGAACGCGCTCTGGCTGACATTGGATTTACCTTGGATAAAGATCAATACCTCCGCGACATGACCCAGTCATTGGGCACTTGGTCCCAAGCTAGTGCTGCAGGTATTGATGAACAGACCATAAACAAGCAGCGTGAGGTCCGCAACGTCTATTATCAGGAATATCTAAGAACAGAAGCCATAGAGATTGAAGGCGTAGTTGAAACTCTAGCCGAACTGTCAAAGTACGTCCGCATGGCCATCGTGACGACTGCAAAACGTGCGGATTTTCAACTTATTCACGAAAAGCGCCAGATTAGACAATTCATGGATTTCGTTCTTGTTCGCGAAGACTACGAGCGCACCAAGCCGCACCCGGAACCATACTTGACCGGCCTAAAGCGCTTCGGAGCTACCAAAGAAGAGACCCTGGTTGTAGAGGATTCAAACAGAGGGTTGAACTCAGCCGTGGAGGCTGGTATCGACTGTGCTATTGTCCATAACGACTTCACCAAAACACATGACTTCTCACAGGCAAGCTATCGAATCAAGACTCTGATTGAACTGAAGGACATTATTCTGAATGTAAACTGAGAGAGCATTCGCCAGCGTGTCCATACTCACTTTAAATGATTTAGGTGATTGGGTTACAAGCATTCATGAACGGTCAGGAATAGATATGGACATAGGACGGCAGTCTTTGAGAGTATATTCGAAGATGTCCCCCATTATTAAATCATATAACAAAACATTCACGCTACGGGACGGAAAGCCGCCCTTAGTCCCAGAAGCATGGGCGAGGAAGCAATTGCCGGGACACTTTCGCACAGGATAAGTCCGTGGAAACCAGCGCATTCATTATGAATTACTCCGAGAAAGGATAATTGAAGAGGAAACTCTTTTTGATATCGATGAAAACGAAGATGTAGAGGGAAATAGCATAGAGGTTAAAATAGAATTTCATTTTAAAGTTTTGGAGGGATTGGTTTCTTCAATTCCATAGAAGAAAATTCTTGAAGGAATTTCACATTATGAGCAGGGAAGAGAACCATCCATAGGACAGAGCGTGTACATCTTAAACAAAGATAAAAATATACTATTTCATATGTATGATGACAGAGGATGTATCGCACACGCTACTTCAAAAGAACAGTTAATGTCCCTATATAGAGAGTATAACGATTGGATAGTGGATTACTGGAGAGAGTATTTTGATGGTATTTTCAAGGATGCATGATCCTTCGTCCAATACCATATTCCAATTGCGGGGCATTCGCCCCTTGGTTGTAGGGTGTGTAATTGTAGAAGGAATTCAGACAACACACGACCCAGCCTAAGATAAGGGTTATCTAAAGCCGGGCCGAGTCGCGTCGCAGATGCCAAACGTTATGTGAAATCGCAGTGTGATATTTAATGAAAGCATCTAAAGGAGTCCTGTATGAAGACAATTATCTATATGGTTAGGCATGGAGAATCACCATATAATGAAGGAAATGAAAGAACAAGAGGGCTTACCCCAAAAGGAAAGGTCGATATTGAAAAAGTAACGAAGTTACTTATAGGTGAAGGAATAGACAAGATTATATCAAGTCCTTATACTCGAGCAATTCTTAGTGTTGAGGGATTGGCCGAGAACTTAAAGTTAGATGTTGAAGTATTTGAAGATCTTAGAGAACGACATTTTGCATCTTATTTTATTGAAAATGCAAAGTTAATGTCTAGTATCAGAGAGAGTTTTAATGACCCTGATTATACCTTGCCGGGTGGAGAGTCTAATGCTGACTGTCAGGAAAGAGCAATCTCAGTTCTAAAACCCATATTAAAAGAGTACAGAGGGAAGAAAATAGCAATCGGGACTCATGGTCTTGTAATGACTTTGATGATGAATCATTTTGATTCATCTTTTGGCTTGGAGTTTTTGAATCAATTAAAGAAACCAGATATTTATAAAATGCAATTTGAGGACTTAGAATTAGAAGAGGTAACGAAAATGTGGAATGACCAGATTTCTTAAGGTTTATCGAAGAGGACTGCGGTATTACATAACAGAGTATTCGCGCTGCGGGGGCAAGCCCCCTTGGTCTGCCCGAAGCAATTCGGAGAAGTATGAGTATGCAGACAACCCTGCGAGGCTAAGTGGCTAAGCCACCCAGTCGCATACGCTCCCTTAAGCCTCACGGGTTCGTAGATACAAGGAACGTTATGTGAAATTGGGGCAAATTCAAATAAATTTACTATTGATGGAGGTCCTTAAGATGAAAAATATTGTAGGTCATATCGATTGTGTGTATTTACCTGTCATTGATCGAGAAGAAAGTATTAAATGGTACCAGGAGAAACTTGGCTTTCATTGGACAGGATTTAGTTTTGACCTTGGTTTTGGTCCAGAGATAATGCTGGTAACGGTCAATAATAATGAAGATGTGAAACTAACGTACAAGACGGATTTCTGGGAAGATAAAGACTATGAAATGCATATTCTAACATACAAATCAGACAATATAGAAGAGACATATGAAACCTTGAAAGAACGAGGAGTAAATGTATCAGAGATAAAACTGTATGATGGAAACCGAAAGAATTTTAGATTTTATGATCTTAATGGAAATCGATTTGATGTATGGTCTGGCTGGCTTTGATTTATTAATTGAATAATACAGGTATTCGATAAAGACCAAAACATTACATAACAACGTATTCTCACATCATACTCACGCCCTCGGTCCGCAGAAGTATTTTCGAAGAAGCAGGGGCTGCGGACAACCCCGCACCACCTAAACGCATCGGCCAGGAAACCGGGAGAGTAAGATAAGGGCTATCTAAGTCTCCCGATTTCCTTTAAGGTGCTGGGGGCGTAAATGCAAGAATGTTAGCTGAAATTGCTGTCAATGTGCATAAAAGAAAGGAATAAAAAACAATGAATAGATCTGCGTTCACCATCGCAGTCAGTGGTCCATCTGGATCAGGCAAGAGTACATTAACAAAACAATTAAGAGATAAACTTGTAGATGCAATATCTTTCCACTTTGATGACTATGCTTCAACTAATAAATATCCAGATAATTTTGATGAATGGTTGGAAAAAGGTGCCGACCCTAAATTAGTTCAAAACCCAAATTTTAAGAGAGACTTATATGAGTTGGTTCAAGGCAGGTCCATAAAACTACCTAACAACCAAATCGTAAAATCAGAAAAATACATTATAGTCGAAGAACCATTCGGTAGAGGTCGGGAAGGAATGGTCGAACTAATTGATTTTGTAGTCTGTATTGATATTCCATTAGAGGTAGCACTGGCTCGTAGGATTTTAAGAGGGATACAAAATACTGAGTGTTCTCCAAGTGAAACTTTAAAAAACTTCGAAGAATATTTGTCTCAATATCTTATCGTAGTGCGAAATTTATACCAAGCTATAAATTCAAATGTCATGGCCGATTGTGATTTAATTGTATCTGGTCTTGAACCAATGGATGTAATTACGGACAAAATAATAATAGAGCTTGAGAAACGAAGTATAATATAACTCAAAGAAGACAGCAACATCAGCCGGACAACCCTGCACCGACTAGGAGTATTTTAAAGAATGGAGTGACCTCTTTGGATATTGAGATAGCAATTTCAATAGCTCTAAAAGCTCATAAAGGCCAAGTTGATAAAGGCGGAAACCCATATATTTTACACCCATTAGCAGTTATGAATAGGGTTGAGACAATTGAAGAGAAGATAGTTGCAGTTCTTCATGACGTTGTAGAAGACACGGAAGTAACAATTGATCAACTAAGAGAAACAGGATTTTCAGAAGAGATACTTGAGGCTATAAATTTATTAACAAGAGCTAAGGAAGACAGTTATGAAGAATTCATTGATAAAACATTAAAGAACCGAATAGCTAGAAATGTAAAGATAGCTGATATTAAAGAGAATATGAATTTATCAAGAATACAAGATCCTTCAGAACAAGATTACATACGACTCGAGAAATATAAAAGAGCATTGGAAAGACTGGAAAGACAATTTGAAAGTTAATAAGAAGAGGGTATTGGCATAACACCATGTTCACGTTTCGGGCCATTAGACCATCAGTCCGGCTGAAGTTAGATGTGGATTCGGGGAGGCGATTGGCAGCAATGATTTTTCATTGTTATCATGAATTATGAGAAAAAATCAGGTGAGAAATTTGTACACAAGGAGAAAAAACTATGGAAAAAAATAAATTACTAAGAATGGACAATGTAGGTATCGTTGTAGAATCCCTTGATGACGCAATTTCTTTCTTTGAGGAGATTGGCTTGATCCTCGAAGGGCGAACCACTGTTGAAGGGGAATGGGCTGGTCGCGTAACCGGACTAGGTTCTCAGTGTGTAGAGATTGCTATGATGGTTACCCCAGATGGCCACAGCCGGCTTGAGCTTTCGCGATTTCTCACCCCACCTACGATATCCGATCACCGGACGGCTCCTGTAAACTCCCTTGGTTATTTACGCGTCATGTTCACAGTTCAAAACATTGATGAGATGGTATCCAGACTCATTACTAAGCATGGTGCGCAACTCGTTGGCGAAATGGTTCAATACGAGGATTCGTATCGGCTCTGCTACATTCGTGGAACCGAAGGGCTTCTAATCGGTTTGGCGGAACAACTCGGTAACAAATGAGTAAGTGACGGTTTTTTTTTTTAAAGTCTACTGAAATATACGTTAATAGAGTAAAAATAAAAAAGAAAAGCTGTGTGAAAGTATCTCGAAGAAGTTGGGTGCGTCATATAACAGCATATTCACGCATCGAGCATTCGCCAACGGTAAGGGGATGTTATTGGCAGGGAAGTGTAGGCTGCGGACACATCCGACATTCGTCGGACGTCATGAATACTGATTACGAGATTATTATAATTATGAATTACGCACTACGGCTAACTTAGTAAAAACTATAATGTATATACATTAAGAGAAGGGTGTAATTGTAGGGGAGCGTAGCTAATTGTGAAGAAATCCTACTTCTTTTTACTTATTCTGGTTATTTTGTTTTTATCGGCTTGTCAATCATCAGAACAATTAAAGCCGACAAAAGAAGAAACCATTGATTTCGATTTAAACACTGCAATTGAAATGGTTGAGAAGAAGGAAAAAATGATCATTGATTTAGCATTGAGAGAAAAGGTGTCAAAACTGGAGTATAAGGAATTTGAGAAATCTTTTACCGAAGAGTTTGGAGTCCATGCTAAGGATATTCTATCTATATTATTTATTCATGATATGGATTCCGATCCTGAGTCAGATATGTATGTACAACAGGACACATTATACCCAACACTCTTTCATGAAGGAATAACCATAACAAATGCGGTCGTTTATAAGAGCTACTTCGAGAATGAGTTTTTTAATCAAACCAGATTAAGCATTGAGGAGAAATATGTTGGTGATGATGAGAAGTTAAAGGATTGGAAAAGAGAATACATATTTACTCCAAACAAAAATGGTGAATGGGAATTAAATGGATTTTCTGGAGTGATGAATTTTTTAGGCGAAGATTATAATATGAATTATTTAGAGTTAAAGAGGTAAATAGTTAACCATCGAAGACCATCACATATCGATATGGCAAAAGAATCTTGTGGAGAATAAGCTACGATTTACCGAGGTATGTTGCGCTCGAACCAAAATAAGTCATACCATGATTCCACTCTAAAGATTGATGTTTTTTTGAATATGGAAGGGTTTTCCTAATCCATGTTGTTCAACTAACGGGGAATTTGTAAGCATCCTATAACACCATGTTCAAGCTGCGGACGTTCGGCATTGGTCTGCGGAGAATTTCGAGAAAGCGGATTTAGCAAACAACCCTACGTGGCTAAGTCTTTGTCCCGGCGCAACGCGCCTTTCGTGAACACAAGAACGTTATACGAAATAGCGCAAATCGTATAAGTACCGCATTAATATCCTCAATCGAGCAGTCTAATCCTAAAAACCTTGATTATCGTGAAAACGTTGATTATTCTCATGTTTACATTAATAATGAAATCATAGCTTACTAAGGAGGCGGTTCAATTGGTAATCATGAATATTCGGACAGACATTAGAAGGATAACGCCTACTCGTCCATAAACTGCGTGTTTCCTTCTTGATGAGGGCAATCAAACATGCAACAATATCAAATTATAAAAATGAATGATTTTTCAAATTATCAGATTAATCAAATCAGAATGCTAGAACGGTTGTGCAAGATATACGATAAGTCAAGTTTGAGGGTGGGGATAGAAAGCCTCAAAGAGATAGATGGAGATCAGGCATTTCTTTGCCAACACGAAGATCAGTTAATCGGTTTTTTAAGCTGGTATTCTTCAGATGGGATTGAAGCTAATATTAATAGTATGGTTCATCCGGAATTCCGTCGTTCTGGTATTTTTCGGGGATTACTGAAAAGGGCGACGTCGGAGATGCAAATGCATGGCATCCTTACTTGCCGTTTCAGAATTCCATCAAACTCTGAGTCAGGTATTGATTGTATAAGACATTTAGGGGCTAGCTTTAGTTCATCTGAATTCTCTATGACCTTCAAGGGCATAGAAGATTCAAAATTATGTTTCACAGACGTTAATTTGCGGGTAGCTGAAGAACAGGATTTAGAGTTTTTGATTAAGTGTTTATCTCAGGCTTTTGGAGATTTAGAGTCTTGGACTAGGAAGTATTTGAGCCATACTGAAGAGCCTTCACGTATTACTTATATTGCTACGGACAGTCTGACACCAGTAGGGATGATCAGAGTTAATTATTTTCATATGAATACTGCCATTATCCATGATTTTTGTGTGCTTCCCGCATTTCAGGGGAGAGGATATGGCCGTGAAATTCTTTCTAGGGTAGTTAAGCTTTTGCAAAGTCAAGAATACTCTCAAATCCGCTTGAGCGTAGTTACTCAAAATAGACGTGCATTAAATCTTTATCAGTCAATAGGATTTGATGTTTCTGCCGAATCTCTTTATTATGTGATTCCCATTCATAACATTTAGTTGATTAAAAACATGGAATGATCAGACAACAAACGACCCAGCCTATGATAAGAGCTATCCAAGGCGGGGTCATTACGTGAATACAAGAACGTTACTGAAAGACATGAAATCTTAAAAAACATAAAAAAAGGGAAGATCATATGAAACGAATAGACGTTGCATATTCTTTGATTACAGATAAAGACAAAACAAAAATCCTTATGGTGAAGAATCACAAAAACGGTACTTGGTCTTTACCAGGTGGAGGCGTTGAAGAAAACGAGACCTTAGATGCGGCTGCAATTCGCGAAGCAAAAGAAGAAACAGGATATGATATTAAAGTCCACGGTGAGTGGCTATCAATGAAGCAATATTAACAAAACATGATGAACATGTAGTGTTTATTACTTTCAGAGCTGAAATAACAGGCGGACAACAAGAGATAACTAGACCATCCGAAATTAGTCATGTTGAATGGGTAGATATTGATAGAGCAGATGAATATATGCCTTATTATCAAGAAGGATTAAAAAATATTGCAAAAAACGAGATTGAAATCAAGTATTTTAACGAAGGGAAAGTTTAAAGGAAATGTAAAAAAATCGGGGAGGACATGTCCCTTAGATAACATCATATTCCGCATCGAGCTATTCGGCTCTCGGTCCGGTTGGCAAAGGAACTTACTTGGTTGCTTATCATAACGAGGGTTATACTATTATTAATGAGCCTATTTAGGCTGCGTTATGCCGAGCATCATAGTTTGGCTTCAACAGGCTATTTCTACGAGGATCTCCTTCTGGATGAATAATCATTAATGATGTAGAACGCACCGATTGAAGAATACGAGCAGCATGAATCGAACAAAAAAGTGGTGGTTAAATTGGGGTAACCGTTAAAGATTTACTGCAGCTGCCTTCATTTAGAGGAGCTCAGGTGGTCACTGGAACAAGCAGGCTTCATCAGACCGTGTCCTCTTTATCTGTGTTAGAGGTGGCGGATGTCAATTTCTTCTCGCAAATTATTCAAACCGTTCAAGAAGAATGGTATGCCGAAGAACTGGTCATTAGCTCTTTTTATTCCATTAAGGACAGCGTGGAGCAGCAATGCAAAACGGTTCAATATTTGCATGACCTTGGTGAAGTGGGATTGATTTTGTACTATGTTGGCATTATCATGCCAGATATAGCCGATGAAGTGCTCGAGCTGGCCGAATCTCTGAATTTTATTATCATTTGCATGCCGAGAAACGATTACTCTCTTAGGTATAATGAAGTTATTTATGAAGTCATGGAGGCCATCGTAAGCAATCAGAATGTAAATGAGCATTTCGTGAATGAATCACTGGAAAAGGTCTCGCTGCTGCCGGAACATTTGCGGAGCGTGGAAATTACCCTTAAACTGCTGTCGGACCGGATGAAAGCGAACATCGTTCTGACAAACAGCAGCCTGGATATCATCAATCGTGTCATGTGGCCGCGGAATTCCTCGCTCGATGTTGCGAATCTAATCCGGTCCATGGCGCCCTCCATTTTGAATGACAGAATAGGAGAAGGCGAACTGGATTCGTCCTGCTTTGTTGAATACAAACGTGTGCATCAAAAAAACGGGGAGATCCTTTACCTGTTTCTCATTAAAGAGAATACGAAGCTGCCGCCGAAGACGATGGAGCAAGTCAGCGAGGTGGTGCAGGTGGCCATCAATTTGTGGGGAGACAAGCATAACGAGGTCAGCGAATACGCTTTGGTTAAAGCCATCGTGAATGATGAAAGCGAAAAAATGCGCAGATTGGCCAGTTTGCTCCATATTGACGTTTCCGCCATCCAAATGATGTGGCTCGTTTACATCCGGGATTTGTCGGAGGAAAGAAGGATAAGGGAAGACTTGAAAGCGCATCTCTCGCAATATTATAAAACCGCGGTCATTCAAACGATCGATCACTGCGTTGTTGTGTTGCTAGGGAATTGTTCATATAAATACAATGAGTTTGAAATCGCAGCAGAATATATCGAAACCACGAGTCTCACCGCTGAAATATCAAGCATCGTTTATTCTCCGAGGATGCGGAACACCCAGGACGTACGCCGTATGTACCAGCTCGTAAACGGAGTCTCTAAAGAGGTTCACCGCATCTATCATAACCGCAAACTATACACCGCGGCTGAAGTCCGTTCCATGAAACGGGCCATAGACCTCAGCAAACAAGGGGAAGAGATGACGGAAGAATGCTTGTCCGTTTTGGAGCCTATCATGGACGACCCTGACGCATTGAACACCCTGATGACTTTTCTTCTGGATGCGAAGGGGAATATGGATGACTGCAGCAAGCTGTTGTTCGTCCACAAAAATACGGTGAAATATCGCATTAAAAAAATTTGCGAGCTCATAGGATATGAAGTGACCATCAATTCGGAATCGTACGATGTTTATACGGCCTGCATGGTCTACCGTCTCATCCATAACTAAAAAAGTTCCGATGTTTTGTCCAATAAGACAAAAACATCGGATTTTTTTTGTTATCTGAAAAAGACGCTGACCTGCTTCATCTTTTACAATAAGAAACAAATATTCGAACCAACAAGATTAGGGGGGATCATATGAAAGCCGTTAAAGAGCATCAATCCTGGTTCAGTCTCGGAATCATCTGGGCCGGCGCGGTCATTAGCATCCCGAGTTTGTTGGTAGGGAATGCGCTTGTCGCAGGAATGGGATTATCCACAGCACTGCTCGTCACGTTGGCAGGCTACGCAATCATTGTACTGCTCATGATTTTGCAGGGCATTCAAAGCACGGACTTAGGAAAGCCGACCGTTCAGGTCGCAGCTCAGGTATTCGGCAAAACAGGGTCTCGTACGATTCTGTCGATTATCCTCGCTATTGCGTGTCTTGGCTGGTTCGGGATCCAGGCGAATGTGTGCGGCGCAGCCTTGGCAGACCTGCTAGCCAAGACCGGAGTGAACATGCCGGTGCCATTGGCATCTCTTATATGCGGTTTCGTGATGGTGATATCGGCCGTCTATGGCGTTAAAGTGCTGCGGGTGATCAGTTATATCGCCGTTCCTTTATTGGTGGGAATCAGCATATTTGGTCTTATCGAAGCCTTGACCGGTGACTCCCTGCAGATCATTCAGCATTATAAGCCTGAGGGAGCGATGAGCTTTACGGACGGGCTGGCGGTAACGCTGGGTTCATTTGCCCTGGGTGCAGTCATCGCGGGAGATTATTCGCAATTTTCTGGAAAACGGTCCGATGTCCTGAAAGCGGCTCTAATCGGGATTGTTCCGGCAGGCTTGCTGATGATCGGTGCAGGGGCTGTCCTGACGATTGCTTACCAAGCCAGCGATATTACAGCAACCTTTTTGAGCATTACGACTCCGTTTGTTGGCGGCGTGGTGTTGATCCTGGCTACGTGGAAGACCAACCTCGTGAACGCGATTTCAGGCGGATTTGCCTTCATTAACGTGTTCAACGTATCGAAGGAAAAAGAAAAATGGGCCGTCGGCATCGCGGGAACCATTGGGACCGTATTGGCCGTCGTCGGTATACTGAACTATTTCACTCCGATCATGTCCATCCTGTCGGCTATGATTCCACCGGTTGCAGGCGTGATGATCGCATCTTACTGGATGCTTGGAAGAGGGGATAAAAGCCGCTGGCATGAGGTCGAAGGCGTGAATACACTGGGCGTCGTTTCCTGGCTGTTGGGTGCGGTGATTGCTAGTACCCCTGTTGTGTTATCCTTGTTCCCAAGCTTGCCGCAAGTACCGAATCAGCCGTTGATCGGGATTGTTATTTCTTTTGTCGTGTATTATGCAGGCTATCGTTTATCGGCTCAGAAAACCGTTATATTGGAGGAATCATGAATGAGATATTTAGATAAAGCAGCTGTTGAAAACATCGCCGTTGGCGCAGCATTTCTGGGAACCGGCGGAGGGGGAGACCCTTACATCGGTAAATTGATGGCTCTCTCGGCCATTGAGAAGTTTGGTCCTGTAAAACTATGCTCAGTCGATGAGATTGAGGATGAGGACTTTTTCATTCCGGCCGCGATGATGGGGGCGCCATCCGTATTAGTGGAGAAATTCCCTAGAGGGGACGAGTTTGTTAATGTTTTCCAAAAATTAGCAAATTACTTGGGAGAAGAACAGATCGCCGGCACGTTTCCGATGGAAGCGGGAGGCGTCAATTCCATGATTCCCATCGTTGTTGCGGCGCAGCTGGGATTGCCTCTGATCGACTGTGACGGTATGGGGCGGGCGTTCCCGGAGCTGCAAATGGTGACGTTTAACCTGGACGGCATTCCGGCGACACCGATGGCGATTACGGATGAAAAAGGGAATATCGGCATCTTTGAGACCATTGATAATAAGTGGACGGAACGGCTCGCCAGAGCGGCCACGGTTGAAATGGGCGCCAGTGCTTTAGTAAGTCTGTACCCGGCAACGGGTGCTCAAATGAAGCAAAGCGGCGTTCATCATATCGTGACCCTCTCCGAACAGATTGGAGAGATCATTACATCGAAGAATCGGGACGCAGGCGATAAGCTTCAAGAGCTGCTGAACCTTGTGTCCGGCTATGAGCTTTTCCAAGGTAAAATCGTGGATGTCATCCGGGAAACCAAGGGCGGTTTTAACCTCGGTCAAATGCATCTCGATGGAATCGAGGCACATAAAGACGGAGTGATGAAGGTTCATTTTCAAAATGAAAACCTGGTTGCCGAAAAGAACGGTCAAGTTATAGCGATGACCCCCGATTTGATCTGTCTGGTTGATTACGAAACCTTGTCGCCTGTAACTACGGAGAGCCTGAAATACGGTAAACGCGTACGGGTTATTGGACTGCCCGCTCATGATAAGTGGAGAACGGAAAAAGGAATCCAGACGGCAGGACCAAGATACTTCGGATATGATTACGATTACGTTCCTATTGAGGAAATGGTGAAAAAGGCGGTGGCTGAGAATGTATAGAATCGGGATCGATGTAGGCGGCACCAACACAGACGCCATCATTTTGGATGAGAATTATCATCTGGTTCATGCGGTGAAATCACCAACAAGTCTAGATATTAGAACGGGTATTGAAACCTCGCTCCGGAATTTGCTGCAGGAATCGAATATGGATAAAACCCAAATCACGCATGCCATGTTAGGTACAACCCAGTGCACGAATGCCATTGTTGAGCGCAAAAAGCTGGCCCAAGTCGGCGTCATTCGTCTGGGTTACCCGGCAACGGCTTCCGTTGCGCCGTACACGTCCTGGCCTGAGGATATGGTTCGGAAGCTGTCGGGTAAATATGCTCTCGTTCATGGCGGATATGAATATGAGTCGACGAAGCCGAAATTAAAGCTCTTTTAGAGGAATGGGGGAGCAGTGTCGAGTCCATCGCCGTCATTGGTGTGTTTTCATCCATTAAAAATGATCAGGAGCTACAGGTTCGAGATCTCATCCATCAAGTGTATGGACCGGAATTCCCTGTTTCCTGTTCTTCCCTGATCGGTTCGGTCGGTTTAATCGAGAGGGAAAATGCGACCATACTCAATGCAGCATTGTGCAAGGTTATTGAAACGACTACCCAAGGATTTGTGCAGGCGTTAGAAGAAGAAGGCATCACAGACGCAGCGGTGTTTTTATGCCAGAATGACGGTACTTTAATGTCGATCGATTACGCTAAACAATTTCCGATCCTAACCATTGCATGCGGGCCAACGAATAGCATACGCGGTGCCTCTTATTTGGCGAAGATCAAAGATACGATGGTTCTCGATGTGGGAGGGACTACATCGGACATTGGGGTTTTGCAGGACGGGTTCCCAAGAGAATCCTCGGTTGCAGTCGAGGTTGGCGATATCCGCACGAATTTCCGCATGCCGGATATTATCTCCGTTGGACTAGGCGGCGGAAGCATCGTGCGTTCGGAGAACGGTAAAATCACGGTAGGACCTGACAGCGTAGGATACAAGATTGGACAGGAAGCGCTGGTCTTTGGCGGACATACGCTGACTACAACAGACATTGCCGTACGGCTTGGTCTCGCGGATGTAGGGGATAAGAGCTTGGTAGCGCATCTGGATGAAGACTTCGCTAAAAAGGTGCAAGCTGAAATTGCAACCATCATTGAACAGGCCATTGATAAAATGAAGACATCGTCGGGAGATGTTGAGCTTGTATTGGTAGGCGGCGGCAGTGTCGTTATACCGGATACGATTCGCGGGGTATCTCATATGATTAAGCCTGAGAACGGGGGCGTAGCCAACGCCATTGGCGCGTGTATTGCTCAAATCAGTGGACAATATGAACAAATTTATATCTATTCTACTGAGCCACGTGAGGATTCATTAAAAGATGCGCAAGAAAAAGCCGTGCAGCAGGCGGTGCTGGCTGGCGCTGATCCGGCTACGGTGGAGCTCGTGGAAGTGGAAGAAACCCCGCTGGCTTATCATCCGGGAAATGCGACGAGACTGAGAGTGAAAGTCGTAGGAAACATGAAGTAGAAGGGAGGCTTCACATAAGTTTATACAACTTGTGTGAGGCTCTTTTTTGTACTTAACATCGTATCCACGCTGCGGGCCTTGTCCTTGGTTCGCAAGATGAGGCAACAGAGAAGCTGAATTAGCTCACTACCCTGCTAGGCTAAGTTCGTCGGACCCGGCGTATTCGCGCCTTAAGTCTCTCGGGTTCGCAGATACAAGAACGTTAACTGATATTACAGCAGACTGCATTACAGACCTTATATGAATAAAAATAAACAAACAAAACCTATAAAAGTGTTATAAATTGAGTTATACTGAGGCGAGAATAAGTAAGGAGCCGTGCTGGAACACGACTCCAAAGCACAATAACTGCATAAAGAGCAGTCGGCCACAGGAGTTAGGTCGAGAAACAGACCGTTACCTTAGTGATATGCTCCCATCATAGTAGACAGTAGAAAAAATGAAATTCTACTTCTACCTATGATGGGAGTTTTTGTAATGTCCAAAAGAAGCCCGATTTCATATGAAATCAAGATTCAGGTTGTGAGGCGTTGCTTGCAAACATGAATCCAATCCTAACCATGAGGCAAAACAACTGGGGGTCCATAAAAACACGGTTAATGATTGGATAAGGAAATACAAAG